>JADLAB010000586.1 GCA_020848455.1 Polyangiaceae bacterium
CAACGAAGCGGCCGGCACGCGG
Organism: Polyangiaceae bacterium; assembly: GCA_020848455.1. GTDB lineage: Bacteria > Myxococcota_A > Polyangia > Polyangiales > Polyangiaceae > JACRDA01. The sequence continues at coordinate 23 of JADLAB010000586.1, forward strand.
GGTGCGGGCGGCCCGCGCGCGCTGCTATGTTGCGCCTCTGCCGTGGAGGGCACGTGATCCGAGCGCCGAGCACCAGCCGAGCCACCGCCCCGAGCGAGCCGTGCGAGACCGCGCGGCCCGCGGACGTGCCCGAGCTCTTCGACGTGCACACCCACGCCTGGCCCCCGCGGCTCTACGACGCCATCGTGCGCTGGTTCGAGCGTCACGCCTGGCCGATCGTGGAGCAACTCGACGGCGAGGCGGCGGCCGCCCACCTCGCGGCCCAGGGCGTGCGGCGCTGGGTCGCCATGGCGTACTGCCACAAGCCGGGCATGGCCCGGCCGCTCAACGCCTTCCTCGGCGCCTACGCGCGCCGCCACCCCGAGGCCGTCGTGCTCGCCGCCGTGCACCCCTTCGACCCGGACGCCCGCGACATCCTCTGCGAGGCCTTCGACGAGCACGGCCTGCGCGGCCTGAAGCTCCACTGCCACGTGATGGGCTTGCCGCCCGACGAGCCGGCGCTCGCACCCGTGCTCGACTTCGTGGCCGCGCGCGGGTTGCCCGTCGTCATCCACGCCGGGCGCGCGCCCGAGCTCCCGGGGTACCCGGCGGGCTGCGGGGCGGTGAGCGGCGTCGCGCGCATCGCGCGCATGCTCGAGCGGCACCCGGGGCTGCGCTGCGTCGTGCCGCACTTCGCCCACGACGAGCACGACGCCCTGCCGGCGCTCTTCGAGCGCCATCCGCTGCTCATGACCGACACGGCGATGGTGCTCGCCGGGCACTTCGACGTCGCGCCGCCGCGCGAGCTCATCCTGCGCCATGCGGCGCGCATCATGTACGGCACGGACTTTCCCGTCTTACCCTACCCGTACGCGACCGAGTGGCAACACATCCGCGCGCTGAGCCTGCCGCCGGAGGTCGAACGGCAGATCCTGTTCGACAACGCCGCGCGCTTCTTCGACGGCGGCGCCCCGCGCCCGGGCGGCTGAGCGCGCTCATCTCGGCAGGTGCGCAGCACGAAGGGCTCGCAACGCTCCCCGGGCGGCGCGGCCTTCCCCGGCGCGCCGCCAGAGCCGTAGCGCGGGGCGCCCGCGAGGCGAAGGCGCCCGCGCGCCCCGCGGCTACTTGATCTTGCCCGCGAGGAAATCCTGGTAGGCGCCGAGATCGAGCAGCCCATGACCCGACAGGTTGAACAGGATGGTGCGCGCCTTGCCGGCCGCGTCCGCCTCGCGCGCCACCTCGGCCGCCGCGGCGATGGCGTGCGCCGACTCGGGCGCGGGGATGATGCCCTCGGCGCCGGCGAAGGTCCGCGCCACATCGAAGGTCACGCCCTGCGGGTAGGCGCGCGCCGCGATCATCCCGCGCGCGAGCAGCTCGCTCACCTGCGGAGCCGCGCCGTGATAGCGCAGGCCGCCGGCGTGGATCGGGTCGGGCACGAAGCCCGAGCCGAGGGTGTACATCTTCATGAGCGGCGTCATGTTGGCCGTGTCGCCGTGGTCGTAGCGGAACTCGCCCTTCGTCAGCGTCGGGCAGCTCGCCGGCTCGGCAGCGATGATCTCGATGTCCTTGCCGTTCGCCTTGTGCTTGGCGAAGGGAAACGCGATGCCGGCGAAGTTCGAGCCGCCGCCGTGGCAGCCCACGACCACGTCCGGGAACACGCCGAGCGTGTCGAGCTGCGCCAGGGCCTCCTGCCCGATGATGGTCTGGTGCAGCAGCACGTGGTTCAGGACCGAGCCGAGCGCGTACTTGGTGCCCGGGTGCGTGACCGTGTCCTCGATGGCCTCGGAGATGGCGACGCCGAGCGAGCCCGGGTGATCGGGGTGCGAGGCGCTGAGCGAACGTCCGTAAGAGGTCTCCTGGGACGGCGAGGCGTGCACCGAGGCGCCATAGAGCTCCATCATCGTGCGCCGGAATGGCTTCTGATGGTACGAGACCTTGACCATGTACACGTTGCACGCGATACCGAAGGTCCGGCACGCGTAGGAGAGCGCCGTGCCCCACTGCCCCGCGCCCGTCTCGGTCGCGATGCGCTTCACGCCGGCCTCGCGGTTGTAATAGGCCTGGGCGAGCGCGGTGTTGAGCTTGTGCGAGCCGACGGGTGAGACGCCCTCGTACTTGTAGTAGATGGCCGAGCGCGTACCGAGCGCCTTCTCGAAGCGCCGCGCGCGCCGCAACGGCGTCGGCCGGAAGTCGGCGTACGCCTCGAGCAGCTCCTCCGGGATGGGGATGTGCACCGCCGCGCTCATCTCCTGTTCGAGCAGGGCCATCGGGAAGAGGGCCGCCAGCTTGTCGGGGCCGACCGGCTGCTGGGTCGCGGGGTCGAGCGGCGGGCTGCCCGGCACGCCGATGTCGGGCAAGAGGTTGTAGTAGGTGGTCGGGATGCCGGTCGCTGTGAGCTTCGGGGTGATGGAGTACATGGCAGATCCTTCGTCGCCTGTGCGCCCCACGACGTGGGGAGCGCCTTGTCGTCGTCACGCCCGGCGCCACGATGCGCACGGGCACTCGCGCGTTGCCCCCGCCTGCGGCGGAAGACCTCTGGCCCGCGCCGCGGCGCGCCGCCCGAGCGGGCAGCCGACACGGCTCGAGCCGAGCGTCATGAAGTCTCCACCTCTATCGCGGCACGCAGGTCTGTCAAGCCACGGCGCGCAGCTGCGCCGCCCGAGCGCCGCGCCGGCCACCTCCCGTACCGTGAGGGTCAGCGCTGCCGCTCGCGACGGAGCGCGCTACGCTTGCGCGCGATGAGCGTGGAGACGTGGTCGCGAGAGCTCGCGTCGCTCGGCGACGTGCTCGAGAGCCTCGGCGTGGGCGTGTCGCTCGTCGACCGGGGCCTGCGGCTCGTGTGGACGAACCAGCGCGGGGCCACGGCCGAGCGCCGTGACTGCGCCACGGGCTCGCACTGCTTCGCGGCGCACTGGGGGCGCAGCGCGCGCTGCGGCGACTGCCTGCCCGTGCTCGTGTTCCGGACGGGCGAGGCGCACGAAGGCTACCGCGAGCGTCAGGCGCCCGGCGAGGCGCGGCGGGTCATGCGCGTGCGCGCCATTCCGATCTGCGACGCCTCGGGCGCGCTCACGCACGTGCTCGAGAGCTTCGTCGATCTGACGGACTTCGCGTTCCAGGCATCGCCGGCGCTCGTCGGGGAGCGGCTGTCGTCGTCGCTCGCCGCTGCCGGTCACGGCATGTACGTGGTCGACCCCCGGCGTCGCATCGTGAGCTGGTCGCCCGGCATGACGGCGATCCTCGGCCACCACGTCGACGAGATCCTCGGCCGCGACGAGCTCGCCGTGTGGCCACGCGCCACGGCGCACGCGGCCACGGACGGCGAGCGCCGCGAGACCACGCTCGTCGCGCGCGACGGGCGCGAGGTGCCCGCCGCACTGTCGACGACCGTCATCCGCGACGGCCGGGGCGAGGTGTGCGGCTACCAGACGATCGTGGAGGATCTCAGCGAGGTCGCCCGCCTGCGCTCGCTGCTGCGCACGAGCGAGCAGGCGCTCGGCGAGCTCGTGCGCGCCTCGGCCGACGCCATCTTCGCAGCCGACGCGAACGGGCGCATCACCTCGTGGAACCAGGGTGCCGCGGCGATGCTGGGCTACGAGGCGCACGAGGCCCTGGCGCTCGATCTCGCCCACCTGCTCTGCGAGACCCGCGCCGCCGAGCTGCTCGAGGGCGCCCGCGCGGGCGGGCGCCTCGGCAGCGTGCGCGAGACGCTGCGCCACCGCTCCGGCCGGCGCGTCGTGGTGGAGACGACCTGGACCCCGCTGCAGCAGGAGTGGGGCTTCGCCGGCGTGTCCGCCATCGGGCGCGACGTGGCGGAGCGCGAGCGCGTGGAGCAACAGATGATCCGGAGCGAGAAGCTCGCCGCGGTCGGCAGCCTCGCCGCCGGCCTGGCCCACGAGATCGGCACGCCGCTCAACGTGATCTCCGCCTCCACCGAGTACCTGCTGCTCGACCTGCCGACGAGCGATCCGCGCCGCGCGGAGCTCGTCAGCATCGTCGACGAGACCGATCGCATCCGCCGCCTCGTGTCGGATCTGCTCGGCTTCGCGCGCGGCGGCACCCCACGACGCGGCGCCACGCAGCCGCGCGCCGCGGTCGAGCGCGTGGTGCGTCTCTTGCATCTGCAGCTCGACAAGCGGCAAGTCCGCTGCGAGGTCGAGGTGGAGGCAGAGCTGCAAGCAGTCGACATCAGCGAGGACGCGCTGCACCAGGTGCTGCTCAACGTGCTCATGAACGCGCTCGCCGCCGCGCCCGAGCGCGGCCGGGTCCACATCCGCGTCGCGCCCGTGGTCCGGAGCGCCGAGGACGATCGAAGCGAGCGCGCCCGGGTGCGCTTCGCGGTGAGCGACGACGGTCCGGGCATTCCGGCCCAGCTGCGGCAGCGCATCTTCGACCCGTTCTTCACCACCCGGCCCGATGGCACCGGGCTCGGCCTGACGGTGTGCAACCGCATCGTCACGGACTGCGGCGGCGCCATCCACGTCGGCGAGTCGGCGCTCGGCGGCGCGCTCGTCGAGGTAGCTCTGCCCGTGGCGAGCGACGAGGAGGCGCCGTGAACGAGGCCCGCGACGTGCGCGTGCTCGTCGTCGACGACGACCCGAAGATGGTCGACATCCTCGCCAAGCACCTCGATCGGCTGGGCTATGCCGTCTCGACGGCGACCGGCGGCGCCGAGGCGCTCTTGCTGGTCGAGCAGGGCCTGCGCCCCGACGTGGTCCTCGCCGACATCCGCATGCCCGGCATGGACGGCCGCACGCTCATGACCGAGCTCCTGCGCCGCGTGAGCGAGGTGCGCGTCGTGCTCATGACCGCGTTCGGGGCCATCTCGGACGCGGTCGAGGCCATGCGCGAGGGGGCGTACTGGTACCTCACGAAGCCGTTCAAGGTGGAGGAAGCGGCCGTGGTGCTGCGCCACGCAACCGCCGAGCTCACCATGGGGCGCCGCCTGCAGCGGCTCGAGCGCACGGTGCGGGACCTCTACCGGCCGGAGCGCTACCTCGGTCGCTCGGAGCGCGCCCAGGCCACGCGCCGCGACATGCTGCGCGCGGCCGAGCTGCGCACGGTGGTGCTCATCACCGGTGAGACGGGCAGCGGCAAGGAGCTGGCGGCGCACATCATCCATGCGAGCGGTCCGCGCGCCAACGGCCCCTTCGTGCCGGTGAACTGCTCCGCCATCCCCGAGACCCTCTTCGAGTCGGAGCTCTTCGGCCACAAGCGCGGCGCCTTCACCGGTGCCACCCAGGACTCGCCGGGCCTCGTGGAGGAGGCCGAGGGCGGTACGCTGTTCCTCGACGAGGTCGGCGAGCTCCCGCTGTCGCAGCAGCCGAAGCTCCTGCGGCTGCTCGAGGAGGGTGAGGTGCGGCGCGTGGGCGAACGACTGGCCCGCAAGGTCGACGTGCGCGTCATCGCGGCGACCAACCGCTCGCTCGAGGCCCTGGTGCGCGCCGGCCAGTTCCGGCAGGATCTCTTCTACCGGCTGGCGGCGCTCGTGCTGCCGCTGCCGACGCTCGCCGAGCGCGCCGAGGACATCCCGCTGCTCGCCGAGGCCCTGCTGGTCGAGGTGGCCCACGCGGCCGGCGTGCGCGCGAAGGGCTTCACGGCCGCGGCGCTTGCGGCGCTCGCGCGCTACGCGTGGCCGGGCAACGTGCGCGAGCTGCGCAACGCGATCGAGCAGGCGCTGTTCCGTGCGCGCGGCCCGACGATCGACGAGGCGAACCTGCCCGGGTGGCTCACCCTGCGCACGGCGCCCACGTCCGAGCCGAGCGGCGCGCGCGACGCCGCGACGCTCGCCACGCTCGACGAGATCGAGCGCGCGCACATCGAGCGCGTGCTCGGCGAGACCGGCTGGAACCGCTCGCGCGCCGCCGAGATCCTCGGCATCGACCGCCGCACCCTGTTCACCCGCGTGCAGCGCTACGGGCTCGTCGGCCCGACCTGAGCGGCGCCGAGCCCGGGACCCCGCCCGCAGCGCGCGCCGCGCCGCCGGCGCGCAAAATGATCCCACCCGGCGCAAGATCTTCCCAGCCAGCCGATCCCACCGGCCCGCGGGGAGCCCCAAGGGTCGCGCCGGCACCGCAGGGAGGCGCGGCGCGCCGCGGATTCGCGCCGGATCGACGGCGACGCCGCCCCTGGCGAGCGGCGTGCCAGCGCGGGCCCGACGGCGGCACGCGGGTTGCAGCCGTGCGGCCGCCGATTCCGCGCGAGGTCGCACATCCGGTGACGGCCGACGCCGCGAACGACGGGCGCGAGCGCGCCGACCGAGGAGTGCCGGATGAGTGTCCGCATCGAGACCTTCAAGTACGACGACGCCATCGTGCGGAAGTTCGCCGCCGCCACGGTGCTCTGGGGCATCGTGGGCATGCTCGTCGGTGTCATCGCCGCGCTCGAGCTCGTCGTGCCCGAGGCCAACCTCGGCCAGTCCTGGCTCACCTTCGGTCGGCTGCGGCCGCTGCACACGAACGCGGTCATCTTCGCCTTCGCGGGCAACGCGCTCTTCGCGGCCGTCTACTACTCGAGCCAGCGGCTGCTCAAGGCCCGCATGTTCAGCGACGCCCTGTCGAGCCTCCACTTCTGGGGCTGGCAGCTCATCATCGTGTCCGCAGCCGTGACCCTGCCGCTCGGCTTCACGACCGGCAAGGAGTACGCCGAGCTCGAGTGGCCCATCGACCTCGCCATCGCGATCGTGTGGGTGGTGTTCGCGGTCAACTTCTTCGGCACGGTGTGGCGCCGCCGCGAGCGCCACCTCTACGTCGCCATCTGGTTCTACATCGCGAGCATCGTGACCGTCGCCGTCCTGCACATCTTCAACAGCCTGGAGGTGCCGGCGGGCCCCCTCAAGAGCTACTCGGTCTACGCCGGCGCCCAGGATGCCTTCATGCAGTGGTGGTACGGCCACAACGCCGTCGCCTTCTTCCTCACGACGCCCTTCCTCGGGCTCATGTACTACTTCCTGCCGAAGGCGGCCGACCGGCCCGTCTTCTCGTACCGGCTGTCGATCCTGCACTTCTGGGCGATCGTCTTTCTCTACATCTGGGCGGGCCCGCACCACCTGCACTACACGGCAACGCCGGAGTGGGCCGCCACGCTCGGCATGCTGTTCTCGCTCATGCTGTGGATGCCGTCGTGGGGCGGCATGGTGAACGGCCTGCTCACGCTGCGCGGCGCCTGGAACAAGGTGGCGCAGGATCCGGTGCTGAAGTTCTTCGTCGCGGGCGTGACCTTCTACGGCCTGTCGACCTTCGAGGGACCGCTGCTCAGCATCAAGAGCGTCAACGCCCTGTCGCACTACACCGACTGGACCATCGCCCACGTGCACGGCGGCGCGCTCGGCTGGAACGGCCTGATGATCGCCGGGATGCTCTACTGGCTCGGGCCGCGCCTGTTCCAGACCAAGGCGATGTGGAGCAAGAAGCTCATGGAGATCCACTTCTGGACCGCGCTCGTGGGCCTCTTGCTCTACGTGGTGTCGATGTGGGTCGCGGGCGTGACGCAGGGCCTGATGTGGCGCCAGTTCGACGACAGCGGCCGGCTCGCGAACCCCGACTTCGTCGAGACGGTGCAGCAGCTGCGGATCATGTACTTCGTGCGCCTCGGCGGCGGGCTCGTGTTCCTCGGCAGCATGGTGCTCCTGGCGGTCAACTTCGTCATGACCTGGCTGCGCCGCCCGGCGCAGTACGCGGAGCCGGTCTACGAGGCCCCGGCGCTCGAGAAGGTGGCGCCGGAGCCGGAGCCGGTGAAGGGCGGCCTCTGGCAGCGCATCGCGGCGGCCCGCTGGCACCGGCGCTGGGAAGCGCTGCCAGTCACCTTCACCGTGTTGACGACCGTGGCGGTGGTCGTGGCCTCGCTCTTCGAGATCATCCCGACTTTCCTCATCAAGTCGAACATCCCCACCATCGCCGCGGTGCACCCCTACACGCCGCTCGAGCTCTACGGCCGCGACGTCTACCTGCGCGAGGGCTGCTACAACTGTCACTCGCAGATGGTGCGGCCGATCCGCTCCGAGACCGAGCGCTACGGTGAGTACAGCAAGGCGGGCGAGTTCGTGTACGACCACCCGTTCCAGTGGGGCTCGCGCCGCATCGGGCCCGATCTGCACCGCGTCGGCGGCAAGTACAACCACCTGTGGCACGTGACCCACATGGAGAACCCGCGCGTGGTGCCGGGCTCGATCATGCCCGCCTACCCGTGGATGCTCGAGGACCCGATCGATTTTGCCGCGATCCCGGCGCGCGTGAGGGCCATGGCACGCATCGGCGTGCCCTACGGCGACGCGGTCGACCACGCCGAGGCCCTCGCGCGCGAGCAGGCCGACGGCATCGCGCGCGAGATCGTGACCCAGGGCGGGCCCGAGGGTCTGGGCGACAAGGACATCGTGGCGCTCATCGCGTACCTGCAGCGCCTCGGAACCGACATCAAGAACGCACCCACGCCGGCGACCCCCCAGCGCCTGCAGGCGGCCGCCCCCGAGGGCGCCCGGGGTGCCGACCGAAAGGAGCTGTGAGTCATGCTGCGCGAGACCATGTCGCACGCCGGGCTCAGCCTCTACACCGAGGTCGCGACCATCATCGTGCTCGCGCTCGCGGGCGCGATCCTGTTCTACGTGCTCGTGTGGCGGAAGAAGGCCTACTGGCAGAAGGCGAGCGAGCTGCCGCTCCATGACGGCGAGCCCTGCGTCGCCGCGGGCGGCGCGCCGGCGGGCGAGGCGGCCGAGCGGAGGGCACCATGAGCAAGACACCGGAGGACCAGATCATCCGCGGTCACGATGCCGACGGCATCGAGGAGTACGACAACCCGCTGCCGCGCTGGTGGACGGCCCTGTTCCTCGTCACCGTCGTGTTCTCGGCCTTCTACTTCATCTACATGCACATGGGGGGCGGCGGGCGCAGCGTCGTCGCCGAGTACGCCGCCGAGGAGGCCGAGGCGCGCGCCGCGCGGCCGCCCCTCGAGCCCATCGTGGCCGACGAGGCCACGCTGGCCGCGGCCTACGCGGATCCGGCGCGAACCGCGGCGGGCAAGGCGATCTACGACTCGCGCTGCCAGTCGTGCCATGGCGCGCAGGGTCAGGGCGGCGTCGGTCCGAACCTCACCGACGACAGCTGGATCAACACCGGCGGCACGCTCCAGGGCATGTTCGACACGATCCGCGACGGCGTGCCGGCCAAGGGCATGATCGCCTGGGGCGCGGGCGAGCGCCCCACCCTCGGCCGCGACGAGATCGTGGCGGTCACGGCGTACGTGGCGACGCTCTACGGCACGAAGCCCGCGGGCGCGAAGGATCCACAGGGCCAGAAGACCCCGAAGGTGTCCTGGAAGTGAGCCGCGTCGGCGCGCACCGTGCGGGGCGGAGCACGGGGCCGTTCCTGGCCCCCCCGGGCCGCGTCCTGTCCACGATGAACGAGGACGGCTCGCGGCGCTGGCTCGAGCCGAAGCCGAGCCCCGGCCGCTTCCTCACCGCGCGCCGCGTCACGGCCTACGTCCTCATCGCGCTCTTCACGCTCATCCCCTACCTGCGCATGAACGGTAAGCCGCTCATGCTGCTCGACATCCCGGCGCGGCGCTTCACGCTCTTCGGCACGACCTTCTTCCCGACCGACACGGTCCTGCTGCTCTTCCTCCTGCTCGCGCTCTTCCTCGGCATCTTCCTCGTGACGGCCCTGCTCGGCCGCGTGTGGTGCGGCTGGGCGTGCCCGCAGACCGTGTACCTCGAGTTCGTATTCCGCCCCCTCGAGCGGCTCATCGAGGGCGACGCGCGCCGGCGCGCGAAGCGCACGTCCGCGAGCCGCTCGCTGCGGCGCGCGCTGAAGCTGGCCGTCTTCGTGCTGCTGTCGGTCTACCTCGCGCACACCTTTCTCGCCTATTTCGTCGGCACGGAGGCGCTCTCGCACTGGGTGACGGAGTCGCCGGCCGAGCACCCGGCGGGCTTCGTGGTGATGCTCGTCACGACCGGGCTCATGCTGCTCGACTTCGGCCTGTTCCGCGAGCAGTCGTGCACCGTCGTGTGCCCCTACGGGCGCTTCCAGTCGGTGCTGCTCGACCGGCGCTCGCTCGCCGTCGGCTACGACGCCGTGCGCGGCGAGCCGCGCGGCAAGCACCCGAAGCGGCTCCCGCTCGCGGACGAGAAGCGTGGCGACGGTGTGGACTGCGGGGCCTGCGTCGTCACCTGCCCGACGGGCATCGACATCCGCGACGGCCTGCAGATGGAGTGCGTGCACTGCACGCAGTGCATCGACGCGTGCGACGCCGTCATGGACAAGCTGAAGCGGCCGCGCGGCCTCGTGCGCTACGGCTCGCAGGACGATCTCGCCGGCGTACCGCACAAGGGGCTGCGCTGGCGCCTCGTGCTCTACCCGGTCCTGCTCACCGCCGCGCTCGGTGCGTTCGTGGCGCTGCTCGTGCTGCGCCAGCCGGCCAAGGTCACGGTGCTGCGCGGCCTCGGAGCGCCGTTCGCGCTGACGCAAGACGGGTCCGTTTCGAACCAGATCCGCATCAAGGTCGCCAACCGCGGCGCAACGGACACGAGCTACCACATCGAGCTCGAGGGCCTGCCCGAGGCCGAGCTCATCGCGCCCGAGAACCCGCTCTTCGTCGCTGCCGAGCACAGCGCCGAGACGAGCGTGTTCGTGGTGGCGCCCGCGGCGCTCTTCAAGATGGGCTCGCGCGAGGTCGTGTTCCGGGTGCGCGACGAGCGTGGCTTCGACACGCGCGAGCGCTACCGGCTGCTCGGGCCCGCGGCCGGAGCCAGGCGATGAACGCGCTCTTGCGCGCGGCCGCGGCACCGGTGTCGCCACGGGCACCGGCGCCCGCCCCGCCCGAAGAGGCCGAGGCCGCCCTGCTCGCGCGGCGTGCCCGGCGCTGGCCGTGGTTCCTCGCGTTCCTCATCGTCGCGCCGGTGGCGGGCCTGCTCGTGATGGTGGCGATCGCGGTGCGCGACCCCTCGTTCGCGGTCGAGGAGAACTACTACCTGAAGGAGCTCGCCTGGGACGACACCGCCCGGCAGCGTGCGCAAAACGCGGCGCTCGGCTGGCGGGTCACGGTCGAGCCGCTCGCGCTCCCCGGGGCGGCGGACGCGCCGGTCGAGGTCGTGGCGACGCTCCGCGACCGCGCCGGGGCGCCGATCCCCGAGGCGCGGCTCTCGCTCGAGGCCTTCGCCAACGCGCGCGCCGGGGACAAGGTGCGGGTCGAGCTCGCGCCCGCGGGCGACGGTCGCTACCGCGCGCCGCTCGCGGCACACCGGCCCGGCCTGTGGGAGCTGCGCTTCGTGGCGCTGTGGGCCGACGCCAAGTACACCGAGGTGCTGCGCGTCGAGCTCGCGGCGGCAGGAGGTGAGCCGTGAGCGCCCTGCTCGTGGGCATCGTCGGCGCGAGCCTCGCCGGCAGCGTGCACTGCGCGGGCATGTGCGGCGGCTTCGTGGCGCTGGCCGCCGGGGGCGCGGCGCCGAGCGCGCCGCGCCGGTGGCTGCCGCAGCTCGGCTACCACGCGGGCCGCCTCGTTGCCTACCTCGCGCTCGGTACCGCGGCCGGTGCGCTCGGCTCGGCGGTCGCGCTCGCGGGCGACACGGCGGGCATCGCCGACGCGGCGCCGGTCCTCGCCGGCGCGACGATGGTCGCGCTCGGCGGCGTCGCGCTCGCGCGCGCGCTCGGGGCGCGCCTGCACGCGCTCGGGCGGCGCCCGCGCTTCGCCGGCCTGTCGCGCCTGCTCGCCCGCGCGCACGCCGCGTGGAGCCGGCGGCCGCCGGTGTGGCGCGCGCTCGCGCTCGGCGTGCTCACCTCGCTCCTGCCCTGCGGCTGGCTCTGGGCCTTCGTGGTCAGCGCCGCGGGCACGGCGTCGCCGTGGGGCGGCGCCCTCGTGATGGCGGCGTTCTGGCTCGGCACCGTGCCGGCCCTGCTCGGGCTCGGCCTCGGGCTCGGCCTGCTGCTGGCGCCGCTGAAGAAGCGCCTGCCGCTCTTGACCCCGGCCCTGCTCGTC
>JADLAB010000587.1 GCA_020848455.1 Polyangiaceae bacterium
GCGCTTCTGCCGGTAGAGCCGCGCGTCGTCGAGGAGCTCGCGCAGGCGCAGCAGCGAGCTCGCGTGGCTCTCGCGGACGGTCTCGTGCGTCGCGTCGTCGAGGAGCACGTGCAGGGCGAGGCTCGGCACGGCGAGCGCGCGGGCGGCCTCGTTGCCGTCGAGGTCGGCCCACGCGCTCTGCCCCGACACGAGCCCGCCCGTCGGCACGACGCCGACGGGGGTGAGGCCCTCGCGGCGCGCGATCGGCACGAGGTCGGTGAGCGGGGTGTACGCGTCGGCGGCCCGGAAGGCGGCGCGCACCGGGTCCGGATCCGCGGCGCTCGTGTCGCGCGTCGAGGCCTCGAGATCGATCTCGAGCAGGCCGATCTGCGTCAGCGGATCGACGAACCCCGCCGTCACCACCTGGCCCGTGGCGTCGACGAGCTCGGCGCCGGCGGCCTGTGCCCGATCGGTGCCGACGTAGCGCACGACGCCGTCGACGATGACGACGACGCTGTCCTTCACGGGCTCGGCGTCGGGCTGCCACAGCTCGCCGCCCACGATGGCGAGCCGCGCGCCGCCCGCGGGGACCGGCGGGGCGGGCTGCGCCACGGCCGCGGGGCTCGCCGCGAGCGTGGCGAGCGCGGCGGCGGCGAGGAGCGCACGGGCACGGCGCATCATGGCTGCTGGTCCTCCTCCGTGCCCTTTGGGGCTGGGAGCGCCGGAGGCGACGGCTCCGCCTTCTCTAGCGGTGGCTCGTCGGCCCCGGCCTCGAAGTCGCTCCACGGCGCGCCCGGATGGGCGGCGTCGTAGCGCTCGAGCCCGTCGATGAAGACGAGCGCGGCGCGCGCGTAGACGGAGAACGGGTCGGCGTCCCACACGACGACGTCCGCGTCCTTGCCGACGGCGAGCGTGCCCACGCGGTCCTCGACGCCGAGGACCCACGCGGGGTTCTGGGTGATCCACCGCATGGCGCCCTCCTCGGTGAGCGCGAGGCCGGCGCGGCGGCCGGACGCCAGACCCTTGCTCGCCTCCTGGTTCAGGCGCCGGATGCCCTCCTCGGAGTCGGAGTGCACGACGGCGCGGCCCGCCGCGGCCTCGACGAGCGCGAGGTTCTCGGGGATGCCGTCGAGGGCCTCCATCTTGAAGCCCCACCAGTCGGCCCAGGTGGCGACGGCGACGCCGCGCCGCGCGAGCTCGCCCCGGATCTTGTAGGCCTCGAGCGCGTGGTGGAAGGCGCGCACGGGCGCCCCCACCTCGTCGGCGAGCGCGAGCACGTCCGCCATGTCGTCGGCTCGATAGCAGTGCACGTGCAGGAGGATCTTGCCCTCGAGGACGCCCGCCAGCGTCTCCTGCTGCAGATCGCGACGCGGCGGCAGGGCGGGCTCGCTCGGCTCCGGCGCCTCGGGCGGCTTCTTGCCCCGGATGGCGGCGCACGCGTCGTCGTCGCCCTCGCGACACGCCCGCTCGGCGGCGTCGCGCTCCCGCTGCTCGCCGCGGTAGCGCTCGAGCTCGCGCGCCGCCTTGGCCCGGCGGTGGGCTTCGTTCGTGCGCCAGCTGTCCCACTCGTCGATGAGGCGGCGCGCGCTCAGGAAGGCGGCGCGCTGACCGGCGACGTTGCCCATGCGGGTCTGCGGCGCGCGGCCCTTGTCGCCGTACACGCGCTTCGGGTTCTCGCCGCAGGCCATCTTGAGCCCGTCGGGCGCGCCGGCGAAGTGCATCGCGCGCCCGGTCGAGGCGCGCCGCAGCTTGAGCGTCACGGTGCGCCCGCCGATGAGGTTGGCCGAGCCCGGCAGCACCTGCATCGTCGTGACGCCGCCCGCGACGGCCCGCTCGATGCTCGGATCTTGCGGCCAGAAGCCGTCGAGCGCGCGCACGCCCGCGGTGACCGGCTCGACCGCCTCGTTGCCGTCCTCGTGCGCCTTGACGAAGGGGTGCGGGTAGACGCCGATGTGGGAGTGCACGTCGATGAGGCCCGGCGTGACGAACTTCCCCGCGGCGTCGACCACGCGCGCGCCCGCGGGCGCCACGCCGTCGCCCGCGCCGACGGCGCGGATCTTCCCGCCCTCCAGGAGCACGTGGCCGCGCGCGAGCACCGTCCCGTCGCCGAGGTAGAGCTTGGCGCCGCGGATGAGCACGGGCGGCGAGTCGGTCGCGGGCTCCTGGCCCGCGGCCTCGCTCGCCGGCGTGCGCCAGGGCGCGTCGGGCACGGGGACGGGTGCGACCGCGGTGCTGCCGGCCTCCGGGTGGCCGGCCGGCGCGGCGGGCGTGCACGCGCCCGCGAGCGCCGCGAGCGCCGCCTGCGCGAGGCCGCGACGGAGCTTGCCGGAGCGCTTCATGCGGGCGCGGTGCGGGTCGCGGCGGTCAGTGGCTCGCCGACGGGGCAGGGCTCGCCGAGGGCGCCGCGCTCGCGCCCGGCGCGCCGAGCGCCTTCTCGAGCGCCGTGCCCTTCACGAGCTCGCCGAGGCTCTTCTCGAGCGCTGCCGTGAGCTCGCGCATCATCTGGGCCGGCATGTCCTTGACGCCGGCCAGGAACTCCTTGGCCTGCTTCGTGGTCGCGTCGATCTCCTTGCAGCCCTTCTTCAGGTCGGCGTCGCTCGACAGGACGGCGACGGCGCACACCGCCTCGACCCACACCTCGACCTTCTCGAACTCTGCGAGCGCCGGCTCGACCACCTGCGACGAGAAATCCTGGCCGACCGACTCGAGTTGCTTGGCGACGTCGTCGAGCTTGCTCTTGATCTCGCTCTTGAGCTGAGCGGCCTCGGCGACCACCTTGCGGCCCGCCTCGGTGCCGGCGAGCGTGTCGGCCAGGCCCTTGACGAGGTCGCCGCTGCTCTTGATCGACGAGCGCAGACCCTCGAGCTTCTTCACCGCGTCCTTCAGCGAGGCGACGACCGTGGCCGCCCCGGCGAGCGAGGGCTCGGCCTTCTCGGCGGTCTTCCACGCGTCCGACTTCATGAAGAGGTCGAGCAGCACGAGGACCGCCTTGACCTTCTCGAGCTTCTCGAACTGCGCGTCGAGGTCGGCGAGCTTCTTGGCCTCCTCGGCGAGCGCGCCGACCTTGTCGGGCGCCACCACGGGGACGCATCGGTCGCCCTCGAGCCCCTCGCCGGGACCGCACTTGCTCGGCGCGGCGCTGCCGACCGGCGCCGGTGCCGAAGCGGAGGCAGCGGCGGTCGTCGTCGGCTTGTGGCTGCCGGCGGCGCTCGAGGCGGTGGCGGAGGTGCTCGCGGCCTTGTCACAGGCGGCGGTGGCGGTGGCGGCGACGAGCACGAGGCCGAGGAGCGAGGTTCGCATGCGCGGAACCTAAATCAGAGCGCCCCGGTCCGCGACACCTCATTTCGCCTCCCGCCCGGCAGGCGCCCGGAGGTGGCGGTCATGGCCCCTGGCCGGCGCCGTCGCCGGGGGGAGCGCTAGCGGTTCTCGCCGCCGTACTTGCCGACGAACGCGGCGATGTCCTCGACGACGGCCGCGTCGACGTGGCCCGCCACGGTCTCGTACTCGGTCGGAGTCGCCATGCCTTCGCCCGCGAAGAAGGCGTGGTTCAGCTTCGGGTAGACCTTCTGCACCACGTCCGGCCTGCCGGCGAGGCCCTTCTTCCAGAGCTCGAGGTCGTCGGCCTCCGTCACCTGGTAGTCGCGCCCGCCCTGCAGGATGAGCAGCGGGTGCCGCAGGGCCTTCGCCGTCGCGACGGCGTCGTAGCCCTGCAGGCTGAGCCAGTACTTGGCCGGCACCCCGAGCGGCAGATCGCTCGCCGGCGTGTCGGGGGCGAGCTTCGGATCGAGGGCGAGGGCGCACTGTTTCTTGACGAGCTCGAGATGGGCGCCGAGCCTCGGATCGTCCGGGCCGCCGGTCGCGAGCTTGCCGAGGTACTCGATCTGCTTCGGCAGGATGCTGGCGAAGGGGCGCGCATGGCCGGCCAGCGCGATCCCGCCCGACAGCTCGGGGTGGTCGCGCAGCAGCCACGGCACGAGCCAGCCGCCCTCGGAGTGACCCGCGACGAAGATGCGCTTCCGATCGACTCCCGCCGTCTCCTTCGCGAAGGCGACCGCTGCCGCGAAGTCGTCGAGGTACTCCTCCTTCACCGTGAGGTCGGCGGGGCTCACGTGGATGGCGGCGAGGTAGGCCTGATCGCGCGTCCGCTTCTCCCAGCGCAGGACGGCGATGCCACGGCTCGCGAGCCCCTCGGCAAGATCGCGGAAGGGCCGCGAGGGGCCGACCGAGTCGTCGCGGTCGCCGGGGCCCGAGCCGTGGACCAGGAGCACGATTGCCGACGGACCCTCGCCCTTCGGCAGCGTGAGCGTGCCGGGCAGGGCGCGGTCGGGTGCGCCGACCGCCACCTCGCGCGCCTCGAGCTTCTTCGCGTCGACGTAGGCGGGGGCCTCCCACGAGCCCTCGGCCGGCGAGGCGCGCAGCATCGCGACCTCGGCCGAGCCCGCGAAGCCCACGCGCACGTCCATCGTGCCCTTGGCGAGCGCGACGTGCACGGTCACGACCTCCCGGTCGCCGCGCACCTCGCGGTCGCTGCCCCGCACCGCGACGAAGGGGCCGTGGGCGCCGACGGCCGCCTTCCAGCCCTCCGCGAGCTTGCCCGCGTCGAGCGCGGCGCGCGCCTGCGCGGTCACCCGCAGGAGCGCCTCGTCCCACGCGCCGCGCGCGAGGAGCTCGACGAAGGCGCGTGCCGCCGCGCTGTGGTCGTCGCCGGTCGCCGCTGCGGACGACGAGGTGGCGGTGCTCGAGGTGCCGGTCGCGGAGAGCGCCGCGCTCGGGGTGCCGCTCGCAGCCGCGGTGGCGCTCGAGCTCGTCGCGGCCCCCCCCGAGCCGCTGCCGCACGCCGTGAGACCGAGGACACCCAGGGCGAGCAGGGAGCGTCGCATGCGGCGACGCTAGTCGAGGCAGGGCGCTCTTGCACCCGGAACCCGGCCGGGCACCCGCGGGCGCCCGGCGTCCTACAGCGGCTCGAAGTGTGCGGTGAAGTGCTTGAGGAACGGCGGCGCGTAGGTCATGCGCATGCCGCGCAGCTCGCGCGTGCGGCCGGCGACCTCGGCGCACACCTCGAGCATGTAGTCGACGTGGCTCTGGGTGTAGACGCGCCGCGGCAGGGCGAGGCGCACGAGCTCGAGGCGCGACGGCTCGAAGCTCCCGTCGGGGCGCGTCTTGCCGAACATCACGCTGCCGATCTCGCACGAGCGGATGCCACCCGCGCGGTAGAGCTCGCAGGCGAGCGCCTGGCCCGGGTACTCGTGCGCCGGGACGTGCGGCAGCACGCGGCGGGCGTCGATGAAGACCGCGTGCCCGCCGGGCGGCTCCACGACGGGCATGCCGAGCGCGGCCAGGTGCTCGGCGAGGTAGCGCGTGCTCGCGATGCGGTAGGCGAGGTAGCGCTCGTCGAGCACCTCCTCGAGCCCGACGGCGAGCGCCTCGAGGTCGCGCGCGGCGCAGCCACCGTAGGTGGGGAAGCCCTCGGTCAGGATGAGCAGGTTGCGCGCCTCGGCGGCGAGCGCGTCGTCGTTCAACGCGAGAAAGCCGCCCATGTTGACGAGCCCGTCCTTCTTGCCGCTGAAGGTGCAGCCGTCGGCGAGCGCGAAGACCTCGCGGGCGATGTCGCGCACCGAGCGGCCCTGCTGGCCGGGCTCGCGCTGCTGGATGAAGTAGCAGTTCTCGGCGAAGCGGCAGGCGTCGATGATGAACGGGATGCCGTGGCGCCGCAGCACCGCCGAGCAGCCTCGCAGGTTCTCGAGGCTCACCGGCTGGCCACCGCCCGTGTTGTTGGTGATGGTGATCATGCCGAGCGGGATCCGGCCCTTGCGCTCCCGGCACACGGTGTCGAGCCGCTCGAGGTCGATGTTGCCCTTGAAGGGCAGCGGCGCGGCGGTGTCGCGCGCCTCGGCGGTCACGAGGTCGAGCGCCTCGCCGCGGTCGTACTCGATGTTGGCGCGCGTCGTGTCGAAGTGGCTGTTGCTCGGCACCGTGGTGCCCGGCTTGACGGTGATCTGGAACAGGATGCGCTCGGCGGCGCGCCCCTGGTGCGTGGGGATCACGTGCTTGAAGCCGGTGAGCGCCTTGACCACCTTCTCGAAGCGGTAGAAGGAGCGCGAGCCCGCGTAGGACTCGTCGGCGATCATCATCGCGGCCCACTGCGCGGCGCTCATGGCCGCCGTGCCCGAGTCGGTGAGCAGATCGAAGGTCACGCGCTCGGCGGGCAGGGTGAACAGGTTGTACTGGGCCTCGCCGAGCTACGCCTCCCGCTGGGTCGGCGTGGACAGGGCGATGGGCTCCACCACCTTGATCTTGAAGGGCTCGATGATGGTCGTGCGGGGGCGCGGCTCGTGGTGCGCAGGGGCGCCCACGTCCGTGGCCAGGCCACTCGGGAGCGATTCGACAGGCGTCATGGCTCGGGCATCCTGCGCCCGCTGCCAGCCGGGGCCGCAGGGCCGCGGGGGCGAGCGCGCCGCCGCCGTAACACACTCCCACCTGGCCCGGGGGCCGTTTCGTGGGCCTCGCGCGGCGTGCTCAGGCGCTGCGCGCGAGCCGCCGCGCGCCGAGCTCCGCCGCGGCGGGTGCCATCGGCGTCGCGTGGGGGCGCGCCTGCGGGGTGCGCTGCGGCGTGTGGACGCGGGCCGACGCGAGGATGGCCTCGCAGAGCGCCCCGAAGTCGTAGCCCGCGGCCGCGGCGATCTTGGGCAACAGGCTGGTCTGCGTCATGCCGGGCAGCGTGTTGACCTCGAGCACGTACTCGTTCTCGCCCGGGGTCACGAGCAGATCGACGCGCGCCGCGCCGCTGCAGCCGAGCGCCTCGGCGGCGCGCACGGCCAGGTTGCAGACGCCCTGGTAGCGAGCCGCGGGCAGCCGCGCGGGCATGAAGTACTGGCTGCGGCCCGGCGTGTACTTGGCGTGGTAGTCGTACATGCCGCCGGCGGGCGCGATCTCGAGCGCGCCGAGCGCCTTGCCGTCGAGGATCCCGACCGTCACCTCGGCGCCCTGGATGAAGCGCTCGACGAGCGCGTAGTCGTCGATGGCGAAGACCGCCTCGAGGCCGCGGTCGAGCTCCGCGTGCGAGGTCGCCTTGGTCAAGGCCAGGCTCGAGCCCTCGCCGCGCGGCTTCACGATCACGGGGAAGCCGAAGCTCTGGTGCACGGCCTCGGCGTCGCGGCCGGCCTCGGACACCGGCACGACGTAGTAGGGCGGCGTCGGGACGTTGTGGAGCAGGAACAGCTCCTTGCTCTTGACCTTGTCCATCGCGAGCGCGCTCGCGAGCACGCCCGAGCCGGTGTAGGGGATGCGCGCGATCTCGAGCAGCCCCTGCACGCAGCCGTCCTCGCCCATGCGGCCGTGCAGGGCCAGGAACGCCGCGTCGACCCGCGCCTTGCGCAGCGTGGCGACGAGATCGAAGCGCGCGCCGCCGCCGGGCTCCGCGTGCGGAATGACGACGCGCACGACGTCGTGGCCGCGCTCGGCGAGCGCGTTGGCCACGGCGGTGCCCGTGTGGAGCGACACCTCGTGCTCGCCCGACCATCCCCCCATCACCACGCCGACCCGACGCCGGTGGCTCATCTCGACTCCTCCTGTGGGGCGCTCGGCCTGTGAGGCCGCTCGGTGTGCAGTCCGTGGCTTCGGCGGGTCTTCATGCTCCGTGTGGGAAACGCCCGCCGCGCCATACCGCATGCCGCGCCACGTGTCACTCGCGTTGGGGAGCGTGCGCCCCGTGGCGCGACCGCTCCCGGCGCCGCGCCACGCCGCACCGGCGGTGAGCGCGAAACCTCGCCCCTGCGCTAACAGGCGCCTCGGCCCCGGGCCAAAAAACGCGCACGCTCGGACTCGA
>JADLAB010000588.1 GCA_020848455.1 Polyangiaceae bacterium
AAGTTGCCGATGCCGTCGGCCTTGCGCCGCGTGAAGCCGCGCACCAGGGCCACGAGCACGGCCATGCCGGTCGCGGCCGACACGAAGTTCTGCACCGTGAGCCCCAGCATCTGGGTGAGGTGGCTCAGGGTCGACTCGCCGCCGTACGACTGCCAGTTCGTGTTCGACGCGAAGCTCGCCGCGGTGTTGAACGAGACCTCGGGCGAGACGGGCCCGAGCTCCGCAGGGTTCAGCGGCAGGCTCTGCTGCAGGCGCGCGAGCGCGTAGACGACGAGCGCGCCGAGCAGGTTGAACGCGAGCAGGCACGCCGCGTACTTCTTCCAGCTCTGGTCGTCGTCCTCGCGCACGCCCGCCGCGCGGTAGAGCAGCCGCTCGACCGGCCCGAGGATGCGCTGCGCGAAGCGTGCTTCGCCGGCGTAGACCCGCGCCATGTAGCTGCCGAGCGGCAGCGCGAGCGCGGTCAACACCACGAGGAAGACGACGCCCTGCAACGCGGCGTTGAGGGTCATGACAGCTTCTCCGGCAGGAGCAGCGCCACGAACAAGTAGCCCATGAGAACGAGGGCGAGCCCCGCTCCGACCCATTCGAGCCCGGTCATGTCGAGTTCCTCCGGCGCGGCCCTAGAGCCGGCCACACAGGCGCACGAATCCCCAGGCGGCGCCGAAAAACACCACGATTACCGCCACGTAGAGCGCATCCATGGGTGATCTTCTCCTGCCCTGCCCGGTGCGTCAGGCCCCGCGTCGACCCAGGCGCCGCTGCCGGAGGGCTGCCAGGGCGACCCACAGGCAGAGGAGCAAGCCGAGCGTCGGCTCGACGCCCCACGACCCACCGCGCACGAGCGCGAGCACGATGGGTATGCACCCCATGCCGAAGAGCGCAAGGTGCACGGCCACGTCGTCGCCGGAGCGCGCACGCTCGGACGCCGCGGTCTCGTGACTGTCGCTCTGCCGGTAGGGGTCCATGGGGGCACCTTCACGGGGAAACCTAGGCGCTGGCGCTTCAACCGGGCGTCAAGTCTCGGGGGGCGGGCATCAAGAAAGGCTCAAGGTCGCGCGGCGCTGGCGCGGGAACCCTCGGCGCACGGCGGGGGGCTCGGCTCGAGCGAGACGCGCTTCGTGGGGTGGTACGGCGCCAGCCTGGCGCTTCGCCTCCAGCCGAGCGATCTCTTCTACGCCGCGCTCCGCGGCGAGGTGCTGCGAGACGCCGACGGGCTCATGACCGCCACCGGCCGCGACACCTTGCTCGGCACGGCCACCCTGACCCTCGGCCTGCGAGCCACGTCGCATTTGCTCGTGATGCTCGACAACCGCGTCGACGTCGCGAACGCCGAGCTCTTCCAGAAGGGCGTGCGCGACACCTCCCGCCTGCAGGCGACGACCACGCTCGGCGCGAACGTCACGACCCGGTGACGCGAGCCTGCGCCCGCGCGCGGTGTTCGCGTCACTCCTTCACCGGCACGCGCTCGTCGATCTCGCCGAACGCGCAAGAACGTGCGGTCATCGCTCGCGGCCGCGGTGATAGGCGCGGGCGTTGCCGGCAGCCCGGCCGAAGAAGCGGAGCGGTGCCGACGGTTCGGCCGCCGGGTGCGCCTGGACGGACAGCGCCGGCTGCGAGACGGAGGCGACGTCGACGATCTCGTACGGCGGGTGCTGTTCCTCCGGCGTAGACCGCGCCATGTAGCTGCCGAGCGGCAGCGCGAGCGCGGTCAACACCACGAGGAACACGACACCCTGCAACGCGGCGTCGAGGGTCATGACAGATTCTCCGGCAGGAGCAGCGCCACGAACAAGTAGCCCATGAGAACGAGGGCGAGCCCCGCTCCGACCCACTCGAGCCCGGTCATGTCGAGTTCCTCCGGCGCGGCCCCAGAGCCGGCCACACGGCTTGGGGCCGCCGGCCGCCCTGCGCCGCCCCCGCTCGAATCGCAGCGTCGCTCCGCCTGCGGCTTCGCGCCGTGCTGGCGCGCCCGGCGACGCCCGATGGCGGCGCTCGAGTTGACATCTTCGTTGCCGTTCCAAACAATCCCTGAGCGTCGGGAAGTGCCGCGGCCCTCCTGCCGCCCGGAGGTAGGCCATGCACGAGACCTCGCACCGAGATCACCCCGACACTCCTTGGACGTTCTTCGAGCGCGCGCCGGTCGGCTGTCTGGTGCTCGACGCGAGTGGCCGCATTCTCCGGGTCAACGAGGCCTTTCGTCGATCGCTCGGGTACCGCGACGACGACGTGCTCGGGCGTAGCCTCGACGACTTCGTCTGCTCGCCCGGTTTCGCCTTCGCGGAGCTCGCGGTCGCCCATCGCGACAGCAGCTACGTCGAGTCGCTGTCCTTGAAGCTGCGCCGGCGCGACGGCGAGCCGATCGAAGTCGTGCTCAACGCCGACCTCTCCGACAGCGTGGTGCGCTGCATCTACCTCGACATGACGGCGACGCGCCAGCTCGAAGCCGCGCGCGAGGCACTGATCGCCGACCTGCAGCGAGCGCTCGACGAGAACAAGGTGCTGCGGGGATTCTTGCCCATCTGCGCTGGCTGCAAGAACGTCCGCGACGACAAGGGGCGCTGGCACCCGATCGAGGCCTACATCCGCGATCGCACGGCGGCCGAGTTCACACACGGCCTGTGCCCCACCTGCGTCCGGGCCCTCTACCCGGGGCTCGTCGAGCCGCCCCGGTAAGCCGGTCACGTCGTCGCCCGCAGCTCGGGAGCGGGCCGCATCGCGCTCCTGTGGCGCGGGTCGTGCGGCGGCCGCGGTGATCGGCGCGGGTGTCCTCCTGGTCACCAAGCTCCGCGGAGCGGCGGTGTGGCGCCGCCACGCCACGCTGCCGCTCGCACCATCATCCCGAGGCGCCGAGTCTGCTAGGACGGCCCGGGTCACTGGCGCGTTGCCCGAGCGCGAGGCGGAGCGCGTTCTGTGCGGCGACCTGCGAGTCCGCGGCTCCGAGCGCGACCTCCAGCTCATCGCCGGGTTCGAGCGTGACGGCGTCGTCCACGATCTTCACCGTGGTGCCGCGCCGCACGAGAAGCGGAAGGACGCTGCCCCGCGGGAGCACCGCGAAGGCCTCGGCGACCTGGTACCTGCCACCGACCCTCCAGCGTTCCAGTCTCACCTGGCCGTCGGCGAAGCGCTCGATCCACGCGGCCAAGGTCTTCTCACCCCCGAACAGCACGGCATAGCCGTGCGCCTTCGCCATCGCCGGGGTCACACCACCTTCGCGTGCGTCGAGCGCGACCTGAAGCGCGGGACCGGGAAACTCGTCCTTGATCCTGCGCGCGAAGAGGCAGTTGATGCTCTCCGTGGGGGTCAGTGCCACGCAGTGCGCACGGGTTCCAACTTGCGACGCGGCGAGGATCGCGGGGTCGAGCCCGTTCTCGCACCGCACCTCGAGCCCTTCGAGGCGCCCGCGCGCGCACGCGTCGGCGTTGGTGTCGAGCAAGAGCACCTGTTCGCCGGCATCCCTCAAGCTGCGCGCCAGGTGGCGCGCCAGCGGATTGGCACCGAGCACGAGGTAGCCCGAGCGAGGTTCGCGTAGCACCCGCAGGAGGCGAGCCAGCGGTCGGCCGGTGAGCCCTTGGACGGTGACCGTGATCGCGATGACCAGGAACACGAGCGCCTCGAGCTGCGCCCCGCCGACGATGCCGGCCTCGTCGAGGTCGGACGCAAAGACCGAGGCGACGGCCGCAGCGACGATGCCACGCGGCGCCACCCAGGACATGAAGAGCTGCTCACGCACGCTGAGCCCGGTCCGCCAAGCGCTCAGCGCGACGTCGAGCGGCCGCACCACGAACATCAAGACCCCGACGGTCGCGATACCCGGCCAACCGAGGCCGACGACGTCGGCGACCCGCACGTCGGCCGAGAGCAGGATGAACAGAGTACCTATGAACAGCGCTGTCAGCTGCTCCTTGAACGTCGTCAGCTCCTCGAGCTGCCGGCTCTTGACGTTGCCGACGATGATCCCCGCCATGATGGCCGCGCTGATGCCGCTCTCCGGCAGGATCGCGCCGCTCAGCTGGTAGGCAGTGACGGCGACGCCTAGCGCCAGCACGTTCGCGAGGCCGTCGGCCACGAGGCGACGCGACAGCGCGAAGGCGAGCGGCGCACCGAACGCGCAGCCGACGAGGGCGCCGGTGCCAACCCGGCCGAGCGACCCGAGGATGGCCATGCCGACGACCCCGTGCTTCGGCGCCACGACGACCTCGAGCGCCACCACTGCGATGGTCGCGCCCACGGCGTCGATGAAGATCCCCTCGGCTTCGAGGATGCTCGCGAGGTGGGGCTTGACGCCGATGCGGCGCATGAGCGGCGTGATGACCGTGGGCCCGGTGACGATGACGAGCGTGCCGAACAGCACCGACGCGGTCCACGACCAGCCCATCATGAGACGCGCTGCCAGGGCACCGCCCGCCGCCGTCACAACGGCTCCAACCGTCACGAGCCGCCGGATCACGAGCGCCTGGGCACGCAGAACCTTGAGCTTCAGGTTGAGGCCGCCCTCGAACAGGATGACCGCGACGCCGAAGCCGACGAGCGCCGGCCGCGCCTCGGCGAGCGCTTGGGGTCGGATGGCGTTCGCCACGTCAGGGCCCAGCAGAACGCCTGCCGCCAGCAGGACGACGATGCCTGGGACCCGCAGATGGCGTGCCAGCGTTTGCGCGAGCACACCCGCCAACATGGCCAGCGCGGCGCACAGCTCGGGCCGAGAGAAGAGCGCAGAGAGCATCGACTGATCCTTGCCATGGCGCGGACGCGGCGGCTGCTGGCACCTGCACGCATCGCCTGCCGCTCCCCACCACGCCGGCGCTCGGCGTGTCGACGCCTACGTGGGCTTGGAACCCCCGCTCGAGGCGGGTGGCAACAAAACGGCCGCGAGCGTCTCCTCCAGCCAGGCTCGATACCGCTCTCCGGACCAGCCCGCGAACGTGAGGACCATCTGCCGCACCTCCGGGCTCGCGAGCGCCCAGATCGTTCGGGCAGCGTCTTCGACCGAAAGCCCAGGCCGGAGCGCGCCCGACTCGGCGAGCTTCGCCGGGACGGTCTCGATGTTCGAGAAGCGATACGCCTGCATGCGAGCCAGAAGCTCGGCGACGTCGGGCTCGGTTCGCGCCGCGCTCTTCATGACCTCGTAGGTCGGGATGACGCGCTCCTGGACCCCGCTGAGGTCGGCGACGAAGAGCGCCAGCATGCGCCGTGGATCGGTCTCGGCCATCACCCGGCGCGGCCCAGCTGTCTGCAGGAGCGGAGGTGCTCCCGGCTCGCCCGAGACGAGACGGGCCATGAGAGCGGACAGCACGCCCCGCTTCGACTGAAACGCGGCGTAGACGGTGGGCACCGCCACATCCGCTTCGGTGGCGATCGCCTCGATCGTGGTCTCGGCGTATCCGCGCGTGGCGAAGAGCCGGCGGGCGACGTCGAGCACACGCTCCCTGCTCTCCTCGGCGCGGAGGCGCCGCCGTGAGGCGTCGTAGGACCGGCGTTTCTTGGGCTTGCTCATCCGATAATGTTGACCTATATTGATTATAGTTGTACTTCATCCGAAGTCAACGACCCGATCGGACTCGAACACCAAGGAGAAGGACATGGAAACGACACCGAACACCGAGGTCTTCCGGCGCGTCATCGAGCAGGGCTTCAACCGCGGCAACTTCGACGCATGGGACGAGTGCTTCTCACCCACCATCCAAGAGCATCAGTACGGCCTGCCGTCGACGCTGGCCGAGTTCAAGCAGGCGATCGCTGGTCTGCGCAGGGCCATGCCGGATCTCAAGCTGACGATCGATGAGATGATCACGAGCGGCGACAAGGTCTGGGCACGCATGACGTCCCGCGGGACGCATCAGGGTCCGTTCATGGGACTCGCGCCCACCGGGAAGTCGTTCACGATCACGGTCATGGACGTGTGCCGCTTCGAGGGCGGCAAGATCGTCGAGCACTGGGGCGTGCCCGATCGCTTCGCGCTCATGCACCAGCTGGGTCTTCTGTCCGGCCCCCCAAAGCAAGCCGGGGCATGACTCGACTCGCCACGGCACGATGGCTGGCGCATGTGGAGGTCCCATGGATATGTACGGCAGCAAGGGTTCCAGCACGCCCCAGAAGCTCGTAATCCTTCTCGCGGAGACGGTGCTGATCGGGGTCTCTTACTGGGTCCTCTTCGCCGATGGGCTCCCCAGCGTACGCGCCTTTGGCACGACACCTTCGGAGCTCCGCAACCTGACGCTGTTCGCCTTCAACCTGGTCGTCTTCGCGCGCTTCCTCCTGACGCTGTTCGTGTTCCTGAAGCGCAGGGTTCCGTGGGAGGAGACTCTCTCGGTTCCGATGGCCTTCGCGCTCTACCTGCTCGGATTCCCGCTCATGGCGCGGTCCGCCTCCGTGCCCTTCGGCGCGCTCGAGATCGCCGGAGTCGTGCTCTTCATCGGTGGCTCCTTCCTGAACACGTTCTCGGAGTACCAGCGCCATCGCTGGAAGGCTCGGGCCGAAAACCGCGGAAAGCTCTACACACGCGGCCCGTTCGCGGCCTCCATACACGTCAACTACTTCGGCGATCTCCTCTGGGTCAGCGGCTACGCCTGCGTGACCCACAACGGCTACGCGTCTCTCGTGCCCGCGTTTCTCTTCGTGTTCTTCTACTTCTTCAATGTGCCCAGGCTAGACAGCTACTTGAGGGAGCGATACGGCGACGAGTTCTCGGCGTACGAGCGGCGCACGAAGAGGCTCATTCCGTTCGTCTTGTGACCGAGCGCTCTCAGCGCGGCCGCTGAGAGCTGGGAGCTCGAGCGCGAACCGTGGGTGGTGGTTCGCGAGACCGAGAGCGAGGCAGATGCGGGCTTGCTCACGCCGTTCGTCGTGGTGTTCGAGCGCTACGGCTCCGAGTGGCGCGCCATGGCTCTGCTGAATCCGCCGCGCACGTGACGCCGCGCGGACGGGTGCGGGGGCGTACGCGGGCGCGTGCGCGGGCGTCTCGTGGCGCGGGCTTCCGCTTGCCGACGGTGTAAGTCGGGTGGGTCACCCCGGCCGAGGCCGCGGAGTGGATCTGCTTCAGATCCTCGTAAGGCACGGGCTCGGGTGCCATGAAGCCGTCGAGCGACGTCGTCACGTGGAAGCACACCTTCCCAGCCATCAGCTCTCCGCTCCCTTCGCAGTGGTTTCGTCCGACTTGGTGATCACTCGCCTTGTCGTACTCCGGCGTGCTCCACTTGCTCGTCGAGGTGATCTGCGTGAGCCGAGCGAGCTCCGCGGCGGCTTCGACCGAGCCGTCCGCGGCCGCGGCCGCGCTCGACGCGCCACCGGACGGCGCGGCGCTCCGCGCGGCCGTCGCGCTGCCGCTCGCGGCCGTGGCGTTGCTCGTGTTGTCGCGCGCAGACCAGGATGGCTCCACCGACGGCGAAGATGAGGATCAGCGCCCACCGCGAGTACATCGACACGCAGGCGATCGCGGACGCGTTCCGGGCCTGAGCGCGAGGCCGCACATGACGCTCCTCGGTCTCTTGCTTACGCGGCCTCGCGCACCGCGAGCGGTGAGGAGGCCAGGCTTCTCGCGCTGGCATCCGACGGCTGCTTCAGCACCATCGCGCAGATGGGCGGCCTATGAGCCGCGGCGCTCGCCCGGACGGCGAAGACGCGACGCCGCGCGATCGCGTCGCGGCCCTTCAGGGCGCGTACTTCCGCACCCAGGTCGCCGCGCCCGTGCCGTAGGTCACGCCGACGACGTAGATCTCGCCCGCCGGCGCGAGGCTCACGCCCGTCGCGGCGTCGTGGTCGTGCGTCGGGCTGTCGTAGGTCTGGCTCCACAGCGTGACCGAGGGGTTCGGAGGGTTCGGGGGCAAGCGCCCGACCCAGGCGTCGTTCGAGGCCCCGGTCGCCTGGAAGCCGGCGAACACGAGGTCGCCGTTCGGATCGGCCGCAAGACCCCGCGCCGCCGCGCCGAGCCCGCTGGCGCCGTCGAGCGCGAGCCACCACAAGACGACGCCCGTCGGGGCGAACGCATGCAAGCGGAGATCGCTCGCCTGGCCGGAGTACGGCGCGAACCCGCCGGCGACGACGGTGCCGGCTGCGTCGACCGCGACGGCGTTGCAGAGGTCGTCCTGGTTGACGGGCGTCCCGAAGTCGCCCATCCACGCGAGCGTGCTGCTCGCGCCGTTGTCGGTGTAGCGGCGCACCCAGGCGTGCTCGTTCGTGCCGTTGAACGTGTAGCCGCAAGCGACGAGGCCGTCGGGCAGGGGCGCCAGGGCCGTGCCCTCTGCGAGCGGGCCGCCTGTGAACGTCGCCTGCCAGCCCGTCGAGCCGTCGGAGGTCCGGTGCTTGGCGAGGTAGTTCGTCTGGTTCGCCCCGACGCCCACGCGCCCCGTGATGTAGAAGTCCCCGTTCGCGGCGGGCGTGACCGCGTTGGCCACGTCGTCGAGGTTCTGGCCGTAGTCGTAGGCCCGAACCCACGCCTGCGTGCCGTCCGGCAAGTACCGGAGCAGGAGGATGTTCGAGTTGCCCGCCGTGTAGGTCGAAGAGCCGACGACGAGCGCATCGCCGTCCGACTCGAGGGCGACGCCCTTGGCGAGTGACGTGCCGGTGGGTCCGTTGTAGGTCTTGGTCCAGACGTCCGCGCCCGCGTGGCTCAGCTTGCGCACGACGACGTGGCCATTCTGCTCACCGGCCACGACGACCCCGTCGGGGCCCGCGGCGATGCCGTTCCAGCGCTCGAACGCGCCCGGCAGGACCACCTCCCAGAGGAGCGTGCCCGAGGCGACGCAGTCGGGATTGCAGCCGTTGCCCGTGACGAGATCGCCGTCGTCGCAGGCCTCGACGCCCGCCAAGACGAGCCCGTCGCCGCACGTCGCGTTCCCACAGCTCGTGGTGCAGGCGGCCGTGTCTGCGTTCGCCGCCCCGAGATCGCACTCCTCGCCGGACTGGACGAAGCCGTCGCCGCAGGCGGCATCGTGACAGCTCGTGGTGCAGGCGCCCCCGTCGTCGTTGCCGGCGCCGAGGTCGCACTCCTCGCCCGGCTGGACGAGGCCGTCGCCGCAGACGGCGGGCGTACCGCCGCTGCCGCCGCTGCCGCCGTCGGCGCCGCTGCCGCCGCTGCCGCCGTGGGCGCCGCTGCCACCGCTGCCGGCCTCTTCGCTGCCGCCCTTCGAGCACGCCGCGAGCGCGACGCACGCCCACATCCTTACGACCTTCCGCATGGCCGCAGCCTAACAGATGTCGTGCGCCGTTCCTCGGGGACCTGCGCGGGCCGCGCCTCAGGGGCTCTTCGCGCCGCCCGCCCGAGTGCTCATGGTCGTGGACTCCGGGCCTCAGCCGCCGCCCACCATCTGCAGGTGCTCGACGATGGGGCCGAGTGCGAGGGCCGGGACGAAGGTGAGCGCGCCGACGAGCAGCACGGTGCCGACGAGCAGGCCCACGAAGAGCGGCGTGTGCGTGGGGAGCGTGCCCGAGGTCGTGGGCACGTACTTCTTCTTCGCGAGCGAGCCCGCCACGG
>JADLAB010000589.1 GCA_020848455.1 Polyangiaceae bacterium
GACGCGTGTCGCGAGCTCGGTCGCGATCTCGCTCAACACGGCCGCGATCGCGGCCCTCGTGCTCGTGCCCGTCGCCATCGGCTGGGCGCTGCTGCGCCGGGCCCCGCTCGGCACGGACGAGGTCCCGCCCGACGAGGCCGCGGGCGGCGGCGAGGCGGCGCCGAACTGAATCTTCAGTTGTCAGTCGTCAGTGTTCAGTTCTCAGTCGGAGAGGCTCTGCCCCTTCGGCCGCAGCCGCGCGCGAGGCGCGCTCCGACGGGCGGCCACGCGGCGCGGGCCCGGTTCGGCCCGGAGGGCCGTGCTCGGCCGACAAGCTGAAGACTGAAGACTGAAAACTGAGAACCGAAAACTGACGACTCTCATCAGCGCGCCCCGTAGTTGTGCGCGCTCGCCTCCTCGTTGCGATCGGTGGCGGGCGGCGGCGCGGGGGACAGGGCGGCGATGCGGGCGTAGAGCTCGGGCGTCATGGCGAGGTCCGTGGCGGCGAGGCACGGCTCGAGCTGCTCGACGTTGCGGGCGCCGACGAGCGGCGCCGTCACGCCCGGGTGGTGGGCGACCCACGCGACGGCGAGGCTCGCGGGATGCACGCCGAGCTCGCGCGCGAGCGCGCCGAAGTCCTCGGCGACGGCGTAGTTCGACGCGGCGCCGTAGCGCGTCTGGTACATCTTGTTCGTGACCATGCGCCCGACCTCGGGCCGCGCCGTGCGCCCGTACTTGCCGGAGAGCAGCCCGCCGGCGAGCGGGCTGTAGCAGACGACGGCGAGCTTCTCGGCGCGCGCCAGGGGCAAGATCTCGCTCTCGGCCTGGCGCTTGAGCAGGTTGTACATGGGCTGCATGCACACGATCGGTGCGAAGCCCGAGCGCTCGGCGAGGCCGAGGGCGCGCGCCGCCTGCCAGGCCGCGAAGTTCGACACCGCCGGGTAGAGGATCATGCCGGCCCGCACGAGATCGTCGAGCGTCCGCAGGGTGTCGCCGAGCGCCGTCGCGTCGTCGAAGCGGTGGAGATAGAAGACGTCGATGCGGTCGGTGCCGAGCCGCCGCAGGCTCTGCTCGACCGCGCGGCGCAGGTGGTAGCGGCTCGAGCCACGCGCGTTCGGGTCGCTGCCCGTCGGAAAGTACGCCTTGGTCGCGAGGACGACCTCGTGGCGGCAGGGCTTCGCGAGCCGGCCGAGGATCTCCTCGCTGCGCCCCTGCGCGTAGACGTCGGCACAGTCGAAGAAGTTGACGCCGGCGTCGCGTGCGCGCGCGAACATGGCCGCGCTCGTCGCCTCGTCCGCCTCGGCGCCAAAGGTCATCGTCCCGA
Organism: Polyangiaceae bacterium; assembly: GCA_020848455.1. GTDB lineage: Bacteria > Myxococcota_A > Polyangia > Polyangiales > Polyangiaceae > JACRDA01. The sequence continues at coordinate 1,304 of JADLAB010000589.1, forward strand.
GCGCGAGCGCCGAGACCTTGAGGCCCGTCGTGCCGACGAAGCGGTAGTGCATGGGCCCGGTATCTAGCACGGCTCGCCGTGCCCGCCCGACGGCGACGCACCGGCCGGCCGATGGAGTAACATGCCGCCGGTCCGCGGAGCTCCCATGGTCGGCCCGGTACGCCCTGCCTTCGCCTTCGCGCTCGGCGCGGCCGTGGCGTCCGGCGCGACGTCGGCGCGTGCCGCCCCTCCGACGCCGGGCGGCGACGGGCCCGCGAGCTCTTCGCTCGGCTGGTCGCGCTTGCCGGGCGCCGAGAGCTGCATCGGCTCGAGCGAGCTCGCGCGCGCCGTCGAGAAGCTCCTCGGGCGGAGCGTGTTCGTGTCGGCGGCCCAGGCCGACGTGGCCGTCGAGGGGCACGTCGAGCCCGTCGCGGCGCCGGCCGGCTGGCGGGCCGTCATCACCATGGCCGACCGCAGCGGCAAGCCGCTCGGGAGCCGCGAGATCCCCTCGACCGACCGCTCGTGCCGCGCGCTCGACGAGCCGGTGGCGCTCGCGGTCGCGCTCATGATCGATCCGGATGCCCTCTCCGGCCCACCGCCCCCGCCGCCCCCGCCCAGCCCGGTCGAGCCGAAGCTCGTGCCGATCTACGTCCCGGTGCCGGGCCCCGCACCGGCGCCACCGGCCGTCGACACCGAGCCTCCCTGGCACATCGCCGGGCGGGCGGGCCTCTCGGTCGGGCTCGGCGTCCTGCCGACCGTGGCCCCGGGGCTCGAGGCGGCGCTCGTCGTCGAGCCGCCCTGGTTCATCGCCCTCGAGGGAACGGCCGCGGCCTACCTGCCGCGCCCGGTGGAGCGCGACGGCGCGTCGGCCGACTTCGTGATGGCGCACGCCGGGGTCGCGCTCTGCCCGGTGACGCGCCGCTTCGGGGGCCTCGAGCTGTCGGTCTGCGCGGAGCTCCAGCTCGGCAGCCTCTGGGCCGATGGGACGAACGGCGATGGCTCGGACTACGCCGAGCACCAGCTCGTCGTGAACGCGGCCTCGCGCGTCCGGGCGAGCTACCGGGTCTGGGGCCCGTTCTCGGTCGGGCTCGGCTTCGCGGGCGCGGTCGCCCTCGTGCGTCCGCCCTTCGAGGCGCACGACGCCGCCGGTCGGCCGGTCGAGCTCTTCCGGCTGAGCCCGCTCATGGCCGTCCCCGATCTCGCCGTCGGCGCGCACTTTCCCTGATAACGGCGGCCAGCCTCACCCATTCCACGAGCATCCGTGCCCGACACCCTCGAGCGCTCCGATCCTGCCGAGGCAGCGTTTCGCGAGGTCTTCGTGGCGCACGCGCCCTACGTGTGGCGCTGCCTGCGCCGCCTCGGCGTGTCGCCCGCCGACGTGGAGGATCTGTGTCAGGAGGTGTTCGTGGTGGTGCACCGCAAGCTCCGCGATCTCGAGCCCGACGCCCCGCTGCGGGCCTGGCTCTACGGCATCGCGGTGCGCAAGGCGTGGGATCACCGCCGCCTCGCCTACCAGCGCCACGAGCGCCCGACCGACGAGCTGCCCGAGCAGCCCGAGGAGGCCGGGCAAGGCGAGACCCTCGATCGGCGCAGGGCGCGCGATCTGCTCGACCAGCTCCTCGACAAGCTCGACCCGAAGCAGCGTGAAGTCTTCGTCCTCTACGAGATCGAACAGCTCGGCATGAACGAGATCGCCGCCGCCCTCGACTGTCCGCTCCAGACCGCGTACTCGCGCCTGCACGCCGCGCGCAAGCAGATGCAGGCGGCCGCAGACCGCGAGCGGGCGCGCAGCGCCGGCCGCACCGGCGCGCCGAGTGGAGGGCTGCGATGATCCCCGACCGCGAGCCGCCCCGCCTGCTCGACGAGCCCGGCGAGCCCGATCTGCTGCGCGACGCGCTCGCCGCGGGGCGCGACGAGCTGCCGAGCGAGCAGGCGCTCGCGGGCCTCTGGGGACGGCTCGTGACGCCGCCCGCCGGACCGGGCGGACCGGGCGGCGACGGCCCAGGCGGCGGCGGCCCGGGCGGCGGGCCCGACGGGCCGGGGCCCGGGACGAGCGGCGGGCCCGGAGCCGGACCGGCCGCCACCGCGGGCTCGGCCGCGGCGGCCGCAGCGGGTGCCGCGACGGGCGCGGTCACCGTGGCGGGCGGGCTCGCGGCGAAGGTGGCCGCGGTGGTCGCCGGGCTCGGCCTCGCGGCCGTCGTGGCGTGGCAAGCGACGCGCCCGAGCACGACGACGACCACCACCGCGACCACGACGGCCGTCGCGACCAGCGCGCCCGGCGCCACGTCCCGCAGCGGCGCCGGGCCGGATGGCGCGGCGCCCGGCGCCGAGACGAGCGCGCGTCCGGATGCCGAGCCGTCCGCCGCGGTGCCGAGCGCCGTCACGAGCGCGACCGCGCGCGCCGTCGCGAGCACGAGCGCCGCCGCCAGCCCCTCCGCCGCGGCGTCCGCGAGCGCCGAGCCGCAGCCGACCGAGCTCGAGCTCCTGCAGCAAGCCCGCGCCGCCCTCGGCGGCGATCCAGGGCGCGCGCTCGCGCTCACCGATCGCGCCGCCGCGCTCTACCCGCAGGGGGCGCTCGGACAGGAGCGCGAGATGATCCGCATCCAGGCGCTCGCGGGCGCGGGCCGCCGCCCCGAGGCCCTCGCCGCGGCGCGCGCCTTCGAGGCGAGCCACCCGGGCAGCGCCTACGCGCGCCGGCTCGAGCAGCTCTTCCCCGAGCTCACGGGGCCGTGAGGGCGGGCTCGCGGCGGCGCGGGCTCGCGCGAGCCCGTGCCGAGCTCCGTGGTTCTGCTCGCTCCGCGGCAGGCGGCTCGGCGTCCGCGCGCGCGGCCATCCCGCGCCCGTGAACGGGTACCGTTCTTTTTCTTCATAACCCGCGCAGGGAGGGCCCATTGTCCTTCCGAGAACGCGCTGACGCCACCACGCGGAAGGTCCGCGGCGTCGACGCGCAGGCGCGCGCGCACCGCCGAGGTCCGGTCAGAGCCGGCCAAGAGGGCGCGCGCCCACCCCCACGACAAGTCCCGAGCCGGGATCCCTTCGTCCATCGAGGCATGCCATGAAGACCACCCTCCGCCCCCAGTCGCTCCGCCACGTCCTCTCTTCCGCCGCCGCGCTCGCGCTCGTCGCGCTCGCACCGAGCGCGCTCGCCGACGGAGCCGGCGCGGGGGGCGACGGCAGCGGGACGGGCACGTCGGACGCCTGCGGCGGCGTGTCGCTCGAGATGCTCGGGAGCTGCCACGTCGAGCTCTCGGCCTCGTGCGACGCGGCGTGCGACGCCGAGGCGCAGGCGAGCTGCGCGGGCGCCTGCGACGCCCAGGCGAGCGCGACCTGCACGGGCAGCTGCGAGGCCGACTGCAACGCGACCTGCCAGGTCGAGGGCAGCATCGACTGCGAGGGCAGCTGCAGCGCCGACTGCGGCGCCCAGGCCGCAGCCCACTGCGGCGCCGACGCCGGCTGCCAGGCCGACTTCGTGGCGAGCTGCAGCGCGGCCTGCCACGCCGAGTGCCAGGCCGTCGCCGCGGGTGACTGCGCCGCGCAGTGCGGCGCGAGCTGCGACGCGCAATGCAGCGTGGACGCGAGCTTCGACTGCCAGGCGAGCTGCGAGGCCGAGATCGCGGGCAACTGCTCGCTCGCCTGCGAGGGCGAGGGCGCCCTCTTCTGCGACGGCGAGGTGTACGCGATCAACGACCTCGCGGCGTGCCTCTCGGACATGGCCGGCGACTTCGGCAACCTCGGGAGCCTCGCCGGCCTGGCGGGCTTCAAGCTCAACTGCACGACGAGCACGCCGGGCGCCGGGGGACTCGGCGGCGGCGCGGGCCTCTTGCTCCTCGGGCTCGGCCTGGCCGTCGCGAGCCGCCGCCACGCGCGGCGCGCCTGACCCCGCGGCGCGCGCCGGCGCCCACGGCACGGCGCGCGCACTTTTCGCGCCGTCCAGGCGGCGCGAGACGCTATAGATCGCGCGCTCGGCTGGCAGGCCTCCGCGAACCCGCGAGGCGCGCGCCCGCGAGCGGAGGCGAGCCACGAACATGCGCGGTTGGACGATTCGCGACAGTGCCGATCTCTACCAGGTCTCGAACTGGGGCGCCGGCCTCTTCACGGTCAACGAGAAGGGCCACGCCGAGGTGCGGCCGCGCGGGCCCGACGGGCCGGGCATCGACATGCTCGACCTCGTGAGCGATCTGCAGCGCCGCGGCCTGCATACGCCGGTGCTCATCCGCTTCAGCGACATCCTCGCCTCGCGCGTCCAGGGCCTGGCCGGCTGCTTCAACCAGGCGATGGCGGAGTACGGCTACAAGGGCAAGTTCCGCGGCGTCTACCCCATCAAGGTGAACCAGCAGCGCCACGTGGTGGAGGAGATCGTCGAGTACGGCCGGCCGCTCTGCGTCGGGCTCGAGGCGGGCAGCAAGCCCGAGCTCCTCGTCGCGCTCGCGCTGCTCGACACGCCCGGCGCCTACATCGTGTGCAACGGCTACAAGGACAAGGCGTACATCGAGACGGCACTGCTGGCCCAGCGCCTCGGCCGCACGCCCATCATCGTGGTCGATCGCTTCCGCGAGCTCGAGCTCATCATCCAGATCTCGAAGGAGCTTGGCATCAAGCCGCACATCGGCGTGCGCGCGCGCCTCACGGCCAAGGGCGCCGGGAAATGGATCGAGTCGACCGGCGACCGCTCGAAGTTCGGCCTCTCGGCGGCCGAGCTCATGAACGCGGTCGAGCTCCTGAAGGGGGTCGAGATGCTCGACTGCCTCGAGCTCCTGCACTTCCACATCGGCTCGCAGATCACGAGCGTCGGCGCGCACAAGGACGCCGTGCGCGAAGCGAGCCGCATTTTCGTGGGCCTGTGCCGGATGGGCGCTGGCATGCACCTGCTCGACGTGGGCGGCGGCCTCGGGGTCGACTACGACGGCAGCAAGACGAACTTCCACTCGTCCATGAACTACTCCGTGCAGGAGTACGCGAACGACGTCGTGTCCTTCATCCAGCAGGCCTGCGACGAGGCCGATCTGCCCCACCCCGACATCATCACCGAGTCGGGGCGCGCCATGGTCGCGCACCACTCGGTGCTCGTGTTCGACATCCTCGGCGTGAACGAGGTGCTGACGGGGTGGCAGCCCGAACCGCCGGCCGAGGACGACCACCGCGTGATCCACGATCTGTCCGACTGCTGGACCGGCATCTCGCGCAAGAACGTGCAGGAGGCCTATCACGACGCCCTGCAGCTGAAGGAGGAGGCCACGACGCTGTTCGCGCACGGCTACCTCGACCTCAAGGACCGGGCGCGCGTCGAGCGGCTCTTCCTCGCGTGCTGCGAGAAGATCCTGCGCATCGTGCGCGAGACCGGGACCACGCCCGAGGACCTCGAGGACCTCGAGAAGGAGCTCGCCGACACCTACTACGGCAACCTGTCCGTCTTCCAGTCGTTGCCCGACCACTGGGCGGTCAAGCAGCTCTTCCCGGTCATGCCCATCCACCGGCTCGAGGACAAGCCCACGCGCCGCGGCGTGCTCGCCGACATCACCTGCGACAGCGACGGCAAGATCAGCCAGTTCATCGACCAGCGCGACGTGAAGGACGTGCTCGAGCTGCACGCGCCGAACAACCAGCCCTACTACATCGGCGTCTTCCTCGTCGGCGCCTACCAGGAGATCCTCGGCGACCTGCACAACCTGTTCGGCGACACCGACGCCGTGCACGTGAAGCTCGACGACGAGGGCGGCTACACGCTCGAGGGCGTGGTCGAGGGCGACGACGTGACCGAGGTGCTCGGCTTCTTGCAGTACGACCACCGCTGGCTCGTCGAGAAGGTGCGCCGCGCCGTCGAGGACGCCACGCGCCGCGGCGACATGACACTCGAGGACTCGGC
>JADLAB010000590.1 GCA_020848455.1 Polyangiaceae bacterium
CAGCTCGCGGCGCTCTTGCGCGTGCTCGTCGAGCTCTACCAGGGCGTGCCGCGCCGTGGGCGCAGCCTGTCCTTCCCGGCCGTGCGCGCCGCGGCGCTCGGGTCGCTCGAGCGTGCGCTCGCGGGCTCGCGCGGGCGCGTTCGCCTCGCCGGGCCCGAGCCCGTGCTGCGGCGCGTGCGTCGGCTCGTGGAGCCCGTGCCCGAGCTCGGCGCCACGGTCCACGGCCTGCGCGCCACGCTGCGCCCCTACCAGCGCGCCGGGGTCGCCTTCCTGCAGCACCTGCGCGAGCTCGAGGCCGGCGGCGTGCTCGCCGACGACATGGGCCTCGGCAAGACGCTGCAGACCATCGCGCACCTGTGCGTCGAGAAGGCGCGACGGCGCCTCGACAAGCCCGCCCTCATCGTGGCGCCGACCTCCGTGGTGCCGAACTGGGCGCGGGAGCTCGCGCGCTTCGCGCCGCACCTGCGGGTCGTCGTGCTCACGGGCGCCGCGCGGCGCGAGCGCTTTCTCGGCATCGCGCACGCGGAGGTCGTCCTCACGAGCTACCCGCTCGTGGTCCGCGACGAGGAGCTGCTCCTGGCGCAGGCCTTCTCGACCCTGGTGCTCGACGAGGCCCAGGCCATCAAGAACGTGCGGAGCCTCGCGAGCCAGGCCCTGCGGCGCTTCGACACCGAGCACCGCATCTGCCTCACCGGCACGCCGATCGAGAACCACCTCGGCGAGCTGTGGTCGATCGTCGACTTCCTGTCGCCGGGGCTGCTCGGCGACGAGCTCTCGTTCCGCCGCTGCTACCGCCAGCCGATCGAGGAGGCGCGGGACGCCGAGCGCGTGCTCGCGCTCCGCGACCAGGTGGCGCCCTACGTGCTCCGGCGCGTGAAGCACGACGTCGCGCCCGAGCTGCCACCGAAGACGGAGCTGCTCTGCCCGGTGGAGCTCGAGGGCCCGCAGCGCGAGCTCTACGAGAACATCCGGCTCGCGGCCCACGGCGACGTCCGCCGCCTCATCCGCGCCAAGGGGCTCGCGGCCTGCACCGTCCCCGTCCTCGACGCCCTGCTCAAGCTCCGACAGGTGTGCTGCGATCCGCGCCTGCTCAGCCTCGAGGCGGCGCGCGGCGTGACCGCGAGCGCCAAGTTCGACGCCTTGCTCGAGCTGCTCGACGCCCAGCTCGCCGCGCGCCACCGGGTGCTCGTCTTCTCGCAGTTCACGAGCATGCTCGACCTCGTCGCCGAGGCCCTCCGCGCGCGCGGCATCGCGCACCTCGCCCTCACCGGCGCCACGCGCGAGCGCCAGCGCGTCGTCGACGCCTTCGAGGCCGGCGCCGCCGACGTCTTTCTCATCAGCCTCAAGGCGGGGGGCACCGGGCTCAACCTGACGAGCGCCGACTCGGTCGTCCACTACGACCCGTGGTGGAACCCCGCCGCGCAGACCCAGGCCACCGACCGCGCCTATCGCATCGGCCAGGACAAGCCGGTGTTCGTGCACCGCCTGTACGTGGCGGGCAGCGTGGAAGAGCGCGTCATCCACCTGCAGCAGAAGAAGGCCGAGCTCGCCCAGGCCATCCTGGGCGTCGGGGCAACCGCCCTCGACTGGACCGAGGGCGACGTCGAGGGGCTGTTCGCGCCGCTCGGGTGACGACGGGTGACTCTCTTGCCCGTCGCCGCGCTCCTCCTGTTCGTCGGCGCCGCGTACCTCTTGCTGCGCGGCGCGCTGCTCTTCGCGGCGCTTCGGGCCGCCCTCGCCGCGCGCTACCACGTAAGGGAGGCGCAGGCCGTCGAGGGCGAGCGCATCCCCGAGCGCCTGCGAGAGCTCCTCGAACGGGTCGCCGCCTGGCGCGCGCTCGGCTTCGAGCACGTGGCGTGGGTCGTGGGCGGCCCGGCCTTCACCCTTCCACCCCACGAGCCCGCTCCGTGGCGCCTCATGGCGCGACCGGGCAGCGCGGTGCGCCTGTGGCTGCAGGTCACGCCGCTGCCGGAGCCCGCCAACGAGCTCCTCGCGTGTCTCATCACCGACTTCGAGGATGGGGTGCGCGTCGAGACGGACGACGTGCCCGGAGGCGTGTCGTGGCCCGCCCAGCCGGCGTGGGCCCGCGTCGAGCTCGTCGGCGGGCTCGCCCCCGCGGCCCTGCTCGCGCGCCACGAGGTCGCGGTCGGCGCCATCGCCGGGGCGGCCGTCGACGACGGGCCCGAGGGCGCGCTCGCGCGCTACCTGCGGTATCACCGGGAGGCGACCGAGCTCGCCGTGGCGCGCGGCGACCTGGTTCCGACCACGTCGCCGGGCTGCTTCGCGGTGAGCCTCCGTGGAGCGCTCGCAGTCGCCCTCCGCGCCCTGCGTGGCCGCGCGGCGGGACAGCGCGCCCGGCGCGCGCGCCGGCTCGCGGCTCCCGAGGCGCCCGCCGTACCCGTCGCCGCGGAGGTCGCCGTGTGGGAGGAGCAGGACGCCATGCGCGACCACCCCACCCCGCGCTGGCTGCTCGCGGTCGCGCTCGGGGTGACCGGCGTGCTCTTCGCCGGATCTCTGCTCCTCTTCGCGTCACCGACCACGGTCGCGGGCATCACGCTCGTCGTGCTGCTCCACGAGATCGGTCACTGGACCGCGATGCGCATGCGCGGCTACCGCGATGCGCGCATCTTCTTCGTGCCCTTGCTCGGAGGCGCCACCACCGGCCACAAGGAGCGCATTTCGCTCGCCGACGAGATGATCGTCCTGCTCGCCGGCCCGGTGCCCGGCCTGGGGCTCGGGCTCGGGCTCGCCGTGCTGCTGAGCGGCCCGCAGCCGGCGCTCCTCCGCGACGTCACGCGCTTGCTCATCGTGATCAACGGCCTCAACCTGTTGCCAATCTTCCCGCTCGACGGCGGCCGCTTGGCGCATCGACTGCTCGCCAGCGGTCGCCCGGAACCGGAGATCGTGCTGCGCACCCTGAGCGGGCTCGGCCTCGTGGCGCTCGGCATCGGGCTCCGCTCGCCCGTCATCGCCGCGCTCGGCGCGTTCGTGCTCGCCGGCACGCCGAGCGCCTGGCGGAGCGCGAGGCTCGAGCGCACGCTGCGCGAGCGCGGGCTGCCCGGTGAGCGGGCAACGCGGCGCACCGAGATCCTCGCGGCCCTGCGCGCCACGGACCCGGGAGCGGCCCTCGGCGTGCGGATCTCGCGCGCTCGGAACCTCGCCACCCGCCTAGACGCGCCGGCCGCCCGGCCCGCGGCGCGCTGGGCCTGGTTCGGGGTGTACGCGGTGGTCGTCGCTGCGGCCTTCGCGATCCCCGCCGCGCTGGTCACGGCCGAGCGCGCCTGGTGGCGGCCCGAGGCAACGTCGCCGTCCGCCGCGACGCACGCGCGCATCGGCTGCGCAGACGTGCCATCGCTCCGGCTCGGTCCCGCCCGCACTCTCGTCACGCTCCACCCGGAGGGCGCCGCCTCCCTACGGGCGGCGAGCGAGCAGCTCGAGGCGTACACGAAGCTCTTCCCCTTCGCCTGCGTTCGCCCCCCGTGGGCGCCAGGCGCGCTCGATGCTGTGCGCGCCCACCGCGTGGCTCACACGATGACGCTGCTCACCGACGCGCTCGAAGCCGCGGCGTCGGAGGCCCCCACGGGTCGCGGTTCCGGTGGCCAAGCAGGCGACGATGGCTGGGGGATTGCGCGCGGCGCGCTGCATGGCGCCGTCCTGGGTGTCGTCGCGGAGCACGAGCAAGACGGCGACTTCGACCGCGCGCTCGCGCTCGCGTGGCTCGAGACCGTCGAGGCGGGGCCCACGCCCGCGAACCGAGCGCGCCTCGGCACCGTGCTCGGGCTCGAGTCCGATTGCGGGCGAGAGCCGCGAGCCTTCTGGTGGAATGGTCGCCAGGCCGTCCTCACCGTCGAGAGCGCGGCAGAGGTCGAGCCCCTCGCCGGCTACCTGTGCAAGGCCGGCGCCCGCGCGTTTCGCGTCACGATGGAGCCCCTCGGCGACGCCGGTCCGTGACGGTTTGGGTCGCTCACCCCGACCCGCGCGCGCTCTCTCCTGGCGGCTCGACGAGCCTCGGCGGCGGCACGTAAGGCGTCAGCGCATCCGACGGAAACGTTCCGAAGGTCAGCATGCCCTCGACGTGCCACTTCACCCTCACCGCCCCGCCGAGCTCGTGAACCACGTCCACGAGCATCGGTGGACCACCCGCCTTGAACTGCACCAGATCGCCTTTCTCCCACCTCGTCGTCGTCATGCCGCCAGTGTCCCCCCGGCGGCGCGC
>JADLAB010000591.1 GCA_020848455.1 Polyangiaceae bacterium
ACTGCGGGTCGCAGCCGTTGATGCCCCCGCCCTGGCCGTTGCCCCCGTTGAGGATGAAGCCGCCCATGCCCGTCGTGGTGGAGCTGCTGGTCGTGGCTCCGGCTCCGCCTGCGCCCGTGGTCGTGTTGCCGCTCGTGTCGCCCGAGCCGTCGCACGCCGCCCAGAAGACACCACCGAGCACCAGCGCCGCGCCGATGCCTAGACCCGTGTTGCGCACCATGTCGACCTCCACACTCCCAGAATGAAGAACGCCTCCAGGCTAACAGGGCATTCGGCCACCGCGGCGAGATTTTTCCACGCTCGCTCTTCCGGCCCGCTCAGTCGTAGCGGCTGTCGTAGGCGTACGCGCGCCGCACGACGGCCTCCTTGCCGCCCGGGTTCCGCACCACGACGTCCACCATCTGCCCGTGCTTGCCGGGCGGCGTGCGCGCCTCGAGCGTGCCCGGATCGACGAGCTTGACCTTGGTGGCGGGCGCCCCGCCCACGAGCACGACGCTCTCCTTCACGAAGCCCTTGCCGCTCACCGTGAGCTCGGTTCCGCCCGCCGTACCGCCGCGATTCGGGCTCACCGACTGCACCGTCGGGGCCGGCAGCGCCTCGTAGCGGTAGCCGTTCTTGAGCGTCACCGGCACGGCGTCGGGGGTCGCCACCACGAGGTCGACGAGCCCGGCCGCCTTGCCCGCGGGCGCCACGACCTCGAGCGTCGAGGCATTCTTCCAGACGATCGCCTTGGCGGGCTCCTTGCCGAACCACACCTTCGTCTCGCGCTCGAAGCCGGTGCCGTCGAGCACCACCTTCGTGCCGCCGAGCACCGAGCCCAGCTTCGGCTCGTGGCCGATCACGGTCGGCGCCGGCTTGGCGATGTACTCGAACGCGTCCTCCACGCGCACGAGGACGCCGGAGCCGTTCATGACCTCGACCGCCACCTTGCCCGGCAGCTCGCGCGCGGCGACGGTCGCCTGCAGCACCGTCGGCGACAGGACGCGCACGCTCGCCTGCACCTCGGCGACCCGCACGCGCGTGTGGGCGTCGAAGTGGTCGCCGTGGAGCTCGATGGTGCCGCCGCGGAGGAAGATCCGCGCCGGCGCCACCCCGAGGAGCTTCGCCGGCTGCGGCGGCAGCTCGTAGTGGAAGAGGCCCTCGGCCGCGGCGCGCGCGCCGTCGGGATTCACGACGCGGAGCTCCGCCGCACCCGCGTCGGGCCGCGGCGGCACGAGGAGCTCGAGCACGGTCGCGCTCTTGACCACCGTCTCGGCCTCCGCGCCCGCCACGAAGGCGCGCGTCCCCGGCCGGAAGCCGCTGCCCGCGACCGTGAGGCGCAGGCCCCCCGTGGTCCACGCGCTCGCCGGCGACACGCTCTCGATGCACGGCGGCGGCGCGTTCCGGTACGCGAAGGCCTCGAGCATCGTGCCCGAGAGCCCGTCCGGGTTCGTGACGCGCACCGTCCCGGTCGCGTCGAGCTCGCCGGGCGGCGTGACGAAGGACAGGCGCGTCTCGTCGTGGCGCTCCACAGCCGGCGCGTGGCGCTCGAAGAACGCGACCACGCAGCCGGCCTGGAAGCCCTTGCCGAGCACCTCGACGCGCGTGCCGCCCTCGGGCGGGCCCTCGCCCGGGACGAGCGCCTCGACGAGCGGCCCGGCATCGAAGGTCACGGCGTCCTCGAGGCGCGTGACCTGTCCGTCGGCGCCGAGCACCTCGACCGCTGCCTTGCCGGCCGCATGCGCGGGCGAGATCGCCCGCAGCGTCGTCGCGTCGAGCCACGAGCTCTCGACGTCGACGCCGCCGATGCGCACGCGGCACCCCTCGACGAGGCCCTCACCCTCGACGGCGACGCGCGCCCCGCCGCCGAGCGGCAGGGTCGACGGCCGGACCCCACGCGCGGCGGGTGGAGGCTCCCAGCGGAAGCCGTGGACGAGCACGCCGCGCAGCGTCTCGTCCCCCACCTGCACCTCGACCGCCACGTCGACGTGGCCCGCGCGCGCGCTCGGCGGCGCCGCGACGACGAGCGCCCCGTCCTCGGTGCGGCGCAGGAGCTCCGCGGGCTCGGTCCCGACCCGCACGTGGGGCTCGGCACCGAAGTGCTCGCCGCGGACCACGAGCTCCGCCCCGAGCGTCTGCGGGCCGGACGACGGCTCGACGGCTGCCACCACGGGGTGCGGTGCGGCGGGAGGCTCGACCGCCGCCGACTCGGGCACCGCCGACTCGGCCGGAGCCGGCTCGACCGCCGCCGGCGCGACCGCCGCCGGCTCGGGCACCGCCGACTCGGCCGGAACCGGCTCGACCGCCGCCGGCTCGACCGCCGCCGGCTCGACCGGCGTCGGCTCGGTCGGCGCTGCCACCTGCTCGTCCGCGGGCCCATCGTCCGCCGGCGCCGCGACCGGCGCCTGCACCACCGCCCCCTCGCTCCCCGACTCGCCTTCGTCGCTCATCGGCAGGAGGCTACGCAAGCGGGGCCGGCGCGCAAGAGCCTGATCGCTCCCACCATGCCGGCGCGGCCCGAGACCCGCGGACGAGCTCGCATCTGGGCGGATGCACGCCCGAGGGTCGCCCGCGTGCTCGGCGACCGAGGTCGCCGAAGGCGTGCAGGCCGCGGGGTCGGCTCCCACTGCGCCCCCCTCGTGCTCGTGCCTTCCCGCCTTGCGTCGCACGTCGGTCGCGGAGACAATGGCCGCACCTCGAGCGCGCCGGAGCCTCACGCAGGTGGACGAACTGGAGAAACACAAGCTGTGCGAGCTGGTGCTCGGCATGGCGACGACCGACGGCGCGTACTGCGCCGCCGAGAACGATTTCTTCACGCGCCTGCTCGCCAGGCTCGGGGTCGCCAGCGAGGAGGACTTCGTGGTCGCGCCCATCTCGGTCGGCAGCCGCGCCGCCGCCGTCCTGAAGGAGCTGTCGCCCGAGGCCCAGCAGGAGGCGCTCGAGCTGCTCATCGCCACGGCCGTCGTCGACGGCAAGGTCGTGCCCGCCGAGCGGCGCTACCTCGATGCCGTGTGCAAGGCGCTCGGCGTGCCGCCGGCGGAGCTCGAGCAGCGCCTCGCCGAGCGGCTCGCGGCGAGCTGACACCCATGCCCTACCTCCTGCGCACCACCTGGGTCGCGATCGCGCTCCTCGGCGCGAGCGGCTGCGGCACGCCCGACGAAGAGACGACGCCCGCCGCCGAGCCGCCGAGCTTCCGCGTGCTCACGGCCAACGTCGGCAATCCCGACACCACCGATCCGAACTACGCCCTGCGCCTGAGCTACCAGGCCTACGAGGACTTCGTGGGCGCGCGGATCCGGGCGCTCGCCCCCGCGGTCGTGTTCCTCCAGGAGGTGCTGCCGCCCGAAGCGTGCGCCGCCTTCGTCGAGGGCGACGCGGCGCGCACCTGCTACGACGCCGCGGCGCGACCGGCGGCGATCGAGCGCGTCCTCGGCACCGACTACTCGATCGTGTGCGACGCGCGCAAGCACGTGGAGTGCATCGGTGTGCGCACCGATTTCGCCACCATCACGGCCGTCGAGCCCGGCGCCTTCGTGCTCGACGGGGCCGAGACCCCGCCCCTGCCGCTCGCCGCGTGCAGCTACCAGCAGGGCACCTGCGACGACTCGAACTGCGACGGCGAGTCCACCGTGTCGGCCGTGACCGTCACCACCGACCACGGTGAGATGCGCATCGTGCACGTCCACCCGAACGCCGCCGGGGAGAACGCGAACGGCTTCTACAGCGGCGAGCCCTGCCGCTACGGGCAACTGCAGCAGGTGTTCGAGGGCCCCGACGCGCTCGTCGGCGCGACGGTCCCGACGCTCGTCGCCGGCGACTTCAACATGGACCCCGACTCCTTCGCGACCCAGCGCGAGATGGACCTCTGGGATGCCGCCACGACGCCCGCCGGGCGCTTCGACGAGCTCGGCCCGCCGCGCAACACGCTCGGGCACTACCTGCCGACCCGCACGCCCTTCGCGGTCGACCACGTGATCGCCGACGGACTCACCGGCAGCTGCATCGTGCACGGCCCGGCCGCGAGCGCGGGCAGCGGCGATCCGAACCAGGCCCCGCCACTCGACGACGGCTTCGACTTCGCGTCGCTCGGCGCGGCCCTGCCGTTCCTCGGCCGCATCGATCACGGCTCGATCGACTGCAAGCTCTGGTACGCGGGCGGCTGACGCCCACCCGTCAGGACCGCGCCCGCCCGCGGCGCGCGCCTCAGTTGCAGTTGCGCAGCTGCACCAGCCGCTCGCCGGCCGGCGCCCGCCCGAGCTGCAGCCCGCCCGAGGCGAGCGCGAGCGCCGGGTTCTCCCACACCATCGAGAGATCGACCATGGTCGGCGACGAGCAGCTGTGGCAGCGCTCGGCATCGGCCCGGAGCGCGCGGAAGCGCGGCAGCGCCATGATGTCGGCGAGCGGCATCTCGCGGATGTTGGCGATGGGGCGCGTGAGGTCGAGACAGTCCTCGACGTTGCCGCGGCCGTCCACCGACATGGCGAGCTTCGGGAAGTGGCAGGTGTAGCCCGCCTGGCCGGCGGCGAAGTAGTCGAAGTAGCGCTCGGAGTTCACGATGGGCTCGCCGGCACGCTTGCGCTCCCTGAGCTCGCGGCACACGGCGGCGAGCTCGTCCGGCGGCATGCCCATGTCGGTGGAGGTGAAGGCGCCGCCCGAGTCGCCGTTGCGCGCCTCGGTGATGACGTCGAAGGAGATGGGCGCGTCGAGCTCCGCCGCGAGCGCCACGAGCGGAGCGATCTCCGGCGCGATGCCCTTCTGCACGCAGCAGTTGAGCTGCACGTGCAGGCCGGGGTAGTCGCGCCGCACCGCGCGCACGCCCGCGACGGCGCGCTCGAACAGGCCCGGGACGCCGCGGATCGCGTCGTGGCGCGCCGGATCGGCGGAGTCGATGCTCACGCTCAGCATGTCGAGGTGGGGCAGCACCTCGGCGCCGCGCTCCGCGAGGTACATGCCGGTCGTGAAGCACAGGATGGCCATGCCCGCCTGGTCCTTCACGTGGGCCGCGAGCGCGCCGAGGTCGCGGCGCAGGAAGGGCTCGCCGCCCGTGAAGGCGGCCGCCACGAAGCCCTGCTCGCGCGCCTGGTCGTAGAAGCGCACGAGCTCCGCGAGCGGCACGTCGCGCCAGTCGTTGTGCTTCCAGAGGCAGCTCGCGCACTCGCAGGGACAGTGGTGCGTCACGAAGTGCGCGATGACGAACGGCCGCCCGTCGGCGGCGAGGCGCGCGGCGACGGCGCGACCGAGGAGCTTGCCGAGCGTCTGCTCGAGCGCGGGAGTACCGAGGGTCATGTCTGTCTCCTTCTGGCGCCGTTGCGGGGCGGCGCGGGTGCGGGCGCTTGGGTCTCGGCCTCGAGCGCGGCCAGCATGAGATCGACCATGCGCGCGAGGTGACGCTTGTGATGCAGGAGCCCCTCCGGCGAGAGGGGCTCGGCACCGATCAGCCTGGCGACGACCGGCGCGTAGCCGAAGTGGGTCGCCACCATGCCGTAGAAGCTGACGAGCAGGCTCGGGGCCGCGAGCGCGCCCTGCCGCGTCGCGGGGTAGGCCTGCGTGAGGAGCGCCACCCCGGCGCGGAACAGGGGCAGCATGTGCTCGGCGATGCGGTCCACGTGGCGGCCGCCCGCGATCTCGCGCTGCACGATGCGAAAGAAGCCGCGGTGCCCGGCGAGGAAGTCGACGTAGGCGTCGACGACGCCGACGAGCCGCTGGCGCAGGCTGCCCTCGGTCGCGAGCGCCGGCCCGAGCGCCGCGGCGAGCTTGTCGTAGTAGCGGTCGAGCACGGCGCCGAAGAGCTCGTCCTTGGTCGTGAAGTGGTAGTGGATGAGCGCCTTGTTGGCGCCCGAGCGCTCGGCGATGGCGCGCGTCGTCGCGGCGTCGAGTCCGACCTCGCCGAAGAGCTGGTCGGCCGCGTCGAGGATGCGCTGCTTGGCGTCCATGGGCTGAGTGGCGGGTCCGGCTCGCGCCGGACGATTTAACCGGGCGCCCAGTTAATGCGCCTTTCGGCAGCATCTGTCAAGCGACGGGAACGGGGCACCGCGCCGACCCCGACGACCGACGCCAGGGTGCGGACGACTCCCGTCATCGCTCGCCGTCGGGGCCGAAGAGCGCCTCCGGATCCTGCAAGAGCTCGCCGAGGCGCTTCAGGATGCGGCTCGCCATGACGCCGTCGAAGAGCCGGTGATCGAAGCAGAACACGACCGGCAGCATCGGCCGCACCTCGGGCCGGCCGGCGATGGCGACGACCTCGTCCTGCACGGCGCTCACGCCCCACACGGTACCGACGTGCACGAGCCGGTCGGGGACCGTCATCGCCGCAGCGCGGAACGCCATGCCTTCGAGCTTGCCGAGGCCGGCGCCGGGATTCGTGACGCCGGTCGACACGGGCGCGAGCTTCCACATGGTCTCGGCGAGCCACGGGGACCGCCCGAGGCCGTTGACCGCGTCGAGCGCCCCCTCGATGACCTTCGCGGGCGCGTGGGTGGCGACCGCCACGAGCGCGCGCAAGAGCGCGCTCGTCGACCTGCCGCTCCGCTCCGTCGCGGCGCGCTCGGTCGTCACCGCGGCGACCTTGCGCAGGCTCATCTCGTCCACGGCGGCGACGAACACCATCGTCACCTCCATGCCGCCCGCCCCGGCGTGGCCGAGCAGGCTCACCGGCGCCGCGATGCTCACGTTCGGGAGCTGGTAGACGCGCCCCGCGGTGATGCGTCGGTTCGCGACCGGGAGCTCGCGGTAGAGGCGCCCGACGGTGGCCATGAAGAGGCTCTGCACCGTCACCCGCGGCCCGGGCGCCGCGTTCAGACGCGCGAGGTAGGTCGCCGCCGCCGAGAAGTCGATCGTGACCGAGCACGTCACGAAGGGCGAGCCGAGCGGCGGCCGGAACCACCACATGAGAAACCGGCGGGCCGGCGAGAGCGGGACGAGCTTCATGCGGCGAGGCTCGGGCCGTGCGCCGCAAAAGTCCAGCGGCGCCGCGCACGGTACGCGTGGCGAAAGCGTGACGGAGGCGCCCGTCCGCTGGCCCTATGTTGCTCCCGGAGAGCGACAGGAGAGCCCCATGCCGAGCGCAGCCGCCGCCCCGAAGCGCACCCGCGTCGTGCCCGAGCTCGTCGTGCACGGCGCGCCCATCGACTTCCGCGAGCTGTGCCGGCGGACCGTCCCCGCGACGACGCGCACGCTCCTGCTCGACCTCGACCGCACGGTGCACCTCGGACGCAACATGGGCGAGCTCCTCGGCTGGGAGATCTGCGCCCACCACGGCTACGGGCCCGAGCGCCTGGCGGCGCTCGAGGCGACCCGCGGGCCCGGGCGGTTCGTGCTCGACTGGAAGGCGCCGCGCGCCCTCGGCGACTACCTGCGGCGCGGCACGCGCATGTGGGCCGGGCCCGGCCTCTACTACTTCTTCTGGGGCAAGCTCGCGTGGCAGAGCGCGCTCCTGCGGCGCCTGAGCTTCCGGACGCTCGGCCCCGAGCCGGTGCTGGCGGCGCAGCGCATTCCCCAGACGGCGCTCATGCACCACATGGCGGAGCTTCCCCTCGGCACCTTGCGCGAGCTCGCGCGCGCGGTGTGGCGCCGGCACGCGGCCGATCAGGTGATCCTGCGCGACGACCTGCGCTGGCTGCGCGCGCGCGCGCCCGGCCTGCGCATCGTCCTGACGAGCGCCTCGCCGCAGCCCGTGGTCGAGGTCGCGGCCGCGGAGCTCGACGTCGACGACATCGCGTACTCCACCATCGAGGAGCACGAGGGCTGGCTCAGCGCGCCGGCCGTGCGCAGCGCCATGTTCCTGCCGGCGGCCGCGCCGCGCCGCATCTCGCCGCCCGCCAGGGTGCGCATCAACGCGAGCCACGCCAAGATCGACACCGTGCGCGCGCTCTTGCCCGAGGCGCTCGCGCCCGGCGTCGAGACCGTCGGCATCAGCGACACGGGCTACGGCGAAGATCACTGCTGGGCCGAGCACCTCGGCCGGGTCGTCGACGTCAACAGCACGGCGCCGTTCCCGCCCGTCGTCGGCGCCGGCTCGCCCCTCGGCCGCATCGACTCGGCGACGCTGCTCACGCGCGCCGAGCACGCGGCCCGCGACGCCGGCACGGCGTGGCTCGATCCGCGGCGCCACGCACCCGCGAGCCACGCACCGGTGATGCTGCGCGCGGCCACGCTCGAGCCCGCGCTCGCCGACGTGGTCGCGGAGATCGACCTGCTCCTCGTTCGCAAGGACGAGGCCGAGGCGAGCACGGCCGCCGCTCGCCGCGCGAGCGAAGCGGCCCGCGCCGGCCTCGCGGCGCGCGTCGCCGCCCTGGTCGACAGCTACAACGCCGCGGGCGAGCTCGAGCGCGCGCGCACCCTCGGCGAGCTCGACGCGCTCGCGCCCGCCCTCGCGCGCGCCGAGCACGAGGTGGCCCGGGCCCTGCGGCCGGTGGCGGCCGTGGAGCACGCGCTCGCGACCGCGCGCGGGCGCGCCCGCCGGCGCGTCGACCGGCTCGTCGAGGCCGGGCGCGAGCACGCGGCGCTCGCCCCCGGGGCGACCCCGAGCGCCGAGCCCGCCCCCGCCGTCTGAATCGGCGGAGCGCCGAGCTGGTCACACGGCGGCGACGCGACCCGGATCGCGCGCGGCCGCGAGCTCTACGAGGCCCGGGACGGCGGTTGCGTCGGCTGCCACCGCGACGGCGCCGGCGACGGCAAGTCCCACGATGTCGGCAGTCGCAGCCCGCGCGACCTCACCGGGCGCTTCGACACGCCCTCGCTCCGCGGCGTGTCGCGCGCGGCGCCGTACTTCCACGACGGGCGCTACGCGACGCTCGCCGCCGCGCTCTCCGACCGGGCCTCGGCCATGGCACCGACCGCACGGCTGCCCGCCGACGATCTCGACGCGCTCCTCGCGTACCTCGCGACGCTGTGACCGCTCCCGCGCGGCCGCGCGCGCAGCGCGGCGCGCCCCCACCAGCCGAGACGCATCATCCCCTGCGCCGGTTCCCAGAACGGGAACTGCCGGCCGGGATGACGCACTCATCGCACGCGCCAGTTCCCATCTCGGGAACTGCGTGGCGGGATGACCTCCGCCCGCGCGCCTCATCCCCCGCGCCGGTTCCCAGAACGGGAACTGCCGGCCGGGATGACGCACTCATCGCACGCGCCAGTTCCCATCTCGGGAACTGCGTGGCGGGATGACGTCCGCCCGGGCGCCTCATCCCGCAATCGAGCGCGCGCACCGAGCGCGCGCGTCGATCGCGCCGCGCCAGGTATCCGAAATCATGGTCGGGGAAGCGGGATTCGAACCCGCGACCTCGAGCTCCCAAAGCTCGCGCACTACCAGGCTGTGCGATTCCCCGTGGTGCTCCGGGCTCGCGCCCGAGCCGCGGCAGGGTCGCTCCGCGGCCCAGCCACTCTGCGGCGCACCCCGTGCCGTGTCAACCGGACGCGCCGGCCTCGCCCCCCTCGCAACCGGCGTCGTCCCGTGGCACGCAGGCGCTCGCGATGGGCTACCGCTACCGCGTGGGTGTCGACGAGAACGGGCTCGGCCCGCGGCTCGGGCCGCTCGTCGTCACGGCCGTGATGGCGCGCGTCGACGCGACCGGCGCGGCCGTCGTCGGGCGCAAGGCGCGCGGCGCGCTCGCGCGCCGGCTCGGGGACTCGAAGGGCCTCGTGGCGCACGGCTCGGTCGGGCTCGGGCAGGCCTGGGCGCGGGCGCTCGGGGGGCCGGCGCTCGACACGCCGGACGAGCTCGTGCGGGCCCTCGCGCTCGAGCCGCCCGAGGAGCTGCGCGCGCCCTGCCCGGCCCACGTCCTGCCGCAGTGCTGGGGCACCGGCGGCGAGGCCTTCCTCGACGACGAGCCCAGCCGCGAGCTCGAGCGCGAGGTGGCGCGCGACCTCGGCAAGCTCGCGCAGCGCGGGGTCGAGCTCGTGGCGGTGCGGAGCAGCGTCGTGTGCGTGCGGCGCATCAACGACGCGCAGGCCGAGGGCCGGAGTCGCTCGGCGCTCGATCTGCACGCCATGGAGCGGCTCGTGCTCGCGCTCCGCGCCGAGGCGGGCGAGGAGCTCCGGGCCGTGTGCGGCAAGGTCGGCGGCTTCAAGAGCTACGGGCCCGCGTTCGGACCGCTCGCGGGGCGCCTGCACGCCGTCGTCGAGGAGACGCCGGACCGGAGCGCGTACCGCTTCCCGGGCCTCGGCGAGCTCGCGTTCGAGCAGGACTGCGACGCGCACGATCTGCTGGTCGGCATGGCGTCGCTCGTCGGCAAGTGGCTGCGCGAGCTGCTGATGGCGCGCATCGTGCGTCACTACCGGGCGCGCGACGCCGATCTCCCCGACGCGAGCGGCTACCACGACCCCGTGACGGGTCGCTTCGTGGTCGCGACCGAGCACCTGCGGCGCGCGGCGCGCGTGCCGGACGCCTGCTTCGAGCGCGCGCGCGCCGGCCGGCCGAAGGAGCCGTGAGACGGGGCTTCGGGAGGGAGAGCGGGAGGCCACAGGGATCCACGCCGTGGCCTCTGCGCCCGAAGCCCGAAGCCTGGAGCCTGAAGCCCGAAGCCTGGAGCCTGAAGCCCTTCTAGGGCACCGCGGGCACGAGCTTGCCCATGACGCAGGCCGCCCGCGCGTCGGCGAGGGTCCAGGCCTTCTTGCCCTCGGCGGGGGTGTAGTAAAAGACGACGCTGTCCGCCTCGCCCACGCAGCGCGCCAGGACGGCGTCCCTCGGGCAGCCCTTCATCTGCCACGTGCCGCCGCGCGTCCCGCAGGTCGGCCGTACCGCCACGATCGCCGCCGGCAGACCGTACTGCTCGCACTGGCTCTCGGCCGGCAGGAGACAGCTCTGCGGCACGCGGTTGAGGGCCGGATCCTCCACCATCGCGTCGTTCACGCACATCACCTGGGCAAAGCAGTCCGACTGGTCGCAG
This sequence comes from Polyangiaceae bacterium, assembly GCA_020848455.1. GTDB lineage: Bacteria > Myxococcota_A > Polyangia > Polyangiales > Polyangiaceae > JACRDA01. The sequence continues at coordinate 10,863 of JADLAB010000591.1, forward strand.
GAGCCGAGCGACTTTCGCAGACCGGCGCTCCCGTTGCAGGCGTCCTCGCAGAAGCGCCGGCGGGCCTCGGCCTCCGCGCTCGAGGGCGGCGGCGGCGCGGGTGCGTCGCCGGACTCGAAGTGCGACTCGGCCGCGACCTGCGCCGCGCAGGCGGCGTTCGCGGCGCACACCTTGCCGCAGTCGGCGGGCCGACTGCTGCAACCGGCGCCGAGCGCGGCGACGAAGAGGCCGGCGGCGGACGCGCGGGACGCGGGCGACCGGAGCATCGCAGTACCTCGCCGCCTCGCCGCTCGCGCCTCAGCGATTCGGAATGTGGATGGCGTGGCCGAGGGCGTGCGCCGCGGCCTCCATCAAGCTCTCGCCGAGCGTGGGGTGCGGGTGCACCGTGAGCGAGAGGTCCTCGAGGAAGGCGGCCATCTCGAGGGCGAGCGCCGCCTCGTTGATGAGCGTGCTCGCCTCGGGCCCGACGATGTGGACGCCGAGCACCTGGTGCGTCGCCTTGTCGGCCACGATCTTCACGAAGCCGTCCGTCTCGGTGATGGCCATCGCCTTGCCGAGCGCCGCGAACGGAAACTTCCCGATCGAGACCGCCAGACCCTTCTGCTTCGCCTCGGCCTCGGTCATGCCCGCGACGGCGATCTCGGGGTCGGTGAAGACGGCACCCGGGATCGAGACCCAGTCCATCGCCGCCTTGTGACCCGCGATGACCTCGGCGACGATCTCGCCCTCCTTGGTCGCCTTGTGCGCGAGCAGCGGCGGGCCGCTCACGTCGCCGATCGCGTAGATGCCCGGCACGTTCGTGCGGCCCTGCTTGTCGATGGGCACGAAGCCCTTGGCGTCGACGGTGACGCCCACCTCCTCGAGCCCGAGCCCGCGGCCGTTCGGGCGCATGCCGACCGCGACGAGCACGACGTCGCAGGCGATCGTCAAGGGCTTGCCGTCCTGCTCGATCGTCACGACGAGCGAGCCGTCGGGCTGCTCCTCGTAGCCCTTCGCCAGGGCCTTCTTGTAGATCTTGGCGCCGTGCTTCTGCAGCTTGCGCTCGACGATCTTCGTGCAGTCCGCGTCGATGCCGGTGAGCAGATCGGGCAGCGCCTCGACCACGGTGAGCTCGCTGCCGAGCTTCTGGTAGACCGTGCCGAGCTCGAGCCCGATGACCCCGCCGCCGATGACGACCAGACGCTTCGGGACGCTCGACAGGCTGAGCGCTTCCTTCGCGCCCACGATCTTCTCGCCCTTGAATCGGAAGCTCGGGATCTCGATGGTGGAGGAGCCCGTCGCGACGACGATCGCCTTGTCGGCGCGCACCTGCTCGACCGTGCCGTCGGCCGCCTTCACTTCCACGGTGTCGCGCGACAGCAGCCGCGCGCTGCCGGCGAGGTAGTCCGCGCCCGCGCCCTTCACGAGCGCGCGAACCCCCTGGTTGAGCTTGGCGACGACGCCGTTCTTCCAGCTCTGCATCGTGGCCACGTCGAGCTCGACACCGCTCGCCTTGACGCCGATCTCGGGGTTCTTGTGGCGCGCCTTCTCGTACTGCGTCGCCGCGTAGATGAGCGCCTTGCTCGGGATGCAGCCCCAGTTCAGGCACACGCCGCCCGGCCTGTCCTTCTCGATGCACAGGGTCTTCTGCTTGAGCTGCCCGAGGCGGATGGCGCACGGGTAGCCGCCCGGTCCGGCACCGATCACGATGGCGTCGTAGGTCTTCATGCGGGGTACCGCTCGATACCGCTTTTCCCGCCGGCTGCAAACGGCGCCGCGTACCGGCGCGGGGCTAGGGGCGGACCCTGGCCGTCGCGCTCGGCTGGGCGGTGGCGCTCGGGGACGTGCCCGTGCCGGCGCCGCGCTCGCGACCCGCGCCGCACACCGCGCCCGCGCCGAATCCGCCGAGCGGCGAGCGCCGCAGGCGCTGCTCGGTGCCGGAGTCGAAGGTGCCCGTCTCGGGGATCCGGTCGTCGGGGTGGTTGCGGTTCCACAGGCGCTGGTAGGCGAGCACATCGAGGCCGGGCCGCTCGAACACCCCGGCCTTCTTGAAGTCGAAGTGCCACTTGTCCTGCTGGCCGAGCCACTGGAAGCCCGCCTTGGCGAGCGGCTTGCGCCACTCGCCGAAGTTCTGGATGTCGAGCGCGAGCCCGGACTGGTGGTTGCTCTCGCCCGGCGACGACGCGAGCGTGATGCCGCAGCGCTTCTGCTGGTACCAGCTGTAGAGCAGGTACTGCTGCGGGATGGTGCGCAGCATCGAGGTGACGTGGAGCTCGAGCTTCTTGGCGCCCTTCAGGGCCGCGAGCAGCGCGTCGCGCGCCGGCACGGCCAGAAAGGGGAACACGGCGTCGCCGAGCTTCAGGTTCTTCTGCTCGGGGACGCGCGCGAAGGTGCCGGGCGCGATGCAGTTGCACTCGGCGATGATCTGCTCGGAGAGGCCCCGCACAACGGTGGTCGAGCAGCCCTTCTTGAGCTCGTCCTCGATGGTGGCGCCGGGCGCCGGGCGATGGCGCGGCGGCGCCGGTGCGGCCGTGCCGCTCACCGCAGCCCCCGGCCCGTCTTCCTCGGCGAGCGCCGGGTCCGTCGCGCGCGCGGAGCCCGTCGGCGGCGCGGACGGGTCCCCGGCGGAGTCGGCCCCCGCAGCGGCCGCCGGAGCCACCGTCGCGACCTTGGCGAGCGCCGCCGCCGCGTCGTCCGGCGCCGCCGGATCGAGGCTGCCGGCGTACACGGCCGCGAGCACGGCCGGCAGCAGCAGCACGAACGGCACGAGGTAGCGCCAGTCGACCCGCGCCGCGCGCGGCGGCGGGATGGACGGCGCGGCGACCCCGTCCTCGGACTCGCCCTCCGGGCCGGACGCGACGAGCGCCGGATCGCTCCCGCCAGCGTCCTCGGCGGCGTCGCCCGGACCGGCGCCGTCGGGCCCGGGCGCGGCCCCCGCACTGTCGAGCAGAGGTGCGCTCGCGTCCGCGTCGAGCTCGAGCCGGGCGTCGTCCGGCCGCGCGGGGGGCGACGGTGGGTCGGGCGATGCGGCGCCGAGCGCGGCGGGCACGGGCTCTGCGAGGCGCGTCGGCTCCGGCGCCACGACCACGGGTGCACCGAGGATCGGCGGCGCGAAGGCCGCCCGCCGCTCGGCAGCGGACGCGAACGCGACGCCGCCCGGCGCAGGGGTGGGCACGACCTGCCCGACGTGGAGCACCGCGGTCGCGGGCGGGGTCGGGGACCGGAACGCGGCGACGGGAACCGGCTCTGCGGCGGACACGGCCTCGACCGCCGAGGCGGGCGAGCGGGCCTCGCAGACCGACGCGGGTGTCGGAGACGGAGCGGGCGGCGCCGAGGACGGGGCGGGCTCTGCGCCGCTCCCGCTCGCTGCCGAGCCTCCGCTGCCCTGCGGCTCATCCATCGTTTCGACCGTGTACGCGCAGCCTCGTCCGGCGGCAACCCAGGTGCCCGAGCCCGCCCGCGCGTGCGCTCGACGACGCACCATGGCACAGAGCGACCGCAGTTGCGATGATGGGCCCGGCATGAGCAAGGTGGCGACCTCGCGGCTCTTCGTGGTCGGTCTCGGTGGCAACCTCGGGCCGCGCCTCGAGCTGCTGCGCCGCGCGGCCGACGCGCTCGCCGCCACGGCCGGGGTCGCCCTGCTCGGGCGCTCGAGCGTGTGGGAGTCGCCGCCGGTCGGTCCCCCGCAGCCCGACTACCTCAACGCCGCGGTGCTGCTCGGCACCGCGCTCGGACCACCGCAGCTCCTCGGGCGCTGCCTCGAGGTCGAGCGCGCGCTCGGGCGCGAGCGGCGGCCGGGCGAGCGCTGGGGCCCGCGGACCATCGACCTCGACATCCTCTGGTGGAGCGGAGGGATCGTCGAGGCGCCCGAGCTCCGCGTGCCGCACGCGCGCCTCTGCGAGCGGCCCTTCGCGCTCCGGCCGCTGGTCGAGCTCCAGCCGGACGCCGTCGATCCGCACACGGGCGCCCGCTACGCCGAGCTCGCCGCGGCGCGCTCGCAGCTCGTGCGCATCGCAGCGCTGTGACGGGCCGGCAGCGCCCCGGCCGGGCCGTCAGGGCACCTTCGGGGGCTCGGGCGGCTTCGGCGCGGGCGGCGGCGCGGGCGAGGGCGGCGGCGGCTTGGGACGCGCCGGTCCGCAGCCGTTCTTCTTCGGGTCGGGGCTCGGTCCGCCGGGCTTGTCGGGACAGGCGTCGACTGCGTCGACGACGTCGTCGGCGTCCTGGTCGGGGCAGCCGTTCCACTCGTCGGTGCGCGCCGCGCCCGCCGTGTCGGCGCACTTGTCGTCGCTGTCGAGAACGCCGTCGCCATCGCGGTCCGGGCAACCGTTCTTCTTCGGATCGCTCGAGGCGACGCCCGCGACCGTGGCGCAAGCGTCCAGGGCGTCCAGGATCTTGTCGTCGTCGTTGTCGGGCTCGGGACAGCCATCGTCGTCCTTGAAGCCGTCGGGATCCTCCGCGAGGGTCGGGCACGCATCGGCGATGCCCACCACCTTGTCGCGGTCCGGATCGTCGTCGTGGCAGCCGCGCAGCGCCGGATCCTCGTTCGCCTCACCAGGGACGTCGGGGCAGGCGTCGTCGGAATCGACGATGCCGTCCTTGTCGTTGTCCTCGTCGGTGCAGCCGTCGTCGTCCTGGAACTCGTCCAGATCTTCCTTCTGGTCGGCGCAGCGGTCGTCGGCGTCGGGCACGCCGTCGTCGTCGTTGTCCCAGTCGGGGCAGCCGTCGGCATCCTGGTAGCCGTCGAGGTCTTCCTTGAGGTCCGGGCAGGTGTCGCCCTTGTCGAGCACGCCGTCCTCGTCGACGTCGTGCTTGCGCGGCGACCACGCGAGCCCGATCGTGCCGCGGAACGGCGCCGTGCCGACGCCGGGCGCGACGCCGAGCTCGGCGCCCCACACGAGCGACACGTCGTCGAAGGCGTAGCGCGCGCTGGCGGCGATCTGCGCCTGGGAGAGCTTGGCGTTGCGGAAGGGGACGGAGGGTCCCGCGGGCAGGTAGCCGTAGCTCTCGAGCGTCCACGCCCAGTGGCCGTCGGGGTCGATCCCGAAGGCCTGCGGCCACAGGACGAAACCGACACCCCACGGGATCTCGTGACCGAAGACCGTGTCGCAGTCCTCCTCGGGTACCGACCCGCACGCGAACGGATGCCGCTTGGCGCGCGCCTTGAACCCGAGCGCCCAGTCGACCGCCACCGCCACGAGGCGGTACTCGAAGAGCAGGCGAGTCTCGCTCGTGACGGCGCCCTCGCCGAGGAAGGACGAGGTGTTGCCCGTGGGCAGGCCGAGCCGCTCGTGCAGGGCGAGCGAGAAGCCGCCGAACTCGTCGTTCGTCGGCGCGACGAGCGTGCCCTTCAGCGCGAGCTTCGCGTCGCCGAGGGCGACCGGGGGCAGGCGAAAATCGCCGAGCACCGCGGCGGCCTCGGGTGAGCCCGCGACGTCGTCGCCGACCTGGGCGAGCGCGAAGGGCAGGTCGACGCCGATGGCGAGGCGCTCGAACAGCCCGACGTTGAAGACGGCGTCGCCGCTCAGCTGGTGGCCGAGCACGGCGTGCACCACGTCGCCCGTCTCCGCGTCGCGGAGCGTGATCGGGCGGAAGCCGTAGCTCAGCCAGAGTGCGGTGTTCCAGTCCCCGGTGGCCGGCGCGCTCGGCGGCTCGAGGTAGAGACCCGCGCCGGGATCGGTCGAGGGGCTCCAGCCCCGCAGCTCGACGGACGGCGCCTGCGCGCTCGCAACCGAGCTCGCGCCGAGCGCCACGCCTCCCGTCGCCACGCCGAGCCAGAGCTGCCGCGCCCAAGGACCTGACAGAAGTCGCCGCATGCCGGGGCGGAGTCTAGTACACGCCGCGGCGACTTCGTAAGCCTTCACCGCCGGCTCGGGCGAGCGAGAGATGGCGCACCGGCCACCCGGCTTGATACCGTCGTGCAGGCAGCCGCCCGCGCGCGGCTCGAGAGGAACCATGCCCGCCACGCCACCGACTCGACTCGCGCGCACCGCGCTCGCGGCCGCGGCGATCGCGGTGGCCGCGTGGAGCTGCGGCGGGAGCGGTGCCGGTGGCTCCGGCGGCGCGGCCGGCGCGACGGGCTCGGGCGGCAGCGGAGCGGTGGGCGGGGCGGCGCCCGGCGGCGGGGGCGCGGGTGGCGCGCCGTGCGAGGCCTTCGCACTGCCCGAGGAGAGCTTCTGCGGCGTGAACGACGAGGTCGCGATCTTCGTGCGCCTCGAGGGATCCGACGAGAGCCCCGGCACGAGGGCCGCGCCCGTCGCCACGCTCGCCCAGGCGATCGCGCTCGCCCAGGCGGCGAACCTGCGCGTCTACGCCTGCGCGCAGAGCTTCGACGAGGCGCTGACCGTACCGGCCGGCACCGAGATCTACGGGGGGCTCGACTGCGCGACCGACTGGCACTGGACGGGCGCCCCCACGGTCGTCGCGCCCCTCGCGAGCGGGAGTGTGCCACTCACGCTCGTGGGCGGGCTCGGCGCGACACGCCTCCGCGATCTGCGCGCCGAGGCGCCGGACGCGGCGGCGCCGGGCGGCTCGTCGATCGCGGTCCTCGCGAGCCACGTGAGCGCGGAGCTCGTGCGCTGCGAGCTGCGCGCGGGGGACGCGGCCGACGGAGAGCCCGGTGCGAGCGCGCCCGCGGTGCCGGGGCCGCCGGGGCCGGACGGAAACCCCGCGGCCGACGGCACCTGCGCCAGCGCCTTCGTGCCGGGTGGCGCCGCGGTCGCGAGCGGGAGCTGCTGGCAGTCGGTCGGGGGCCGGGGCGGCGACGGCGGCACGGACGTGGGCGAGGACGGGCAGAGCGGACAGCCGGCTTACGGCGGCGGGGCGCGGGGCACGGGGCAGCCTGCGGTGGGCCTCTGGGTCTGCGCCACGACGGGCGCCGGCCGGGACGGCGCCTCCGGTCCGAAGGGCGGCGCGGGCACGGCGGGAAGCGGCGTCGGCGCGCTCGACGCGGGCGGCTACCACGGCCTGTCGGGAGGCGCCGGCACGAGCGGCGCACCGGGACAGGGCGGGGGCGGGGGCGGGAGCGCTCGTCGCGCAGCGAGCTGCGGCGGCGCCGGGCGCGGAGCGGGTGGCGGCGGCGGGGGAGCCGGCGGCTGCGGCGGCGCGCCCGGACAGGGAGGTCGGGCCGGCGGCGCGAGCATCGCGCTCGCGAGCCTCGACTCGACGTTGACCGTGCGCGACTCGAAGCTCGTCGCGGCGCGGGGCGGCCACGGAGGCAGCGGCGGCACCGCGGAGCCGGGTGGCCTGGGCGGCGCGGCCGGCCTCGGGGGTGACGCGGTGGACGCCACGGGCTCGAGCGGATGTCCCGGCGGCAAGGGAGGCCCCGGCGGCCCCGGCGGTGGGGGGGGTGGCGGCGCGGGGGGTCACTCCGTCGGCGTCGCGTGGCGCGGCACGGAGCCGACCCTCGACGTCGTGGACGCACAGCTCGGCGCCGCGGGCGCGGCCGGCGCGGGCGGAGACTCGGTCGTCGACAACCGCGGCTCGAACGGTCGCGCGGTCGTGTCGCTCGAGTTTCCGTAGTCGACCGAGATCGAGCTAAATCTCGACGAGGAACCACTTGCCGCCCGCGAGCACGGCCGTGATGCCCTCGCTGTCGGCCGTGGTCTTGCCGCCGGCGGTGACCTGGTACTCGAGGCGGAGCTCCACGACCTCGAAGTCCTCCTGGATCGCGCAGCCCTTCTCGGTCCCGCCCTTCTTGAAGGCCTTCTTGTCGGAGCTCCGCTCCTTGACGCCCGTGTACTCGGCGCGCGCGCCGCGGTTGCCCTCGAGCTTGCGCAGCAAGCTCGCGACCTCGCGGTGCGTGGCGCCCTTCGGACCGCGGTCGGCGCTCGGGCAGCTCACCCACCTGTCGAACAGGGCGTCCGAGGGAAAGAGCGCCTTCGCCTTCGCCTCGTCGTGACTGTCGAGCACCTCGACGATGGCCCTCGCGAGCGCCTCCACGCTGACGAAGCCCTCGCCGGTCCCGGCGATGCCTTCGGAAGCGAGCCCCGTCCCGGCCGGGGAGGCCGTCGCGAGGCCGGTCCCGGTCGCCATCGCCGTCCCGGTCGCCGAAGGTGGCGCGTCGACGAGCCCGGTGCTCGTGGACAAGCCCGTGCCTGTCGGCGCGCTCGTCGCTGCGAGGCCCGTCCCCGTCGACAGGCCCGTCCCGGTCGACATCCCGGTCGACATACCCGTCCCGGTGGACATGCCCGTACCCGTCGACATGCCCGTCCCAGTCGACAGGCCCGTCCCGGTCGACCTGCCCGTGCCGACGAGGCCGGTGCCGGTCGAGAGGCCCGTGCCCGTCGTCTTGGACTTGCCGGTCGTCGAGCCGCCGCCGCCGCCTCCGGTGCAAGCAGTCGTGAAAAGCGCCGCGAGGAGCAGAGCCGGCACGCGTGGAGCCTTCATTTTCTTCGCCCTTCCTTCGGCCGCGCCTATCGCACGGAGCGGCGACGCGCGGCAAGCCGCGAGGCGGTCGGCGGAGGTTGACTACTGATATTTTGTTCAGTATACCGATCGCTAGGATGGGCGCTCTTCCCCTTCAGGCATCACCACCGACCGGACGCGCGGCGCTCCTCGCGTCGCTCGCGGAGCGAGGTTTGTCCTTCCCTGCCCTCACCGGCGAGGCATCGGCGGCCGACGCTGCGGCGCCGACTCGCACCGGCACCGCGTGGGGTCGAGACCGGCCGAAGCCGCTGCCACTCGGGCTCGGGGCACTCGACGCGCGCCTGCCCGACGCGGGTCTGCCGCGCGGGGCAGTGGTCGAGCTGTGCGCCCCCCCGCTCGGCGCCGGCGGGCTCGGACAAGCGACCCGCCTCGCGCTCGGGGCCTGCCGCGCCGCGCAGACCGAGGCGAGGAGCGCGCTCGGCACCGGCCACGAGCGCGGCTGGTGCGCCTGGATCGACGCGACCGGGAGCCTCTACGCGCCGGGCGCGCGCGCCGCGGGGGTCGATCTCGAGCGCTTGCTCGTCGTCCGCCCCCCGAGCGCCGTCGTCGGGCGCACCGCCGTGCGCGTGGCACAGAGCCAGCTCTTCGCCGTGCTCGTCGTCGATCACGCGGGCATCCCGGGCGCGGATCTCCACGACGCCGAGCGCAGCTCGCCGGCGCGCCTCGCGCTGGCGGGGCCCGACGCGCGACGGGGTCGCGAGCGCTGGGATCTGGTGGTGCGCCGGCTGGCGCTCGCGATCGAGGGCAGCGACACGACGGTCGTGCTCCTCACGCGTCCGAGCCCGCACCCCCTGCCCGTCGCCCTGCGCCTCGAGCTCGCCTGCCCGGCCCCGCGCGAGCTCCGCCTGCTCGTCGGCAAGGAGCGCCACGGGCGGCTCGGTGGCCCGTACTCGGTAGCCATTGGCTATTAACCATGGGCCCGCCGCACGCGCGCGCCGCGCTCGACGGACGACTGACGACTGACGACTGACGACTGACGGCTCATGGCTCACAGCTCTCTCCTGCCCCGTCGCATCGCGGCCATCGTGCTGCCGGAGCTCGCGCTCGAGCTCGGCCGCGCGCACCGGCGGCGCGACGACCGCGAGGGGCCGTTCGCCGTGATCGTCGCGGACGCGCCCGACGAGCCCGCCGTCGAGGGCAACGCCGTGCTCGCGGCCGTCGACGCGCGCGCCTACCGCTGCGGCGTGCGCCCCGGTCAGAGCGTGGCGCAGGCGGCGGCCTTCGTGGGCAAGCTCGCGGTCGCCGTCGTCGCACCGCGCGCGATCGAGCAGGCGCTCGCGGCCGTGGCCGAGGTGGCGCTCGCCTTCGGGACCACGGCCGCCCTCGAGCGCACGCCCGCTCCGGCCGCGCTGTCGAGCGCGTGGGGCGGCGCGGGCGCCGGCCCGTGGAGCACCGTGTGGCTCGACGTGACGGGCTGCGCACGCCTCGTCGGGGGCGAGGACGTGCTCGCGAGCGAGCTCCGGCAGGCCGCGGAGGAGCTCGGGCACTCTGCTCGCACCGCCCTCGCCGACGGGCCGCGTCTCGCGCAGATCGCGGCGCGTTTACTGCGCGTGAGCGTCGTGCCCGCGGGCGAGGGCGCCGCCGCGCTCGCGCCGGTGCCGGTGAGCGCGCTGCCGCTCGAAGAGGCGACGCTCGGCTGGCTCGGCAAGCTCGGCCTGCTCAGCTGCGGCGACCTCGCGCGCCTCGAGCCGAGCCGGCTCGCGCAGCGCCTCGGGCCGCGCGCCGCCGAGGTGTGTGCCCTGCTCGAGGGGCGCGACACCCTGCCCCTCGTCGCCTACGAGCCGCCCCCGCGCATCGTCGAGACGGCGAGCTTCGAGGACGCCGTCGACGCGGTCGAGCCCCTGCTCTTCTGCACGAGCGGGCTCGTGGCGCGCGCGGCCGTCCGGCTCGCCGCCCGCGGTCGCGCAGCGGGCCGGCTCGCGCTCGTGCTGCACGGCGATCCGCACCTCGCCGCGCTCGAGGCCGCCCGGGTCGCCTCCGACGCGTCGGCGCCGCGCGCGGACGCGGGCGCGCGTCATCTTCTCGAGCTCGTGCTCGAGCCCCCCGTGCCGCTGCGCCACCCCGACGACATGCTGCGCGCGCTGCGCGCCAGGCTCGAGGGTCTCGCGCTCGCGACCCCCGTCCACGCGCTCGATCTGGTGCTCGAGCGGCTCACGACCGCCACGCGCACGCAGCTCGAGCTCGGGCGGCGGGGGGGGCGCTCCGTCGATCCCGAGGCGCTCGGCGCCCTCTCGGCCGAGCTCGCGGCGGGGCTCGGCCCGGACCGCGTGGGCGTGCTCGCGCTCGGCGACAGCCACCGCCCCGAGGCGCGCTCGCGGCTCGTGCCCTGCAAGCCCGCTCCGACGCCGCGCGGGCGTCTCACAGTGCCGGCGCCCGCCCCCGCACCCGCAGCCGCGCCACCGGACGAGCCCCTGCCCGAGCCCACGCGCCTCTTGCCCGAGCCCTGCGCGCTCGGCGCGGCGCTGCGCCCGGGCGCGCTCGTCGCCGTCGGTCACACCCTCTACGCCGTCGACGCCCTGCGCCTGTGCGCGCGCCTCGACGGCGTCGAGTGGTGGACCCGCGCGCCCGCCACGCGCGACTACGCCCGGGTGTGGTTGCACACCGACGCCGCCGAGCGCACGGCGCGCGCGGCCCTCGCTCCCTCGGCGCGCCACGCGGGCGTCGAGACGGACGCCACGGCCCACGCCTGTGCGCTCGTCTTCCGGGAGCACGGCCGGTGGTGGCTGCACGGGTGGTACGACTGACGCGCCGGGGCGGGGTCGCGCCACGCTAGGTCATCGACACGCGGGGCACGCTCGTCTATCGCTCCCACGGACCAGGAACAAGGAACGAGGCATGCAGCACGTCACCTCGAGACGCACGCCACCCCGCCGGCCGAGCTCGCCGTCCGCGACGAGGGCCCTGCCGTGCTGAGGGGCCTGTCCCGCGCCGAGGCGCGACGGCGCGCGCAGGCCCTCCGCCTCGTGCTCACCGACTGCGACGGCGTGCTCACCGACGCGAGCGTCTACTACTCGGCCAAGGGCGAAGAGCTGAAGCGCTTCTCGATCCGCGACGGCCTCGGGGTCGAGCGGCTGCGCAAGAGCGGCGTCGCGACCGTGATCCTGAGCGGCGAGCTGTCGCCTAGCGTCGTGCTCCGCGCCGAGAAGCTCGCGCTTCGCACCTTCCTCGGGGTCAAGGACAAGGCCGCGCGCTTCGGCGAGATCAAGACCGAGCTCGGCGTCGACGATCACGAGATCGCGTTCATCGGCGACGACGTGAACGACCTCGGTCTCATCGAGCGGCTGGCGCCCCACGGGCTCATCGCGGCGCCCGCCGACGCGCAGAGCGAGGTGCGGGCCCGAGCGCACTTCCACTGCCGCATCCCGGGCGGGCAGGGAGCGTTCCGCGAGCTCGCCGAGTGGCTGCTCGAGCTCCGGCGCCCCGCCTAGCCCACCCGCCAGCCGCCTCCGCCACGAAGCCCGAAGCCCGTGGCCTGAAGCCCCGGCATGCTGGAGCCGAGACTCCTTCTAGCCGATCGCCGGGCGGCTACTTGGCCTCGTCCTCGGGGCGCAGGCCGTGCTTCTCCATGCGGCGCAGGAGCTGGAAGCGGCTGATGCCGAGCAGGCGCGCGGCGTCGGCCTTGACGTAGTTGGCCTGACGCAGGGCCTCCTTGATCATGCGCTTCTCGAGCGACTCGAGGCTGTCGATGCCCGGCACGAAGGAGACCGCGATGTCGGACGCCGAGGTGACGACGGCGTGCACCACGCGCTGCGGCAGGTGGGAGACGGCGATCTCCCCGCCGTCCGCGAGGATGACGGCGCGCTCGAGCACGTTCTTCAGCTCGCGCACGTTGCCCGGGTAGGAGTAGGCCGAGAGCGCCTCGCGCACCTCCGCCCCGAGCGGCGCGATGGTCTTGCCGAGCTTCTGCGCGAAAAAAGCGCGGAAGTGCTCGGCCAGGAACAGGATGTCCTCGCCGCGCTCGCGCAGCGGCGGGATGTGGATCGGGAACACGCTGAGGCGCTGGTAGAGATCGAGCCGGAAGCTGCCGGCCTGCACGCGCGCCGCGAGGTCCTGGTTCGTGGCGCACACGACGCGCGCCTCGAGCGGGATCTCGCGCACCGAGCCGACGCGGCAGAAGCGGCGCGTCTCGAGCACGCGCAGGAGCTTGGCCTGCAGCTCCGTGATGTCGCCGATCTCGTCGAGGAACAGCGTGCCGTCGCGCGCCTCCTCGAAGGCACCGACGCGCATCTGGTCGGCGCCCGTGAAGGAGCCGCGCTCGTGGCCGAACAGCAGGCTCTCGGCCAGCGTGCTCGGCAGCGCCACGCAGTCGACGGCGATGAAGGGGCTCGTGGCCGGACGCGACAGGGCGTGCAGGGTGCGCGCCGCGACCTCCTTGCCGACGCCGGTCTCACCGGTGAGCAGCACCGTCGTCTCGGGCGAGCTCGCCACCTGGCGCAGCTGCTCGACCACGTGAGCGACGGCGCGCGATTCGCCGAGCAGGCCCTGGCTCTTGTGGTCGCGCCAGCCGGCGGCCGTGCGCACCACCTCGTCGCGGCGTCGCGCCTCGAGCGCGCGCTCGACGATGGGCTGCAGGCTCTGCTCCTTGACGACGTAGTCGGCGGCCCCGGCTCGGATGGCGCGCACGGCGTCCGGGATGGCGTCGTAGGCCGTCATGACCATCACGCAGGCGTTCGGCTGGGCGGCGCGAAGCACCGGCACGAGCCGGATGCCGTCGTCGTCGGGCAGCCGATGGTCGACGAGGATGAAGCCGTACTCGCCCCCCCGCGCGCGCTCGACGGCGGAGCGCGCGTTGAACGCGACGTCGCAGCTGATGCCGGCGCGGGCCAGATCGCGCCCGATGGCGCGCGCGTAGAGCTCCTCGTCGTCGATCACGAGCGCGCGGAACGCGCTGCTTTCGGGCTGCTTCGAGCGATATTCGTCCATGAGAGGTCCCTGCCCGCTCACGCGGGGCACACCACGCGGCGCGGCAGGAGCAGGGCCGCCGTGCACCCGCCGCCCGGTCGCGCGGACAGCTGCACGGCGCCGCCGTGCGCCGCCGCGATCTTCTGACACACCGACAGACCGAGGCCGGTGCCATTGCGCTTGGTGGTGAAGAAGGGGCGCAGGCACTCCTCGGGCGAGGCCGAAAGCCCGCTGCCGCGGTCCTCGACCAGCACGGCGAGCTCGCGCGGGCCGAGCTCGACCCGGCACTCGACCTCGCCGCCGCTCGGCGAGGCCTCGAGCGCGTTGTGCAGCAGGTTGAAGAACACCTGCTTCAGGGCGTCGAAGTCGGCCCGCACGACCAGGCCGGGGTCGACCGCGACGCGCATCGACTTGCCGGCGGCGAGCTGCGTGCCCGCGAGCAGCTGGCGCGCGGCCGCGACCGCCTCGCCCAGGCGCACCGCCGCGACCGACAGCTCCGCGCGCCCGGCCATGCAGTCGCGCAGGATCATGTCGAGCCGCCCGATCTCGCGGCCCACCGCCGCGAGCAGGCTGCGCTTGTCGCCGTCCGCCTCGTCGCGCTCGAGCGAGCCCAGGCTCGCGCCGATCGCGAGCAGCGGGTTCCGGATCTCGTGCGCGAGCTGCGCCGCCATCTCGCCCATGATCGCCAGGCGCTCCTTCAAGAGCGGCTGCGCGTCGTCCGCGCCGCGCTGATCGCGGCGCACGAGCAGGAGCGCGCCCACGGCCTGCTCGCGATCGTCGGCAAAGAGCAGCGCGCGCACCCGCGCCGGCCAGAGCGAGCCGTCGCGGCACACGGCCACGGCACCCACCTCGCCGGCGGGGCGCCCGGGATCGAGGGCGGGCGCGCGCACCAGCTCGCGGATCGCCTCGGCGTCGCGGAACAGCTGATCGAGCGGCGCACCGACGAGCTCGTCGCCCGCGTAGCCGAAGAGCTGCTCGGTCGCCTCGTTGCACGAGGTGATGCGCGAGTCGTCGCCGAGAAAGAGCGCGGGCGCGGGGTCGCGCAGCGTGAGGCGCAAGAGCTCGTTGCCGAGCGACACCCCCTGGGGCCGTGCGCGCTCGACCCGGCACAGCACGGCCGGCTCGCCCGCGAGCTCGAAGGCCCGCGCCTCGACGCGCCAGCCGGCGGGCAGCGAGGGCAGCGCGCGCTCGGTCGCTTCCCCTGCGGGCTCCGGCGGCCGCTGCGCTGCGAGCGCGGCGCACAGCTCGCGGCTCTCGGCGATGCGCGCGGCCTCCGAGCCCGCGGAGCGACCGAGCAGGCGACCGTCGCGGGCGAAGAGGAAGGTGTCGGGCTCGGTCTCGCGCGACTCCGCGAGCACGGTCTGCCCGACCCCGACCAGATCGTTCTCGATGATCTCGGCGACGCTGCGCGCGTAGGCGAGCAGCACCTCGCGCTGCGCGGCGCTGAAGGAGTGCGTGCCGAGCTTCTCGAAGAGCAGGACGCCGTAGCTCCGGCGGCCGCTCTCCGCCGGGACGCAGATGAAGCGCCGCTCGCCGATGAGCTCGCCGACGCGCGCCAGCACCTCGGGCGTGAAGGCCGTGCCCACGAGCTCGGACAGGGACACCGTCTCGCGGATCGACCCCTCGCGCCAGGCCTCGTAGACGAGGCTGTCGCGCGCCGAGGCGACCGGCAGGCTGATGCCGTGGAACGGCTGCCCGAAGCTCGTCTCGATGGCCGCGAGCACCGGGTAGCTCGTGGCCATGGTGCCGATGCGCACCCGCACCTCCTGGGTGCGGTCGTTGATCAGGATGAGCGTCGCGGAGCTGCAGCCGAGGAGCTTGGCCGCGCCGCGCAGCCCGGCCGTCAAGATCTCGTCGAGGCTGTGACGACGCAGGCTCATGGGCGCCGTAAAGGAAGGGAACGAGGCACGAGCGTCAACGAAAAAACACGGCGCGTGCGAGTGCGAATTCGCACGGAGCGCACGGAGCGCGGCGCGCCTCGGACGGCGCGCGTGCGCGCCGCACGCCGGATTCGGGCGCATGGCGTGGTGGCGCGCGAGTTGCTAGCCGCGCCGGCCATGCACAGCCACATGACGGGCGACAGTCTCGACGAGCTGCGGGGCGAGCTCCGCGGCGTGAACCTCGAGCTGCTCCTGCTGCTCTCGCGGCGAGCCGAGCTCGTGGAGCGCGTGCGCGCGGTCAAGCAGGCGCGCGGGCTGCCCATCCACGCGCCGGAGCGCGAGCAGGCCATGCTCGAGGAGCTCGAGGCACGCAACCCCGGTCCCTTCTCCCAGGCCACCATCCGGCGCCTGTTCGCCGAGATCTTCCGCGCCAGCGTGGACCTCATGGAGCGCGGCAAGGACGAGGTGCTCAAGGTGAGCCGCAGCGCCGGCCGCGACGACCTCGTCTTTCGCGTGAAGGGCGAGCTCGTCGGCGCCGGGCCGGTGCTCATCGCCGGGCCGTGCGCGGTGGAGAGCGAGGAGCAGATCGAGGTGGCGGCTCGCGAGCTCGCGCGCCTCGGGGTGCGCTTCCTGCGGGGCGGCACCTTCAAGCCGCGCTCGTCACCCTACGCGTTCCAGGGGCTCGGCGAGCTCGGCCTCGGCCTGCTCGCGGAGGCCGCGCGCCGCCACGGCATGGTCAGCGTCACCGAGGTGACCGACACGCGCGCGGTCG
>JADLAB010000592.1 GCA_020848455.1 Polyangiaceae bacterium
CCCTACTTGAGCTCCATCGGAACCTGCAGGCTCTCGATCTTCTTGCCGTCCGCCGTGTAGAGGACGACGAGCGTGCCCTTGTCGGCCGCCACGTCGACGTCGATCTCGAAGACGGGCGCCGACTTGCAGTCGCCCGGCCACTTGTGGAAGCGGAGCTTCGTCTTGCCGGGGGCGAGCGCCTCCGACCAGCGATTGGTGCCGCCGAGCACGGTCTTGTTGAGGCACTCGGCGCCGCTCTGACTCAGATGGAACGAGCGACCCCCGTAGGTCTCGGTGAGATCCTTCTCGTAGGGTATGAGCTGCATCGCGTTGGCGACGACGAGGCCCTTGCCCGCCGCCGGCGCCTTCGGCGCGTCCTTGCCGACCTCGGCGTTCGGCTGCATCGTCCCCTGCCCGCTGTCGCTCGTCGCGAGGATCTCGGTCACCTTCGAACCGGGCTCGAGCCTGCCGATGCTGTGGATCTCCTTGCCCCCCGCCCCGCTCCCGGCGGGGACGATCTTGACCTGCACGTAGTCGGCACCCCCGCGGCCCACGCCCTCCGGCAGGTCGAACCAGTCGGACGCCTTGCCGAAGCCGACGTCCTTGGCGAGCGCCTTCGCCTCGCCCTTGAACGGCTTCGACCAGATGTCGACCGCCTGGCCCTTGCCGCCCTCGAGGTACACGTTGACGAGCCGCACCTTGGCGGGCGGGCCCTCGGCGACGGCCGCCGACGACGACGCGGCCGCCGGCGGCGCGGCGCTCGGGCTCGGGGCCGGGGAGGCCGCCGGCGCTGCGCTCTTCTTCGGCGCGGCCGAGGTCGCGCCCGACCGCGACGCCTCCTTCGAGGCGGTGGAGGTCGTCGTGGAAGAGTCGCCGCAGGCGGTCAGGCACGCGGCGCAGCCGAGGACGTACAGGATGGCTCGCATGGCCTCCACGTCGCACGGTGAACCAGGCGCAGCAAGCGGGCCGAGCCTGTGATTCCCGGCCAGGTGCTCGGGCGGAGAGCACCACGGAGGCACCGAGACACCGAGCGCTACACGGAGCCGGCGGGGCTCTCGGGCTCTCTCCGTGTCATGCTCCGTGGTCTCGTCAATTCGTGGCCGGCTCGATGTGGATGTTCAGCACCGTCCCGCTACCGTTGTCGGCCGCGAGATCGCCGTTCTGGTACCGCACGACGTAGAGCCACTGCGCCGGCGTGCCGTCGACGCCGGTCATGAAGTCGTGCGCGTCGGTGTCGCTCGCCGCGCGCCTCGCGCCTGAAGTCTGCAGCCTGATCCCTGTAGCCGCGAGACTTTCGCCCGAAAGGGCGAAGGTCGAGTCAGATCGCCCCGATGAAATGCGTGCCCGCGCGCCCCTCGATCGCCGCCGGCAGGTGCTCGGCGTCGGTGATGATGGCGCGCTTGCCGCCGCGACCGAGAAAGCCGAGCACGGCCTCGATCTTCGGCCCCATGCTGCCGGGCGCGAAGTGGCCCTCGGCGACCAGCCGCTCGAGCTCCTGCACCGTGACCGCGCCGAGCGCGTGCTGGTCGGGCTTGCCGTAGCTCGCGAAGACCTGCGGCACCGCCGTCAGGATGATGAAGAGCTCGGCGCCGACGTCGCTCGCGAGGACGGCCGAGGTGAGGTCCTTGTCGCACACGACCTCGGCCCCCGCGTACTCGCCGTTCGCCTTCTTCTTGATGGGGATGCCGCCGCCGCCGCAGGCGATGACGATGTGCCCCTGCCGCACGGCGTCGCGGATCGAGTGGCGCTGGATGACCTTGAGCGGGCGCGGCGAGGGCACGAGCCGGCGCCAGCCGCGCCCCGCGTCCTCCTTGACCTTCCAGCCGAGCGCGGCGGCGCGCTTCTCGGCCTCCTCCTGGGTGAGGAACGGCCCGACGGGCTTGGTCGGCGCGTTGAACGCGGGGTCGTTCTCGTCGACGACCACCTGGCTCACCACCGTGACGACGTAGCGCCGCACGGCGCGCTTGCGGAGCTGATTCAAGAGGGCCTGCTGCAGCACGTAGCCGAGGCTGCCCTCGGTCATGGCCACGAGCACGTCGAGCGGCATGTCGGGCACCTCGCTCCGCGCGAGCTCCTGCTGGATGAGCAGGCTCCCGACCTGGGGCCCGTTGCCGTGGGTGATGAGCAGGTTGTACTTGCGGTCGACGAGCGTCATGAGGAGCGAGGCGATGCGCTCGGCGTTCTTCTCGTGCTCCTCGATCGTGCCCTTCTCGCCGGGCTGCATGAAGGCGTGGCCGCCCATCGCGACGAGCACGATGGGGTGCGGCGGCTCCGCGTGGCCGGGCGGGGGACGCGTCACTTCGCCCCGAGCGCGACGAGCCCGAGCTGCACCGGCGCGGCACAGCCGAGCTTCTCGGCCTCCTCGACGGTGAGCGCCGTGGCCTTGGCGCACGCGCGCAGATCGCCCGAGCCGCGGCCCTGCTGCTCGTGCTCGCTGTGGCTCGCCGAGACGCCGATGTCGCTCACCTCGACGCCGATCCCCGCCTTGCCCTCGGCCTTGGTGTCGAGCGCGTAGGAGCCGATCATGATGTTGCGCACGTAGTGCGTCGCCCCCTCGCAGTTGTCGCCGAGCTTGCCGGGCTTCTGCGTCGTGCGGCGCTCGCCGACGAGCACGTAGTCGAGCTCGAACTTCTGGCCCCCGCCGATCTGCCCGCCGATGGTGGCGACCCCGAGCGGCAGCCCGGCGGCGAGCTGGTCCATGTTGTCGAGCGCCATCTTCGTCACCTGCGGCTGCACCGAGGTGAACTCGTAGCCGCCCTCGATCTCGCAGGCGTTGAGCACCTTCAGGCTGCAGCCCGTGTACACGACGGCGACGAGGCCGCGCCGGCTCACGAGATCGAGCTGCACCTTCGTCGTGCCGGGCAGCTCGACGATGATGGGGTTGAGCGGGTCGGTGGCCTGGTCGCAGGTACCGCTGCCCGTGGCCTCCCCGACGCTCATGGGCTTCATCACGTGGCCGCAGCCGCACAGGCCGGCG
>JADLAB010000593.1 GCA_020848455.1 Polyangiaceae bacterium
CAGCTTCTCGACGCCCGGCTCGTCCATCTGCGCGATGAGGGCGACCCGCGGGTACCGAGCCGGCAGCAGGGCGGCGAGGCTCTCGGCGCGCCGCGCGCCCTGCGAGTAGCCGATGAGGCCGACCGCCTCGGCGTCGAGGGCGACGCCCTTGCCCTCGGCCGTGCGCCACGCGCTCACGGCCGCGACGGCGGCGCTCACGCGCCGATCGATGCGGGCGAAATCGGTGGACCACTCGCGACGACCGGCCTTGCCGGGGCCCTTGCACGGCGTGTCGCCATGCAGGGACAGGAGCGTGCCGACCCGAGCGGCGGCCGCGGCCCAGGACTCGAAGGCCAGCGGGTTGCCGCAGAGGCCGTGCAGGTAGACGATGGCGAGCGGGCTCGCCGCCGGTCCGGGGACCACCTCGACGCCGAGATCCCCGGGCACCGGCACGGTCACCCACGGACGCGCGGGCGCGGCGACGCCCGCGCCGGAGGCGCCCGCTGCCGGCTGTCCGACGGCGCTGCGTGTGCCGCCTGCGAGCGCGAGCGCGACGGCGACCGGGGCGAAGGCGCGCCACGCGCGACGCGCGGCGACGGCGCGGCTGCGGAGGGCGCGGGGGGCACTCATGCCTTGTGCCGCCACAAGGCGTACCCGACGAAGAACGGGCCCATCTGCGCCATGTACTCGGAGGTCTGCCGGGTGCGCCGCATCGACTGCACCACGTGCGACAGTGGGTGGAGAGCCTTGCCCACGAGCCCGATCACGAACTCGTTGTCGCGCGCGTCGAGCCCGTGGCACGCGAGCCGGACGTCGTGCGCGAGGTCGGCCTCGCCGTAGGCACGCCCGATGGCGCCGTGCTCGCGCAGGATCGCGCCCTGCTCCTTCGGATCGAGCCGGGCGAAGGCCCCCGTGCGCCGCAGCGGGTACCACACCGCCCAGGGCCAGGCCTCGTTGAGCACCGTGGCCGCGGGTCGTTCGAGCAGCCAGAAGCCGAGGTCGCTCTCGTAGCCCGTCGAGTAGCTGCGCCCGAACATGGTGAGCTCGGGCTTCGGCACGAGCGTCGCGTGCGCCGCGAGGGCGGGGCGCAGCTTCAGCACGAAGTCGCTCGGCGCCTCGCTCCACGCGAGGACGGCGAAGCCGCGCGGGTCGGTGACGTCGGCGTAGAACACGCTCGAGATGCCCGCGGTCGCCAGGCTCTCGCGCAGCCTCCCCGAGGTGGCCTCGACGCCCTCGCCGGGCGCGCAGCCGTAGCACAGCAGCTGCATGAACAGGCGCCGGTCGAGGCTCTGGGGGACGCCGTCGCGCGGGGCGCCTCGCTCGGACACGTCGAGCGCCTCGGCGCCTCCCTTTTGTTCCTCGGAGCTCATGCCGCTAGCTATAGCGCAAAGACCCGGCGCGCGTGAAAAGGCCGGCAAAGACGCGTCTTTTCGGCGCCGTTCCGGTCCGCACCCCGGCTCCGGCGGCAGGGTCGGGTGGCGCGCGCGCGCACGGCGCTTAACTGTGAGCCGTGTTGAGAGTATGAAGGGCGTGCCCGTCGTCGCCTCCGCGCGGCGGCGCACCCACCCGGCTCGACGCCCCACCAGTCAAGCGTGCGGCGGTGGCCGGCGATCACCGCAGGAGAAAGCGATGGCGACTGCTGTCAGCTTCACCGCTTCGAGCATCGGCAAGAAATACGTCATGGCCGTGAGTGGCATCGCCCTCTTCGGCTTCACGATGGCCCACATGGCCGGGAACCTGCAGGTGTTCCTCGGCCGCGAGCGCTTCAACGGCTACGCCGCGACGCTCCACGCCATGCCCGCCGTACTGTGGGTCTTTCGCGGCGTGATGATCCTCGCCGTGGTGGCCCACATCGTCACGTCGGTGCAGCTCGCGCTGCGCAACCGCGCCGCGCGGCCCCAGGGCTACGCCAAGAAGCAGAGCCTCGCGACCACCTACGCTGCCCGCACCATGGTGGTGAGCGGGCCGATCCTGTTCTTCTACATCGTCTACCACCTCCTGCACTTCACCTTCAACACGCTGCACCCGAACTACGAGGTCACCGACCTCTACTCGAACGTCGTGGCGAGCTTCCGGCAGGTGCCGATCTCGGTCTCGTACATCATCGCCAACGCCTGCTTCGGCTTCCACGTCTTCCACGGCGCTTACAGCCTGTTCCAGTCGCTCGGCGTCAACCACCCGCGCTACAACGGCGCCCTGCGCAGCTTGGCCATGGCCATCGCGGTGCTCGTGACCACCGGCTTCATCGCAGTTCCCGTCGGCGTGCTCGCCGGCTTGACCAAGTGAGGGCTCGCCCCGGCCACCGGCGGCGGGCTGGCGGCACGCGCGCGTGCGCGCGGCCCTTCCGGTGCCGAGGCCCCTCCACGAGGACCAGATGACACTCAACTCGAATTGTCCGACCGGGCCCATCGAGAAGCGCTGGGAGAAGCGCCGCTTCGAGATGAAGCTCGTCAATCCCGCCAACAAGCGCAAGTACAACGTCATCGTGGTCGGCAGCGGGCTCGCGGGCGCCTCGGCGGCCGCCTCGCTCGGCGAGCTCGGCTACAACGTCCAGTGCTTCTGCTACCAGGACAGCCCGCGGCGCGCGCACTCGATCGCCGCGCAGGGCGGCATCAACGCCGCCAAGAACTACACCAACGACGGCGACAGCATCTTCCGGCTCTTCTACGACACCGTGAAGGGCGGCGACTTCCGCGCGCGCGAGTCGAACGTCTACCGACTCGCCGAGGTCTCGGTGGACATCATCGACCAGTGCGCCGCGCAGGGCGTGCCGTTCGCGCGCGAGTACGGCGGCCTGCTCGCGAACCGCTCCTTCGGCGGTGCCCAGGTGTCCCGCACCTTCTACGCACGCGGCCAGACGGGCCAGCAGCTGCTCATCGGCGCCTACCAGGCTCTCGCCCGGCAGATCGCGGCCGGCACCGTGAAGATGTCCTGCCGCTCCGAGATGCTCGAGCTCATCGTGGTCGACGGCGTGGCGCGCGGCATCGTCACGCGCGACATGGTGACGGGCAAGATCGAGGCGCACGTCGCCGACGCGGTCGCGCTCTGCACGGGCGGCTACGGCAACGTCTTCTACCTCTCGACCAACGCCAAGGGCTGCAACGCGATGGCGCTGTGGCGCGCCCACAAGAAGGGCGCCTACCTCGCAAACCCGTGCTTCACGCAGATCCACCCGACCTGCATCCCGGTCAAGGGCGAGTACCAGTCGAAGCTCACGCTCATGAGCGAGAGCCTGCGCAACGACGGCCGGGTGTGGGTGCCGAAGGACGGCAAGGACTCGGGCAAGCGCGTCTCCGACATCCCCGAGGAGGCCCGCGACTACTATCTCGAGCGGCGCTACCCGGCGTTCGGCAACCTCGTGCCGCGCGACATCGCCTCGCGCGCCGCCAAGCAGGTGTGCGACGACGGGCGCGGCGTCGGGCCGGGCGGGCTCGGGGTCTACCTCGACTTCGCCGACTCCATCCAGCGTCTCGGCAAGAAGATGATCGAGGAGCGCTACGGCAACCTCTTCGACATGTACCACCACATCACGGACGAGAACCCGTACGAGGTGCCGATGCGCATCTATCCGGCCGTGCACTACACGATGGGCGGTCTGTGGGTCGACTACGACCTCATGAGCACCGTGCCGGGGCTCTTCGTCGGCGGCGAGGCGAACTTCAGCGACCACGGCGCGAACCGTCTCGGCGCGAGCGCCCTCATGCAGGGGCTCGCGGACGGCTACTTCGTCCTGCCGTACACCATCGGCCACTACCTCGGTCAGCGCGCCGCCGGCGGCGTGAAGCTCGACCACCCCGAGGTCAAGGCGGCCAAGAAGAGCGTCGAGGAGCGTGTGCGGAAGCTGCTCGACATCGGCGGCAGCCGCTCGCCGGATTCCTTCCACCGCGAGCTCGGCCTCTTGTGCTGGGAGCATTGCGGCATGGCGCGCAAGAAGGACGGGCTCGAGATCGCGCTCCAGCGCATCCCGGAGCTCCGCGAGGAGTTCTGGAAGGATCTGCGCGTCGTCGGCAGCGGCGAGGAGCTGAACCAGGAGCTCGAGCGCGCCGGGCGCGTGGCCGACGCCCTCGAGTTCGCCGAGCTCATGGTGCGCGACGCGCTGCACCGCGAGGAGAGCTGCGGCGGCCACTTCCGCGAGGAGAGCCAGACCCCCGAGGGCGAGGCCATGCGCGACGACGAGCGCTTCTGCTATGTAGCGGCCTGGGCGCACCAGGGTGTCGACAAGGAGCCGGTGCTCCACAAGGAGCCCCTGTCCTTCGAGTACGTGAAGCTCACCCAGCGGAGCTACAAGTGACCCCCAGGGCAGCGAGGCGCTGAGCAACCATGAGAGTCTTCCTGCAGGTTTGGCGTCAGAAGAACGGGCAGTCGAAGGGGCGCTTCGAGCGCTACGAGGCCAGCGAGGTCAGCCCCGACATGTCGCTGCTCGAGATGCTCGACGTCGTGAACGAGGGGCTCGTCCAGAAGAACGAGGCCCCCATCGCGTTCGACCACGACTGTCGCGAGGGCATCTGCGGCATGTGCGGCCTCGTCATCAACGGCGTGCCCCACGGGTCCGAGGGCGGTGCCACCACCTGCCAGCTCCACATGCGGAAGTTCCAGGACGGTGACGAGATCTGGATCGAGCCGTTCCGCGCCAAGGCCTTCCCGGTGCTGCGCGACTGCGTCGTCGATCGCACGGCGCTCGACCGCATCATCCAGGCGGGAGGGTTCATCAGTGTGCGCACCGGCTCCGCGCCCGACGCGAACCAGATCCTGGTGCCCAAGGAGAACGCCGATCTCGCGATGGACGCGGCGGCCTGCATCGGCTGCGGGGCGTGCGTCGCCGCGTGCCCCAACGCCTCGGCCATGCTGTTCACGGCGGCGAAGATCAGCCACCTCGGCCTCTTGCCGCAGGGGCAGCCCGAGCGTCACAGCCGGGCGCTCGCGATGGTGAAGCAGATGGACGCCGAGGGCTTCGGCGCCTGCACCAACCACGAGGAGTGCGAGGCGGTGTGCCCGAAGGAGGTCAGCATCGACTTCATCGCGCGCATGAACCGCGACTTCGCCAAGGCCGCGGCCACCTTCCGGCCGCCCAAGGCGCGCGGCGGCGGCGACTGACGCGGTGCGCGGGGCGAGCGCGCCTCCGCCCGAGACCGAGGGCGAGCTCCTGGCGCGGGCGCAGAGCCTCGCCGGGCGCACCCTCGCGGAGCTCGCCGCGGAGCTCGGTCTCGCGGTGCCGCCCGATCTGCGGCGCGCCAAGGGCTGGGTCGGCCAGCTCGTCGAGCGCGCGCTCGGCGCGTGCGCCGCAAGCCGGCCGGGGCCCGACTTCGCGGCGCTCGGCGTCGAGCTCAAGACCCTACCGCTCGATCGCCACGGTCGCCCGTGCGAGACGACCTTCGTGTGCAACGTGCCCATGCGCGCAGTCTCGGAGCTGTCGTGGGGCGACTCGCCGCTCCGCCACAAGCTGGCGCGGGTGCTCTGGGTGCCGGTGGAGGGCGAGCGGCAGCTGCCGGTCGGTGCCCGCCACGTCGGTGCCCCGCTCTTGTGGAGCCCGAGCGCGGAGGAAGAGGCCGTGCTCGCCAGTGACTGGGAGGAGCTTGCGGGCATCATCGGTCGTGGGGGCATCGAGTCCCTGACGGCGCGCGTGGGAAGAGCGGTGCAGGTGCGTCCCAAGGCAGCGCACGGCCGCGTGCGGCGCCGAAGCCTCGACGCCGAGGGGACCTCGATCGACGCCCTGCCGCGTGGCTTCTACCTCCGTGTCTCGTTCACCGAGGCGATCGTGCGGCGCTCGTACGCCGCGCCGGCCCAGCGGCGCGGCGACCGCGCGCCTCGCTGAGCGCGGCGCGACGGTCACCGAGCGGCGCGAGCTCGAGCACGGCCGTCCGCGCGCCGCCGCGGCGCGCGCGGCAGAGCCTCTAGCCCGGGAGGCCGAACAGGCGCCCGAGCTGGTAGACGAGGAGACTCGCCACGTACGCGAGCACGCCGGTGTAGGCGAACAGGAAGGCCGGCCAGCGCCAGGTCCTCGTCTCGCGCCGCACCACGGCGAGCGTGCTCATGCACTGACAGGCCAGGGCGAAGAACACCATGAGCGAGAGCCCCACGAGCGGGGTGTACTTCGGCTTGCCGTCGGGTCGCACGTCGGCCTTGATCTTCTCGCGCAGCGGCTCGACCTCCTCGTCGTCGCCGCCCACGCCGTAGACGACGCCCATCGTCGAGACGAACACCTCGCGCGCCGCGAACGCGCCGACGAGCCCGACGCCTATCTTCCAGTCGAAGCCGAGCGGTGCGATCACCGGCTCGATGCCCTTGCCGAGGCGGCCTGCGATGCTGTGCTCGAGCCGCTCGGCCTGCCACGCGGCGACGGCCTCCGGGGGGCCCTCGGGCTCGGGCGCGTCGGGCTTCGGATAGCTCAACAGGAACCACAGGGCGACGGTGCACGCGAGGATCACGGTGCCCGCTTCCTTCAGGAACACGAGCGCCCGCTCCTTGACCTGCCGGACGACACTGCGCGCCGTCGGCATCCGGTAGGGCGGCAGCTCGAGCAGCAGCGGCACGCGCTCGCCCTTGACCACGGTGCGCCGCAGCACGGCCGCGGCCCCGAGCGCGATCAGCGTCGAGAAGAGGTACATCGCCACCATGAGCAAGCCCTGCACCGGGAGCACGCCGAGCACCGCACTGGCGGGGAACAGGGCGCCGATGAGCAGGGTGTACACGGGCAGACGCGCCGAGCAGGTCATGAGCGGCACCACGAGCATCGTGAGCAGGCGGTCGCGCTGCCGCTCCATGGTGCGCGTCGCGAGGATGGCCGGCACGGCGCAGGCGCAGCCCGACAGCATCGGCACGAAGGCGCGACCGTGCAGGCCGAGCGCGCGCATCACGCGGTCCATCAGGTATGCGGCGCGCGCCATGTAGCCCGAGTCCTCGAGCACGCTGATGAAGAGAAAGAGCAGGATGATCTGCGGCAGGAACACCAGCACGTTGCCGACGCCCCCGATCACGCCCTGCACGAGCAGATCGCTCACGAAGCCGGCGGGAAGGCCGGC
>JADLAB010000594.1 GCA_020848455.1 Polyangiaceae bacterium
GCCCTCGGCGAGGAGGATGCCGAGCATCAGCCAGCCGATCCCCGGCAGGCCGAGGCTCAGGATCGCGGCGACGCCGAGCCCGAGCGCCGTCACGACCATGAGCGCGACGGCGGGCAAGAGCGTGTACGCCCCGCGCACGAGCGCGACGAGCGCGGTGGTGCCTACCTGCAGCGGCAGCCGGACGGGGTGCTCGAAGCGCACGGGAGACTTCTACTCCGGCCTCCGCGGAGCGCGTGCGCATCGTGGACGACGCTCTCGCGCCGTGCGCAACGGCCGGCCCTGCGCGGCGCGGGTCAGCGGTAGGTCGCGAGCCCGACGACGCGCAGCACGCGCCCGCAGGTCGAGGAGCCGACGTTGCCGAGGCAGCCGTCCTCGAGCTCGAAGCGGGTCTTGCCGGCGGCGAGCGAGCGCAGGACGCCGTCGGTCAGGTCGTGGCCGCCGTCGCGGCAGCTGGAGTCGCCGCACGGCAGCACGAACAGCGCAGGTGCGCTGTCGACGACGACCAGGCGCACGTGCTTGGTCTCGGTGCTGACGGAGCCCGAGCGCCGCTCCTCGACCTCGAGACGCAGCGTGGCGAGGGCGGGCAGGCGCTCGTGCAGGCGCGGCGCCTCGTCTTCTCGCCGGCGCCGTTCGTTGAAGCGCAGCGAAGCGTCGGTCATGCGTCTCGTCATGGTGCTTCCTCCGCCTGCTGGGGCTGCAGGCCCGGGACGATGCCAGCCAGGGCAGGATCCCCGCCGTCGGCCGCCTCCGCCGTCGCGGGCTTCTCGTCGCGACGCAGCTTGCGCTTCTCCTCCTTGGCGCGCTGCTTCTCCTGGCGACTCCGCTCCTTACGCCGCTTCTCGGCGCCGGGATTGCTCATGGTGCACCTACATCGGTCTCGGGCTCGGCAAACGCGAGCCACGCTTCACGGGCGCTCGCATAGGTGGCCCGGGCCGCCCACTCGAGCTCGTCGCGGCTCAGGGGGGCGAGCTGGCGCGCCCCGCTCGTGGTGTCGAAGTACCACCGCACCCGCAGCCGTGCCTCGCTCAGCGTGCCCGGCCACCCGCCCGCCACCGCCCGGCGCTGTTGCAGGAACTCCTCGCGCGAGGTCGACGCCCAACCGGCGCCGAGCGCGAGGGCGCGCTCACGCAGACGCGCCCGGCGCGCGAGCTCGCGCGGCGCACCGACCTCTCGGTCCGTGGTGCTCACGACTGCGAGCGGCGCTGGCTCATACCGGGTATCCGTCCGTTCACGACTCGACATCGGCACCGTTCCGGCACCCGCCTGCACTCCGAGGAGTCGCGTCCTCGGAGGGCACAGAAGCGCCGCAATGTCGGGCGCTTCCACACGTTGCGCCGCCCGAGGTGCGAGCCGTCGCGATCTCGAGAGCCGAGGTCCGCGGCAGTCGCCGGAGAACGTAGCGTGAGCCGTCATCCTGTAGCGCATGGGGACCCATCGCGCAACCGGTCCCCGGAGCCGCCGGCAGGGTTCTTGCGTTCAGGTGATGCGCCGCCCGGCTACCCGGGAGCTTTGTCGTCTGATTGCGCGACCTTGGGGCTCGACGTGCGAGCGCGTCACGCTGGGGTCACGCGGACTTCTGGGCCGCCTTCACCCGGGCCTCGAGCTTCTCGTACAGGCGCTCCACGGCGGTTCCGACGTCCTTCGAGACGTGGCGGTGGCCGCGACCGAACTCGATGCCGGTGACGTCGCGCCGCGACCACCGCTGCGTGAGGAAGACGTCGCGGTCGCCGCACACCTCGCAACGGTACAGGCCCATCCACGGGTGGACGGCGAGCGGGCGCCGGTGCTCGCCCTCGAGCACGTAGAGGCGCTGGGTCTCGAGCGGCGCGCCGTGCTCGAAGGACTCGGTGCGAAAGGCGCGGAAGGCGCCGCGACAGCCCAGCACCGAGTACTGGAAGGTGCCGTCGCGGAAGCCCATGGCCTGCACGTGGACCAGCGGGTGCGCGCGCAGGAAGTCGAGCGACTCGAGCAGGAAGGTCACCTTGGGCGTCAGCGTCGTCACGAGCGCGGTCGCCGCCGTGTCGTCGAGCGCCGCCTCGGAGCCGTGCTTGATGGCGTTGCGGGTGGCGATGATCTCGGAGAGGGTGCCCATCACCGACGACGTCTTGCCGCGATTGCGGAAGAACCAGCCGTGGAGCGCCGCGGCGAGGCCGCCGCGGCCGTGCGTGTCGACGAGAAAGCCGAGCGCGACCTGCAGGAAGCGGTGCATCGACCCGAGCGTCCCGCCGCGCAGCAGCATGAGGTCGATCTCGGCCGAGGTCGGCTCGCCGTCGAGGTAGAGCGCCTTGACGAGCGCGTTCTGGTACATGAGCACCGTCTCGGTGAGCTCGAGCATGCGCCGCAGCCGCGTGCCCGGGTCGGCCGCGAACTCCATCTCCTGCGCCACGAGCGCGATGGGGTGCGGGTACTCTTCCTCGATGATCTCGTGGAGATCGGGCGCGAGGCGCCGCGCCTCCTGGTCGATGGCGACGACGCGCTCGGTGGTCTCGCGCAGCCGCGTGACCAGGCAGGCGATGATGCGCAGGGGAATGGCGACGTGCTGCCGCACGAGCCGCTCGAACGCCTCGCGGGAGAGCTCGAGCAGCGTCGTGCGCTCGTCGCCGATCCGCGCGCTCGCCGAGCGGCAGACGTCGCCGAAGAGCGCCATCTCGCCGAAGAACTGCCCGGGACCGAGCGCCGCGAGCCGGAGCGGCACGCCGTCGGGCACCTGGCGCTCGAGCACGACCTGCCCGAGCGCGACCACGTACATGCAGTCGCCCGGATCCTGCTCGCGGAAGAGCAGCTCGCCGGGGCTCGCGGTGTAGAGCGTGGTCACGGCGGCGAGCTCCGCGAGCTCCTCGGGCCCAAGGCCGGCGAAGAGCGTCACGCCCTCGAGCCACTGCACCACCGCGATCTCGGCCTCGGCCACCTCCGCACACTCCTTCGCGCGAGCCTAGGCGCGTCGCGCCGGGCGCTTCAATGGCTCCGTGCCCGTCCCTAATCCGGCGGCAAGGTTCTTGCGCTGCTCTGGGGCTACAGGCTCCCGGCTTCAGACTCCGGGGCTGGAGAGCCCCGCACCCGCTCGGTGAGCAACCGTAGGTCGGCTCGGGACGAATTCCCCTCCTGAAGCCCGAAGCCTGCAGCCTGAAGCCGCCGCGCTGGCGCGGGCTCAGGGCCCCGTGCTCAGGCCTGCGCCGCGCTCTCGGACTCGAAAGCCTCGTCCGGCTCGAGCGCGTCGAGCACGTGGCGCACGTCGCGCGGCGCGCAGCCGAGCAGCCGCGCCAGCTTCTCGCGCGGCGGCGGGTCGGCGGGGCCGGAGCGAAGCCACAGCCCGGCGACCCGCTCGCACACGTCGGCGCGGACGGCGCGCCGCCCGAGCAGCACGTAGCCGGCGGCGAGCAGCGCGGAGCGGTCGGCGTCGCGTGCCGCCGCGAAGGACGGCACCCCCGGCCGTTGCGGCGCGCTCGCCGTGCCGTGGAACACCGCGACGAGCGCCGCGCGCTCGCCGAGCGCCCGCGGCTCCTGCGCGCTCCGCAGGTAGAGGACGCGCGCGCCGAGCGTGACGCCGAGCACGGCGAGCTCCGCGACCTCGCCGGGGCTGAGGTCCGCGCGCTGCAGCGCCGCCGCCCGGGCGTCGACCGTGCCGAGCCCCTGCTCGAGCTGATAGGCGATGCCCTTGCGCGCGGCGGACGGCACGCGCGCCGGGTCCGGCCGAACCACGGCCACGAGCCCCTCGACGACGTCGCGCGCGAAGGCCGCGAGCCGGCGCTGCACGCGCAGACGCGCCCCCTGGCCGACCTCGTCGAGGCCCGCGAGCCGCACCTCGGGTCGGAGCAGCGTGGCGCCCCGCACGAGGCGGCCGACCTCGCGCCCCTCGAAGGCGACGCGCGCGTCGCCGCGCTCGGCGAGCTCGAGCCGGAAGCGCTCGTGCGGGGCGGCGACGAGCGCCTCGAGCCAGGCGCTCTCGGGCCGCCCCACGCCCGACCGCGGGTCGGCCCGCACGGCGCGGAGCTCGGCGAGCGCCGCGAAAGGATGCGACGGATCGGGCAGGTGCGCGCCACCGCGCTGCGAGGCGCGCGGCGCGGGGCTGGGCGCCGCGACGGACCCGGCCCCCGGCTCAAAGCGCGCGCCGGCGCCTGCGGGACGGGGCGGCGTCGCCGGCAGGCCGCGCGCACGGGAGCGACGCTTGCCCCGGCGGTCCACGAAGCGCAGCACGAGCCGCGCGTGCAGGGCGTCGCTCAGCCGGTCCTCCACCGCCCGCGTGCGCGCCTGCCACTCCGCGGGCTCGGCGAGCCAGCCGGGCTGGTGCGCCAGGTAGGTGAAGGTCCGGATGGCGGCGATGCGCGCCAGCAGGTCGTCGACGTCGCCCTCCGGCTCGTCGATGGCCCGCACCCGCGGCGCGATCCAGTCGTTGTCGAGCACGGCGCGCGGCCCCGCGAGCGTGACGAACACGTCGGCGAGCAGCGCCGCGTGCGACTCGAGCAGGAGCTTGCGGAAGTCGGGCACGCGGCACACCTGCCAGAGCAGCTCGACGGCCTCGGGGCGCGTGGCGAGCGCGCGCACCTCGGGCAAGAGCGCGAGCCGGCCGAGCACCGCGCTGTCCTCCGCGTCCTCGACGAGGCGCAGGCGCCGCGACGGGGGCGCGCGCCGCAGCGAGGCCGTGAGCGCGGCGAGCGAGCTCGTGTCGAGGTCGGGGTTGCGCCACCACAGCCGCTCGACCGGGGCGAAGCGGTGCCCCTCCACCGCCTGGGCGAAGGGGTCCGGCAGCTCGAGCGGCGCCACGGTGCCGAAGGTGCCGTCGCGCAGGTAGCGGCCGGCGCGGCCGGCGATCTGCCCGAGCTCGGCGCCCTCGAGCGGGCGCGGCTCGTGGCCGTCGAACTTGCGCAGCGCGGCGAAGGCCACGTGATCGACGTCGAGGTTGAGCCCCATGCCGATGGCGTCCGTCGCGACGAGGAAGTCGACCTCGCCCGCCTGGAACATCGCGACCTGGGCATTGCGCGTGCGCGGCGACAGGGCGCCGAGCACCACCGCCGCGCCACCCCGCAGCGCGCACAGGCGCTCGGCCAGCTCGTGGACCTGCTCGATGGAGAACGCGACGACCGCGCTCCGCGGCGGCAGGCGCGAGAGCTTGCTCGCACCCGCGAAGCCGAGGCGCGAGAGGCGCGGATACTCGCGCACGCGTGCGGTCGGGACGAGCTCGGCGGCGAGCCCACGCATCGTCCCGGCACCGAGCAACCACGTCTCGCGCCGGCCGCGTGCGCCGAGCAGGCGCGCGGTGAACACGTGCCCGCGCTGCGCGTCGGCCGCGAGCTGCACCTCGTCGATCGCGAGGAAGTCGACCTCGACCGAGAGCGGCATGGCCTCGACCGTGCACACCCAGTAGTCCGGACGCCGCGGCACGCGCTTCTCCTCGCCCGTGACGAGGGCCACGCGCGCCTCGCCGATGCGCGCCGTCAATCGGTCGTACACCTCGCGCGCCAGGAGGCGCAGCGGCAGCCCGATCATGCCCGTCGGGTGCTCCAGCATGCGCTCGACCGCCCGGTGGGTCTTGCCGGTGTTGGTCGGGCCGAGCACGGCCGTGAGGGCGCTCGCGTCGATCACGTCACCATCGTCCTGCTACGCTGCTGCCACGCCCCCCACGGCCGAGGAGCGCTCATGCCACTCATTTTCTACTATGGCTCGGGCTCGCCGTTCGCCTGGAAAGTCTGGCTCACCCTCGAGCACAAAGCCCTGCCCTACGAGCAGAAACTGCTGTCCTTCGACGCCGGCGACCTCGCGCGCCCGGAGTACCTGGCGGTCAACCCGCGCGGCAGGGTGCCCGCGATCGTGGACGACGGCTTCGCGCTCTGGGAGTCGAGCGCCATCGTCGAGTACCTCGAGGAGCGCTACCCCGAACGACCGGTGCTGCCGGCCGAGCTCCGCGCCCGGGCGCGCGCGCGCCGCGTCGCGGCCGAGGCCGACCACTACCTCTACCCGGCGGTCCGCAAGCTGCTCGCCCTCGGGCTGCGCGGGGACGCGTCGGGCGCGCGGCGCGCCGCCCAGGTCCACGCCGCACTCCAGGAGCTCGGGCCGGAGATCGCGCGCTTCGTCGCGGCGCTCGGCGACCAGCCCTTCTTCGCCGGTACGCTGTCGGTCGCCGACTTCGCCTGCTACCCGCACCTGCGCATGCTGAGGCGCCTGGACGAGCGCCAGCCGCAGCACCGCGCGGGCCGGCTCCTCGGGCCGGACCTCAGCGCGTGGATGGCGCGCGTCGAGGAGCTGCCCTACTTCGCCACCACCCTGCCCCCGCACTGGAAGGGCTGACCGCGCGCGCGGCCGCACGCCGGTGCCGCCCGCCGCGGTCCGAGCGCTTGACGGAGCGGCGCGCCCGGAGAACGTTGAGGCACGGTGTCGAACCAAGCGCTCGTCCTGCCGACTGCCGCCGTGCTCGTGCAGCGCGCGGGGCTCGTCCGCGCGGCCGGGCGCGGCGCCGCGGTCGGCAGCGCCGCCGCGCTCGCCGGCACGATCGCCTTCGCCGCGATCGGCGCGGCCGGACCGGCGGTGGCCTTCGGGCTCGTGCACCTCGTGTCGCTCGCCGCGGCCGTGTTCCTGCTCGCGGCGCGCCACCGCCCGCCGTCCGAGCAGCGCGGGCACCCCGGTCAGATCCGCGTCGGCGCCGGCGAGCTCGAGATCGCCACGGCCGAGCGCCACCACCGCTTCCCGACGGCCGAGGTCGAGGGCGGCTGGATCGAGTGGCACGGCGCCTGGCCGTACGCCGTGATGCAGCTGCGCGACCGGTCGCTGGTCTACGTCCAGACCCACACCCACGCGCAGGCGAGCGCCCTCATCGCCGCGGCCGGCGCGCGGCAGCGGGCCGTGGCCATGCGCGCGCGCCGCTCGCGCATCGACCACCCGCGGACCATCGGCTGTGTAGCGGTCGCCTCGGCGTACCTGTGCGTGCCCCTGCTCATCGGGGCGTTCTTCGTGCGCGCCGGGCGGGACAACCCGTTGCCGGCCATCGTGCTCGGCATCATCGTGTTCGCGAGCCTCGCCATCGGCCTCTTGGCCCGCTTCCCGAGCACGCGCGTCGTGGTGGGCACGGACGGCATCGAGCTCAAGCGCCCGCTGTCGCGGCGCCGCTTCATCCCCTACTCCGAGCTCCACCGGGTCACCCTCGAGGGCCCCACGATCCGCCCCTACCTGCGCTTCGAGCGCGCCCGCGAGGCCCCGATCGATCTGCGCGTGGCGAGCTACCTCGAGGGCGAGACCCTGTGCGCGCGCATCCGGGAGGCGATGGCGGGCGCCGGGACGCGCTCCACCTTCGACGTCGCGGCGCTCGACCGGGGCGGACTGTCGCTCGCGGAATGGCGCGCGAGCCTCGCGAAGCTCCTGGCGCGCTCGGCGGGCTACCGCCAGCGCGTGGTGGAGGCGCTCGATCTGGCCCAGGCGGCGGAGAGTGCCGCGGTGACGCCGTCGCGGCGCGTGGCCGCAGCGCTCGCCCTGTCGAGCTCCGGCGACGAGAACCTGCGCCAGCGGGTGCGCATCGCCGCCGAGGGCTGTGCCAACCCGGCCGTCAAGCGCGCGCTCCTCGCGGCGGCCGAGGGGGAGGTCGACGAGGCCACGCTCGAGCAGCTGAGCCGCGACGAGGCGCGCGCCTGAGGTCCGGGGCGTCCGCGGCGACGGCCGC
Organism: Polyangiaceae bacterium; assembly: GCA_020848455.1. Classification (GTDB taxonomy): domain Bacteria; phylum Myxococcota_A; class Polyangia; order Polyangiales; family Polyangiaceae; genus JACRDA01. The sequence continues at coordinate 7,646 of JADLAB010000594.1, forward strand.
GACGCGCGGGGGGAGGAGTTCGGGCGGCGCGCCGTATGTAGGCTTGCGTGCTCGCCAGGAGACAACTCGTCCGCTCGCAGTCGCTCGTGCCCGGTCGGCGCAAGCGCGTGATCGAGGACCTGTGCTTCGTCCGCGACTCGGCGCCCGCGATCGACCCGGACGAGCCGGTCGGGCCCCAGCTGTGGGGCGCCATGCGCACCCTCGCGGAGGGCGCGGCCCTGCTCGGACCGGGTGCCCTGCGCATCTTCCTCGCGCCGCTCGCAGGGCTCGCCCCCGCGGTGGTCCGCGACCTCGCGGGGCGCCCGGCCGGACACCGGACCGAGCCCGAGCTGTGCCTGCACCTGCTGTCGTTCCTCGAGCTGTGCCGGCTCGGCGGCTTCGCGCTGCCGGCAGGGTCCGCGCGCGCCGAGCAGGCCGCCCTGCTCGAGCTAGGTCGCCGCGCCCGGGCCCTCGACGAGGCCGAGCACCTCGAGGCGCTGTTGCTCGCGCTCGCCGGCGGCGCGCTCGAGGCCCTGCCCGGGCTCGTCTTCGGCCGCCGTCCGCCCCACCCCGCGCCGGGCGCCGAGCCCTTGCGCGACGCGGCGAGCTTCGCGAGGCTGCTCGCCATCGCCGTGCTCACCAAGGCCCCGCCCCCCGAGGTGCTGCCCGCCTGGCGGCGCTTCGTCGGCGCGTTTCCGGCCGCCGTCGGGCCGGGCCTCCTGCACTGGGGGCACCTGGTCCACGCCGCGACGAGCTACTACCGACACCTCGAGGGGTGTCCTCTGGCCGAGGTCGTGCCCGCCCTGCACGCGCTCGTCGTCTCCGCTCGAAGCTAGAGCCCGAGCGCCTCGTCGTACACCGCGGCCGTCAGCGCGGCGCAGCGTTGCCACGTGAAGCCGCGGGCGCGCTCGAGCCCGCGCAGCGCGAGCTCGCGACGCAGATCGGGCAGGCAGAGCATGCGACGCATCTGGCGGGCCATGTCCGCGACGTCGTCGGGGTCCGCGAGCAGCGCGGCGTCGCCCGCCACCTCGGCCATCGCAGAGCGGTTCGAGGTGAGGACCGGGCAGCCACAGGCCATCGCCTCGAGCAGCGGCAGGCCGAAGCCCTCGACGCGCGAGCAGAAGGCGAGGCAGGTCGCGGTGTGCAAGAGCGCCCGGAGATCCGGGTCGCAGAGGTGGGGCAACACGACGAGGTGCGCGCCGACGCCGAGGCGCCTGGCGAGCTCGACGATGCGCCGGCGCTCGCCGTAGCGCGCGACGATCACCATGCGCGTCGTGGGGCTCGCGGCGCGCGCAGCGGCAAAGGCCCGGAGCATGCCGGCCTGGTTCTTGTTGGGCGACAGGCCGCCGAGCGCGAGCACGAAGGGCGCCGGGCCGGCGAGCACCGCCGCACGCCGCTCGGCCGCGGGCCGATCGTCGCAGGGCCGAAACTCGGGTCTCACGCCGTGGTGCACGATCCGCAGCTTGTCGCGGCAGAACGGGAAGCGCGCCGCGACCTCGTCCGCGGTGGCCCGACTGACCGCGACGATCCGGTGAGCCCGGCGCAGCGACTCGGGGATCGCGACCCGGAAGAAGGCGTACTCGGCGCACCACACGGGGAAGGGGCGGAGCGACCCCTGCGCGCCCTCGAAGGCGATGAGGTCGTGCAAGGTCATCACCGTCGCGCAGCCGAGGCCCCGCGGCAGCACGTGGTAGGTGCTGTGGAACAGATCCGCGGGCTCGGGCCCGAGGCACCGCGGAAGGAGCAGGGTCGAGCGCAGGCCGTAGGGCCACGCGTCGAAGCGCGCCACCCGGTCCGCGGCCAGAGCCCCCTCGTCCCCGGGCTTGCGGACCAGGAGCCGAAGGGCGAGGTCGGGGCGGAGCAGCGCGAGCGCGCGGAAGAGGTCCGACGTGTAGCGCCCGATACCGCTCTGTCGGGACCCGAGGTGGCGCGCGTCGAGCATCACGGACGGCATGGGCACGCCTCGCTCGTCACCACGGCCTGGACCATCGTAGACCATCCTGCGAGTCCCTGGATCCGGCACGGCCTCCTTGCGCCTCGCCGCGCTCCGTGGCTTACGGGTCGGATGTCGGCACGCGACCCACGCAACGGCCCCGACCCCCGCATCCTCGGCTTCAGCCTCGGGCTCGGCCTGGCGGGCTGCGGCGCGGCGGCACCGCCGCCACCCGTCGGCCCGCTGCCGGCACCGCCCACCGCCGCGCCGGCCCCCGTGCCCGCGCCGCCCGACGCGCGCGAGGTGCCCGACCCGGGTGGTGGCCCGCCGCGCCTCACGGACGAAGAGACGGCGGCTCTACGCGAGCGCTGCGCGCTCCTCGAGGCGCAGTCCTTCGCGGGGGTGCACGACGCGCGGGTCGCGCTCGAGGAGCGCTACTACGCGGACCCGCGCGCAGAGCCCGACGACGCAGCCGCGCTCGAGCTCGCCATGAAGGCCGTGGCGCGGGCGCCGGACGGCCTGCCCGCGGCCGATCACGCCGCCTGCGTCCCGATCTACCAGAAGCGGTTCGCGCGCCTGCTGTGGGAGCTCGAGCCCGCCGAGGACGCGGCGCGCGACGCCGTGAAGGCCTGCCAGCAGGCGGCGGCCAGCGCCCACGCCTCCTCCCGCCCCGAGGACGAAGAGGGCGCCCCGCTCGGCGCCCCCTTCTGTCGCTCGGCGCGCCCCGTGCCCGCCGGGCTCGCCGCCCTGCCCTTTGCCTCGACGGCCGCCGACTGGGACGCGCCGGGCTGGCGCTGCCTCGGCTTTCGCGTGCGTGCGACGCAGCCCTTCCAGCTCGCTTACACGAGCGACGCGCACGGTTTCGCGTGCGTGGCGCGCTTCGAGCCGCGCCACGGCGGGCCCACGGTGGAGCTGCGCCTCGGAGGCGAGCTCGACCGCGGCGGCCTCATGCTCGACAAGCAGGTGGTGCGGCGGCGCATCGAGCTGCTCGTGCCCTGAGCAGGCGTGCCCCGCGCGCCGCGGTTCCGCTCCGGTCCGGTCACCGCTAGGGTTCGAGCATGTCCGACGACGCGCGCGCTCGGCCCGGCTCGGCGCCCGCGGGCCTGCCGGAGGGCCCCGTGTCGGCGGCGGGCGTCGGCATCCCGCCGCAGCCGGCGCGCGGCGCGGCGTCGTGGCTGCCGGGTCTGTGGGTGGCGCGCCACTACCGCCGTGCCTGGCTCGGAAAGGACGTCGTGGCCGGTCTCGTGCTCTCCGCGTTGCTCGTGCCCGCGGGCATGGGTTACGCGACCGCGTCGGGGCTGCCCGCGGTGACCGGGCTCTACGCCACCATCGTGCCGCTCGTGGCCTACGCCGTGTTCGGGCCGTCGCGCATCATGGTGCTCGGGCCGGACTCGGCGCTCGCGGCCCTCGTCGCCGCGGCCGTGGTCGATCTGTCGGGCGGCGATCCGGAGCGCGCCGTGTCGCTCGCGTCGCTGCTCGCGATCCTGACGGGCCTGCTGTGCATCGGCGCGGGCTTCGCGCGGGCGGGCTTCCTCACCGACCTGCTCTCGAAGCCGGTCCGCGTCGGCTACATGAACGGCATCGCGCTCACGGTGCTCGTGGGCCAGCTGCCGAAGCTGCTCGGCTTCTCGGTGAGCGCAGGCGGTGTGGTCGACGGCATCGGCGGCGCCGCTGCGGGCATCGCGGCCGGGAGCGTCAAGCTCGAGGCGCTGGCGATCGGCGGCGCATCGCTCGGCCTCATCCTCGGCATGCGCGCCGTCGCGCCGAAGCTGCCTGGCGTGCTCTTCGCGGTCGTCCTGGCCACGGCGGCGGTCGCCCTGCTCGGCTACGAGGAGCGCATCGCCGTCGTCGGCCCCGTGCCGCGCGGCGTACCGCTGCCGGCGCTGCCGGACGTGAGCCTGTCCGACGTCGGCCAGCTCGTCGTCGCCGCGGTCGGGATCGCGCTCGTGTCCTTCGCCGACACGAGCGTCTTGTCGCGCACCTACGCCGGGCGGGCTGGCTACCGCGTCGATCCGAACCGCGAGCTCATCGGCCTCGGCATCGCCAACCTCGCCGGCGGCTTCTTCCGCGGCTTCCCCGTGTGCTCGAGCTCCTCGCGCACCCCGGTCGCCGAGTCGGCCGGCTCCAAGACCCAGCTCACCGGCATCGTCGGCGCGCTCGTCATCGTGATCCTGCTCGTCGCGGCGCCCGGGCTCATTCGCCACATGCCGACGGCGGCGCTCGCCGCGGTGGTCATCGCCGCCGTCCTCCGGCTCTTCGATTTCCGCGCCCTCGCGGTCTTCTTCCGCGTCCGGCGCTCCGACTTCGTCCTGTCGCTGCTCGCGTTCCTCGCCGTCTCCGCCCTGGGTGTCATCCCGGGCATCGCCGCCGCGGTCGGGGTCTCCTTGCTCGACTTCGTGCGCCGCGCGTGGTGGCCGCACGACGCGGTGCTCGGCCGCGCCGAGGGTGTGAAGGGCTACCACGACGTCACGCGCTACCCGGACGCGCGCCAGGTGCCGGGGCTGCTCCTCTACCGCTGGGACGCGCCGCTGTTCTTCGCCAACGCCGACACGTTCCGCGCGCGCATCCTCGACAACGTCGACGACGCACGCGAGCGCGTGCGCTGGGTCGTCGTCGCCGCCGAGCCCATCACCGACGTCGACACGACCGCGGCCGAGATGATCCAGGAGCTCGACACCGAGCTCGCCGCCCGCGGCGTCGAGCTCGCGTTCGCCGAGCTCAAGGATCCGGTCAAGGATCGCCTCCAGCGCTACGGGCTGAAGGCCACGATCGGCCACGACTTCTTCTTCCCCACGGTCGGCGTGGCCGTGAAGACGTACCTCGAGCACAACCGGGTGACCTGGGTCGACTGGGAGCACGGCGACGGCGGATAGCCGGCTCGGGTCGCGGCCCTTCGCGCGGGCCGGGCGCGGCGCTAGCCTCCGGTCGATGGTCACCGTCGCGGACACCGCCTTCTCGATCGCCGCCGTGCGCGCCGCCGAGGCCGCGCGCCCCGCTGCCGAGCGCCTGTTCGAGGACCCCTACGCCTCGCTCTTCGCCGCGGGCGGCGCGCACGCGGCGGAGGCCACCCAGCGCTACCTCGCTCTGCCGTTCTTCCACGACGGGGTCCGGCTGCGCACCCGCTTCCTCGACGACGCCGTCCGCGCTGCCATCGCCGCGGGGCTCGAACGGCTCGTGCTGCTCGGCGCGGGCTTCGACACGCGCGGCCTGCGCATGCCCGAGATCAGGGCGGGTGGCGTCGCGGTCTTCGAGGTCGACTTCCCGGCGCAGCTCGAGCGCAAGCGCGCGCTGCTCGCCGCGGGCGGCGTGAGCCTGCCCGCGCACGTCGCGCACGTGGCGTGCGACTTCGCGGCGCCCGACTTCGACCTCGACCTCGAGGCGTCGCTCGCCGAGGCCGGCTTCCGCCGCGGCGCAGGCGCGATCTTCGTCTGGGAGGGCGTCGTCGGGTACATCGACGCAGCGATGATCGACAGGAGCCTGGCCCTGATGGCCCGCGTGGGCGGGCCCGGGACGCGCGTGGCCTTCACCTTCGCGAGCGCGAGCTTCGCCCCGTACACGGCGCTCGAGCGCGTGCGGCGCGCGGGCTTCACGACGTGCGAGGACTGCTCCGGCGAGGACCTGTGGCGCCGATGGCTCGCGGGCGAGCCGCACCCGGCGGCCTGCATGATGCGCGTCGGGCTCGCCACCGTGTGAGCGCGGCGCGCTCGCGCGCCGCCGACGCGCCGACGCGGTGTCACGGCCCGACGCGCCCGAGCGAGCGCGTCGCGACGACCGCGAGGCCCGGCTCGCCGAGCAGATCCTCCACGAGCACCTGCCCGGAGCGCACGGGCGCGCGCACCCGGAGCCGGTGGATCCGCGCGACGGCCTCGAGCACGCGGTCGCGCGGCACCGGCCGCGTCGCCTTCACCGGCAGACGCCGGACGCGCGCGCCCTCGACCGCCACGGTGGTCGACAGCTGCCGGCGCGGATCGACGAGCTCCTCGGCCGCGTACTTCGCGCCGCGGTCGCAGGTCGCGCCCGCCAGCTCGACGATGTCGCGCCCCTCGTGCGTCAGCCGCAGCGCGCAGCCGATCGGACAGGCGATGCACGTGAGCGTGGTCGTCACGGGGCTCACGGCTCGGCTCCTGCGAGGTGGGCGCCCGCGGGCTCGCCGAGGAGGTCGATGCGCCGGGCCTCGCCGTGGAAGCGGTCGAGGACATCGGGCTTGATGCGGAAGGTGATCATCTCGGCGGGCGTGACGAAGCCGAGCTTGCGCCGCACGAGGTCGCCGACCCGGATGGCAGCCGGCCGCAGCGGCCGCTGGCAGCGCAGGTAGACCGTGTGCTCCCGCCCGGGCGCCAGCGTGTGGGGCACGCAGTAGCGGACGTTGTCGCCGGGCACGACGCGGATGTTGTCGCGCGGCCGCTTCACGCCCCCCGCGAGCTCGCCGGCGAAGCGCCCGGCGAGCAGCGCCTCCTCGGTGACGTAGTCGCAGAGATCGTGGACGTGGAGCACGTTGCCGCAGGCGAACACGCCGGGCAGGCTCGTCTCGAGCGTCGACGACACGCGCGGCCCCTGCGTCACCACGTCGAGCTCGACGCCGAGCGCCTGCGACAGCTCGTTCTCGGGCACGAGCCCGATCGACAGGAGCAGCGTGTCGCAGGGGACCTGCCAGCGGCGCGCGAGGTCGGGCGCGAGGTCGGCGCCCACCGGCGCCACGGTGATCTTCTCGACGCGGTCCCGGCCATGGATCTCGACCACGGTGGTCGACAGGTGCAGCGGGATGCCGAAGTCCCGGAGGCACTGCACGACGTTGCGCGTGAGCCCGTTCGAGAAGGGCATGAGCTCGAACACCCCGACCACCTCGCAGCCCTCGAGCGTCAGGCGGCGCGCCATGATGAGGCCGATGTCGCCCGAGCCCAGAATGGCGACGCGCCGGCCCGGGAGCAGGCCCATCACGTTGACGAAGCGCTGCGCGAGCCCCGCCGTGAGCACGCCGGCGGGCCGCGTGCCGGGGATGTGCACCGCGCCGCGCGTGCGCTCGCGACAGCCCATCGCGAGCACCATCGCCCGCGAGCGCGCCGTGCGGATGCCGTGGCCCTCGCGCATGACGCGGACGCGCCGGGTCCCGTCGCTGTCGAGGCCCGCGCCCGAGACGTAGGCCGAGCACACGACGTCGATGTCGCGGTCGAGGGCGCGCGCGACGAAGCGCTCGGCGTACTCCGGCCCCGTCAGCTCCTCCTGGAAGTAGTGCAGGCCGAAGCCCGCGTGGATGCACTGCAGCAGGATCCCGCCCGCCTCGTCCTCGCGGTCCACGACGAGCACGCGCGCGGCGCCGGCGTCGCGCGCGCCGATCGCGGCCGCGAGCCCGGCCGGCCCGCCGCCGACCACCACCACGTCGTAGTCGCCCTCCATGCGGCCGAGCACGATCAGGCCTCCTGCTCCGCGCCCATCGGGAGCGCGATCCACGAGCCGCCGCCGCGCTTGGTGACGGCGTGCAGAGGGACGCCGAGCCGCCGCGCCAGGATCTCCATGGCGCGCGGGGTGCAGAAGCCGCCCTGGCAGCGGCCCATCCCGGCGCGGGTACGGAACTTGAGGCCGTCGAGCGTGCGCGCGCCGTGGTCGACCGCGTCGTCGATCTCGGCCTCGGTCACGAGCTCGCAGCGACACACCACGCGCGCGAAGCGCGGGTCGCGCGCGGCGAGCGCCTCCTGAACCTCGGGGGCGAGGTGGGCGAAGCGCGCCGGGGCGCGAACCCCGGGCTCGAAGTCGGGCTTCGCGACGAGCGCGAGCCCCTCGGCCGCGAGGAGGTCGCGCACGTGCTCGGCGATGGCCGGCGCCGCGGTGAGCCCCGGCGACTGGATGCCCGCCACGTGCACGAAGCCGCGCACCGACGTCGGACCGATGACGAAGTCGTTGCCGTCGGCCACGGCGCGGAGTCCGGCAAAGGCGGTGATGGCGTCGCGCGGGTCGATGCTCGGACAGAGCCGCCGCACGAACGCGAACACCGCTGCCGCGCCGCGCGCCGTCGTGGCGACGTCGTCGCGGTCCTCGACGTCCTCGGCCGTGGGCCCCACCATGATGGTGCCGTCGAAGGTGGGAATGATGAGCGTCCCCTTGGTCTTCGGGCTCGGCACGGGGAAGACGAGGCGCCGCACGAGCCCCTCGAGGCGCTTGTCGAGCATGTACTCCTCGCCCTTGCGCGGCGTGATGGTGAAGGTCTGCGCACCGGCGAGCGCGGCGACGCGGTCCGACTCCACCCCGGCGCAGTTCAGGACGAAGCGACCGCGGAACACGCCCCGCGGGGTGTGCACGGCGAGGCCGTCGCCATCGGCGGCGAGAGCGGTCACCGGGCAGTCCACGGCGAGCGCGACGCCGTTCCGCTCGGCGCTCTCCACCAGCGCGAACACGAGCTCGTAGGGGTTGATGACGCCGGCGGACGGCGCGTGCAGGGCGCCCCACAGCTCGCGCGACAGGTTCGGCTCCTCGCGGCGCAGGCGGGCCCGATCCCAGAGCTCGAGCCCGGGCACCCCCTTGGCGTCGCCCTGGGCCTTCAAGCGTTGCAGGACCTCGAGGTCCGCGGGCTCGAGCGCGACGTTGAGCTGGCCGATGCGGCGGAACCCGAAGTGGAGCTCCGCCGCGAGCCGGTCGTAGAGCGCATTGCCGCGCACGACGAGCCGGCCCTTCAGCGTGGCGGGCGAGGTGTCGTGGCCCGGGTGGATGATGCCGCTGTTGGTCTTGCTGGTGCCGAAGCCGACCTCGGCCTGCCGCTCGAGCAGGGCGATGCGCAGGCGGAAGCGCGACAGCTCGCGCGCGATCGCGGCGCCCACCACTCCGCCCCCGATGACGACCACGTCGTAGCGCTCCGACATGCGGCTCCTCGGTCGCCCGCGTGCGCGGCACGGCCCTTCCATCTTCACACGTTGGCGCCGCCGCGCAACTGCCCCGCGTCGAGGCGCGCCGCCGGCGCCCCCGTGAGGTAACATGGGCCGGTTGAGTCCCATGCGGTCCACGCCGGCAGCGCCCCGAAGGTCCGCGCCGGACCTCCCGGTGCCTGCGCACGGGTACGCGTCCCCGGTGCAGGAGTCGTCCGCGGGCGCGGCGGCCCCCATGCGCGCCGCCCTCGACGCCGAGCTCGCGCGGCTCGAGCGCGTGGCCTCGCACGTGCTGTCGCTGATGGCGCTCGCCAGCACCGCGCTCGGCCTGGTGATCGGCCTCACGCTCTCGGCGCCGCTCGGTCTCGGCCTCGCGGCGCTCGGCGCGCCGCTGGCGCTCTGGTTCTTCGCCTTCGGGCACGCCCTCAGCCGCGGGCGCGTCGGCCCGAAGCTGCGGGTCGTCGGGACGCTCGTCGAGGCGGCCATGCCCTGGGTCGCCTTCGTCATCACGGCGCTGCGCCAGGGCCCGCTCTACGCGCTCGCGTCGTGGGTGCCACCGAGCCTGTTCTTCGCGCTCGTCATCCTGTCGCTCGCGCGCCTGCGCCCGCGCGCCTGCCTGATCCACGGCGCGATCGGCGCGCTGGCGCTGCCCACGCTCTACCTCGCTCTGCTGCATCCCGAGCTGCCGGCCGACGGCGGCGAGCTGCTCTTCGCCGGGCCCTGGATGCAGCTCAGCCGCGCCTTCACGATGCTGCTCGCCGGCGCCTTGTCCGCCATGCTCGCGCGCGGCCTGCGGCGCGCCATCGGTCGCGCCGGGAGCCACGTGCGCGCACAGGACCTCTTCGGCAAGTACCGGCTCACGCGCGAGATCGCGCAGGGCGGCATGGGCGTCGTGTACGAGGCGCTCTACTGCCCGGAGGGCGGCTTCGAGCGGCGCGTCGCCGTCAAGCGCGTGCACCCGCACCTCGCGGCGACGCCGCGCTTCGTGGCTGCGTTTCGCGAGGAGGCGCGGCTGTCCGCGTGCCTCGCGCACCCGGGCATCGTGCAGGTGCTCGACTTCGGGCGCATCGACGACTCGTACTTCCTCGTGCTCGAGTACGTCGAGGGCATCACGCTCGGTGCGCTGATGCGGCGCGTGCGCAACGCCGGGCTCGAGCTGCCCCCGGAGCTCGTCGGCCACGTGCTGCGCGAGCTGCTCCTGGCGCTCGCCCACGCACACGAAGGCGCTCGCGACCCGGACGGACGCCCGCTGCGGGTCGTGCACCGCGACCTGTGCCCGCCGAACGTGCTCGTGTCGCGCACCGGCGAGGTCAAGATCACCGACTTCGGCATCGCGCGCAGCCTGTCCGACGCCGCCGCCTCGCTCACCAAGCACGTCGACGGGCACACCGGGTACATGGCGCCCGAGCAGGCACGCGCGGAGCCCTTCGACGCGCGCGCCGATCTGTTCCCGCTCGGCGTCATCGCGTGGGAGCTCTTCGCGCAGCGGCCGCTGTTCGCCTCCGACAGCGACGCGGCGTCGCTCGCTGCCCTGCTCGGTGCGCCGATCGTGCCCATCAGCGCGCTGCGCCCCGACCTCGACCCCGCCTGGGACGCGTGGCTCGCGCGCGCCCTCGCGCGCGAGCCGGCCGAGCGCTTCGCGCGGGCCACCGAGATGCTCCACGCACTCGACGCCGTCCCGGGCTCGAGCGCCCCGGCCGGCGCGGAGCGCCTCGGCAGACTGCTGCGCGAGCTCTCGGCCGTCCCGAGCATGCTGCCCCCGCGCCCGGACGCGGTCACGGCCGTCGCGTGAGGCGTGGGTCGGCGCCGCGCCGTGCGCGTGACACGGTGTACGATGCGCCGATGCCGAGCTTGCTCGAACGGGCCGCCAGATCGACGGCGCCGCTGGCGCTGTGCCTCGCGAACCTCTGCGGCTGCGCCCCACCCGTACCTGCGACGGTCGCGGAGCCGACGCCCCGCGCGCCCGAGCCCTCGCCTCCCGCCCCGCCGCCGCCGATCGACTTCGTCCTCGCGCCGGTGTGCGGAGCCGACGGCGAGCCGACGGCGCTCGACGTGCAAGTGTCGCTCGAGCCGTGGAGCGCCGAGCCCCCGGTGTTCCGGATCGCCGACCCCGAGAACGGCACCCCCCCGGCGCGCGAGCGCGTGCTCGGGCTCGCGCTGTCGGACGCGGCGGGCGAGCTGCCCTACGCGCTCTCCGAGGGTCCCGATCCGGCCGACCAGGAGCGACGCCTGTTCGTGAAGGCCACGCGACCGGCTGCGGGCACGCTGACGCTGCGCTATCGGGCACGCTCGATCGCGACGTCGGACAAGGGAGCGCCGTTCGGCCTCCGCCACGACGAGCACGGCCTGGGGGGCACGGCGGACGGCTTCCTCGTCGCGCCGTCGATCGCCGCCGAGCGCACGCTGCGCGTCCGCTGGGCCGTCGCCTCGTGCCAGCCCGACCTCGTGCCGCTGAGCGCGCTCGGTCCGGGCCCGAGTCCGCCGGCGCTCGTCGCCCCGCCCGACGCCCTGCGCCAGGCGGGCTTCTTCCTCGCGCGCCCCGAGCTCGTGACCATCGACGAGGGCAAGCTCCACGTCTCCTTCGCGTTCATCGGCCGCTTCGCCTTCGACACGCGCGCCGCCGCCCGCTACGCCGCCGCCGTGCTCGTCGCCGAGCGCGCGGCCTTCGGCGACGACGACCCGACGCCGTTCTACGCGTTCATGCGCGTGCTTCCGGAGCTGACGACGCGTGTGACCGGGGGCGGGAACGCCTACGGCTACACCTCGGTCGCGGGACCGGAGGCGAAGTGGGATGCGCGCATGCGCGATCACCTCGCCCACGAGCTGTTGCACCACTGGGTCGGCGTCCGGCTGTGGATTCGCGACGCGGACGGGGTGAGCGGGTACTGGTTGTCCGAGGGGTTCACGGTCCACTACTCGCGCGTCGTGCCGCTCCGCGCCGGGCTCCTGCCGCCGGCGGAGTTCCTGCAGCAGCTCAACCGCACGTGGACGTCGCTCCACGAGAGCCCCCACCGGGGCGCCTCCAACCGGGCGATGGAGGACGCGCTGGACCGCGGGATCGGCGACCCCGTGATCGGGCGCGTGCCCTACTGGCGCGGCTCGCTCTACGCCGCGGAGCTCGACGCCGCGATCCGGCGAGCGTCCGGGGGCAAGCGCTCGCTCGACCTCGTGATGCGCGAGCTGCTGCACCAGGCCCGGACCGCACCGCGGAACGCGGCGGGCTACGCCGAGCTGCCGGAGAGCGCGTTCCGCGCGCGCGTCGAGGCCGAGCTCGGGCCGGCCGGGGCCGAGCGCTTCGACGCCGTCATCCGGCGCGGCGAGCCCCCCTCACCGCCGGGCCATGCCTTCGGTCCCTGCTTCGACCGGCGCGAGCCGACGCCCGGCTCCGTCGAGTGGTTCCGGGTCGAGGGCGTGCCCGACGAGCGCTGCGGGGAGCCGGGCGTCGCCCCGTGACGGCGACGAGCGGCGCGTGCTCGCGCCGCTCGTTGCGCCAACCGCTCGTTCCTGCGAGCATCACCGGCGATGCGTGCTCCCTTCGCCGTTCCGCTCGCGCTCGCCGCCGTCGCTGCCTGCTCCGTCGCCAACGCACCGTCCGAGGTGCAGCCGGGCGGCGGTGGGGCGCCGACGTGCAGCGCACCCGCGGAGCTGTGCGGCGGCGCCTGCGTCGACACGGCGAGCGACCCGGCTCACTGCGGCGACTGCGCCACCGCGTGTGTGGGCGACCAGCAGTGCGTGCAGGGCGCGTGCGTGCTCCAGTGCGGCGCCCTGACGCCCTGCGGGGTCGATTGCATCGACACGTGGAGCGACCCCACCCACTGCGGGACCTGCACCAACGTCTGCCCCGGCGCTCCGAACGCCAGCGCGACCTGCGCCGGGGCGACCTGCGGCATCGAGTGCGCCAACGGCTTCCGCGACTGCACCGGCGGGCCCGCGGACGGCTGCGAGACCCACACGGACGCCGACCCCCAGAACTGCAACGGCTGCAGCAACGTGTGTCCGCCCGTGGTGAACGGCACGGCGGGCTGCACGGGCGGGGTGTGCGGCGTCGGCGACTGCGAGCTCGGCTTCGGCGACTGCAACGGCGTGCCCGGCGACGGCTGCGAGGCCGACTTCTCGAGCGACCCGAGCCACTGCAGCGGATGCGACTCGCCGTGCGGACCCGGCGCGCCCCAGTGCATCGGCGGCAGCTGCACCAACGTCGACCTCACGGGCGTGTTCGCGAGCTACGCGTCCGACGGTCGCCTCGTTCACATCTGGAAGACGCCCGGCCCGTGCGTGGACCTCGCGCTCTACACGAACTTCTGTCAGAGCCACGGCCTCGCCTGGTGGCGGCCGACCTCGCAGCAGGACGCCCAGCAGCTCGTCGATTTCGCGTGGAGCCTCGACCAGGCGGTCACCTGGGTCCAGGTGCACGGGCTCGTGACCGGCTTCGGCACGATCGGCGGCTACACCGTGGCGGTGGGCGACCCGAGCTGCTGCGCCGGCCACGACGGGAGCGCCTTCGCGGCGTTCCGGCAGAACGCCTGCTCGTTCTGCGAGCCGGCGACGGGCGCCTGCACGCTCGGTACGCAGAACACCGGCAACCAGAGCTGCTGCTGGGACAAGAGCAACCCCTACGACTGGTTCGCCTGCCAGGAGTGACCGCCCGGAGCCCTGCCCGCTGCCGCGTCGCGGGCCACAAAAACGCGAAGCCCCGCGCTCGCTCTCGCGAGGCGGGGCTCCACTCGGGCCGGTCGCTCAGTAGCGACGGCCGCCGCCGCCACCGCCGCCGCCGCCCGGACGACGGCCGCCGCCACCGGTGCGCTCCTCGGCCTCGTTGACCTTGAGGGAGCGCCCGTCGACGGTCGCGCCGTTCATGGACGCGATGGCCTTCTGAGCGGCCTCCTGCGTGCCCATGGTGACGAAGCCGAAGCCGCGCGACTGACCGCTGTCGCGGTCCGACACGAGGTGCACGTCCGTGACCTCGCCGAAGGGCGAGAAAGCGTCGCGCAGCGTGTCCGCGTTCGACTGGAAAGAGAGATTGCCTACGTAGAGCCGGTTACCCATGATGTCTTCTCGATTCGAGCGTGATGTCGCAGCGGAGGATGAGCGATCCCGAGAATCGAGAGTCGGCGTCTTCGTACGCGTCGAACGTCAGCGCGCCGTCTTATAACCGATTTCCGGACCGGTGCAAGCGCTGCCGCCTCGCATTCGGCTCGGCCCTCGCAAGTGCGCGATCGTGCGCGCGCTCTCGCGCGCCCGAGCCACGACGGGCCCGCGGCTCGGCCCGCCCCGCCGTGTTGCGCGACTTGCCGCGGCGACGGCGCGGGACTAAGGGTGGCTCGCCGCTGTAAGTAGCGAAAACGCTTGCACAAATCAACCCCGCAAGCGCAGCAGCGAGCGCTCGAAGGAGAGGCCATGAACACCACGACGTCGACGATCATCTGGACGCAGATCGACGAGGCGCCCGCCCTGGCATCGTACTCGTTTCTGCCGATCGTCCAGGCCTTCACGAAGGGCACGGGCGTCAGCGTCGAGACGCGCGACATCTCGCTCGCGGCGCGCATCCTCGCCAACTTTCCCGAGAAGCTGAGCGCCGCCCAGCGCGTCCCGGACTGCCTCGCGCAGCTCGGCGAGCTCACGCAGAAGCCCGAGGCCAACATCATCAAGCTGCCCAACATCTCGGCCTCGATCCCGCAGCTCAGGGCGGCCATCAAGGAGCTCCGGGAGCACGGCTACGACGTGCCGGACTACCCGGAGAGCCCGAGGGACGACGCCGAGAAGGCCCTGCAGGCGCGCTTCGCGAAGGTGCTCGGCAGCGCGGTCAACCCGGTGCTCCGCGAGGGCAACTCGGACCGCCGCTCGCCGCTGTCGGTGAAGGCGTTCTCGAAGAAGCACCCGCACAAGCTCGGCGCCTGGAGCCAGGCCTCGAAGACGCACGTCGCGCACATGGACGGCGGCGACTTCTACGGCACCGAGACCTCGGTCACGGTCCCGAAGGCGACCGAGGTGCGCTTCGAGCACGTCGCCGCCGACGGCACGGTCACCATCCTGAAGAAGAAGCTCGGCCTGCTCGCCGGCGAGATCCTCGACTCTTCGGTGCTCAGCGCCGGCGCGCTGCGCCGGTTCTACGCGGCCCAGATCGAGGACGCCAAGAAGAGCGGCGTGCTGCTGTCGTTGCACCTCAAGTGCACGATGATGAAGATCTCCGATCCGGTCATGTTCGGCCACGCCGTGAGCGTCTTCTTCGAGCCCGTCTTCGCGAAGCACGCCGCCACCTTCGCGAAGCTCGGCGTCGACCCGAACAACGGCCTGGCCGACCTCTACGCGAAGATCCAGGCCCTGCCGGCCGACCAGAGGGCGCAGATCGAGGCCGACATCAAGGCCGTGTACCCGACCCGCCCGGCGCTCGCGATGGTCGACTCGGACAAGGGCATCACGAATCTGCACGTGCCGAACGACATCATCGTCGACGCCTCGATGCCGGTCGTGATCCGCGAGTCGGGCAGGATGTGGGGCCCGGACGGCAAGCTCGCCGACACGAAGGCGATGCTCCCCGACCGCTGCTACGCGGGCATCTACCAGGCCATCATCGACGACTGCCGGGAGCACGGCGCGCTCGATCCGGCCACGATGGGCAGCGTGCCGAACGTCGGCCTCATGGCGCAGAAGGCCGAGGAGTACGGCTCGCACGACAAGACCTTCGTCGCCACGAGCGCCGGCACGATCCGCGTCGTCGAAGAGGCGACGGGCGCGACGCTGCTCGAGCAGAAGGTCGAGGCGGGCGACATCTACCGCGCGTGCCAGACCAAGGACATTCCCGTCCGCGACTGGGTCAAGCTGTGCGTCCGCCGCGCCCGCGCGACGGGCGCGCCGGCCGTGTTCTGGCTCGATCGGAACCGCCGCCACGACGCGCAGGTGATCGCCAAGGTCGAGACCTACCTGAAGGACCACGACACGAAGGGCCTCGAGATTCGCATCCTGGCCCCGGTCGAGGCGATGAAGTACTCGCTCGCGCGCATCCGCAAGGGCCAGGACACCATCTCGGTGACGGGCAACGTGCTCCGCGACTACCTGACCGATCTGTTCCCCATCCTCGAGATCGGCACCTCGGCCAAGATGCTGTCGATCGTGCCGCTGCTCGCGGGCGGCGGGCTGTTCGAGACCGGCGCCGGCGGCTCGGCCCCGAAGCACGTGCAGCAGTTCCAGAAGGAGGGCTACCTGCGGTGGGACTCGCTCGGCGAGTTCTCGGCCCTCTCGGCCTCGCTCGAGCACATCGGCGCCACCTTCCACAACGAGCGCGCGACGCTCCTGGCCGAGACGCTCGACCAGGCCATCGGCAAGTTCCTCGACAACAACCGGTCGCCGGCCCGCAAGGTGGGCCAGATCGACAACCGCGGCAGCCACTTCTACCTGGCCATGTACTGGGCCGAGGCGCTGGCAGCGCAGGCGAAGGACGGGGAGCTCGCGGCGCGCTTCGCGGGCGTTGCGAGGGCGCTCGCCGACAACGAGGCGAAGATCAACGCCGAGCTGCTCGGCGCGCAAGGCAAGCCCGTCGACATGGGCGGCTACTACCAGCCCGACCCGGTGAAGACCGCCCGGGCCATGCGCCCGAGCGCGACCCTCAACGCGATCATCGACGCACTGGCGTAGCGCGCGACCGGCCCGCCCGGGCCCGTGCGGCTCGCGGCGTGCGCTTCGCGCGCACGCCGCGGCGCGCGCTCGTCACCACGCGAGCACGCTGAGCGTCACGCGATCGACCGTGCCTTCGTCGACGTCGTCCCCGTCGGCGAAGCAGACCCGCCAGTCGCCCACCGCCTCGAGGCCCCGAAAGTCGGCCAGGGCGGTGCCGGGACCGGTGCCGGGGCTGGGATGGCAATCGCAGCGGGTGTCGTCGCGGCACACGACCGAGGAGCCGCCGATGTCCTTGCCCATGTCCTCGGCGCTGGCCGGGGCCCCGTCGCGGAAGCGGATCGGGTAGGCCGGGTCGAGGTCCGAGTCGTCGCCGTTGGGGCTCTCGTTGTAGTCGTCCGAAGCCTCGGCCACGCCCGGGCGGTTGAACACCGTGAGCACCGCCGTGGCGTTCGGGCTGACCACCTTCATGATGAGGTCGCCGACGTAGGGGTGCGCGACGGCGACCTCCAGCTCGACCGCCTGGATGACGTGGTGCCCGAGGTCCAGGATGGGCACGGTCACGCAGTCCATCGTGGCGAGCGAGCCGTCGTAGTGGTTGGCCGTGTCGTTGATCGACAGCCCGAGGCCCGGCCCGACCACGACGACCTCTGCGGGGATGACGACGCACACGCTCGGCGCGCCGCTGCACTCGAAGCCGTCGTCCACTTGGCAGTTGGAGCAGCCGTCGTCGGGCATCCCGTTGCCGTCGTCGCACTCCTCGCTCGCAGCCACCTGCCCGTCGGGACACAGGGGCGGCGCGCCCCCGACGCCGCCGCCGCCCCCGCCGCCCGCGACGCCCGCCGAGCCACCCGCGGACGCGACGCCGGCCGCGCCGCCGGAGCCGAGGCCTCCGCCGCCGCCCGCGCCGCCGGCCGCGGCGCCCGCGCCCGCCTGGCCGCTCGTGGTGCCGCGAAGCGTGCCCGTGGTGTCGAGCGAGCACGCGCCGAGCCCCACGACGGCGAGCGCCACGGCGAGGGCCCATGGCGCGGTCCGAGCACCCTCAGGCATGGCGCCAACGTACCACGTCGCGCGGCAGGCCTGGCCATCGTCCGCTCGCGCTCAGGGCAGCTTGGCGAAGAAGCCGAGGGCCGCGGCCGCGTCGGGATCGGCCGCCGCCTCGGCGAGCTCCCCGCCGTCGAGCCAGGCGCCCGCGCAGCGGCTGCAGGTGTCCCAGTGCAGCCCGGGCACGGCGACCGTCTCGCTCCGCTCGAGCGCGATGTCGCAGCGCGGGCACACGCCCATCACGTGCTCCACCCGCTGGGCGCTCGGATTCGGCAGGCTGTGGGGGATGGCCTCGCCCAGCCGGTAGAGGTCGAGCAGGGTCGAGAGCTCCCGTCGGTCGAACCAGAGTCCGTGGCACGTGCCGCAGCGGTCGAGCACGAGCCCGCCGGCGTGGACTTCGGCCATCTCACCTTCGCATTTCACGCAGCGCATGGCGGATCAGGTTAGCCCGTCTCGGGCGAGCGCGCCCCCCATCCCGCCGCCGGGCGCGCGGCGCGAAAGGGGGTGGCGCGCGGTCGGGCTTGAGGGCCGGCTTCGGCGGTGGCAGGTTCGAAGCTCGCAGGCGCCGACGAGGCAAGGAGAGTGCGTGCGGCGGCGGCACGCGGGCCGTGCGGGCTCGCAGACCGGCACCTGGTCGGGCATGGACGAAGACCGAGGCACACAGCGGCACGACGCGCTCGTCGGCCGCACGATCGACGGTCGGTACCTCGTCGACCGCGTCCTCGCCAAGGGGGCGATGGGCACGGTGTACCTCGCGCGCCACGTCAGGCTGAAGAAGCGCGTGGCGGTCAAGGTGCTCCACCCGGACGTGGCGGGCCACGACGAGCTCGCGCTGCGCTTCGAGCGCGAGGCGCTCGCGGGCGGCCAGGTGTCTCACCCGAACGTCGCGGGCGCCACCGACTTCGGCGCGCTCGACGACGGCTCGCGCTACCTCGTCATGGAGTACGTGCGCGGCGAGCCGCTGCGCAGGCTCATCGACGTCGAGGCGCCCCTCGCGCCCGAGCGCGCCGTGCGCATCGCGCGCCAGATCGCCGTCGCGCTCTCGGCGATCCAGCAGCGCGGCATCGTGCACCGCGACCTGAAGCCGGGCAACGTGATGGTCGGGGCCGACGACTTCGTGAAGGTCGTCGACTTCGGCCTCGCGAAGGTCGACGACTCGCGGCTCTCGACGCTGCCCACCGAGGAGCACGAGGAGCAGCGCCTCACCGTGCACGGCATGATCTTCGGCACGGTCGCCTACCTCGCGCCGGAGTCCGCGCGGGGCATGGAGTTCGTCGACGCGCGCTCGGATCTCTATGCCCTCGGCGTCATCTGCTACGAGATGCTCGCGGGGCGGCACCCGTTCGCGGCCCAATCGCAGGCCGAGCTCTTCGCCCAGCAGGTCCACGATCCCGTTCCGCCGATCGGCGAGCGCGCGCCCGGCGTCACGGTTCCGCCGGCGCTCGAGGGCATCGTGCGCAAGCTGCTGCACAAGGACCCGAACGAGCGGTACGAGGACGCGGCGGCGCTCGTCGCCGCGCTCGACGCGGCCGTGCCCGCGGGCCGCGACGCCCCGGCCGAGCCGGCCGAGTGGCCGCCCTCGGTCGCCGCGCCTTCGCGCGCCCCGGCGCCGGGGCCCGGCAGTCCGCCGCCGACCGCCCCTCGCGCCACGCCCGACGACGCGCCGGCCACCGAGGGCGCGCGCGCGGAGGCCGACGGCCCCGCCGTCGTGGCGGCGGCCGCCGGCGAGGAGGCACCGCCGACCCGGCGCGCCGAGGGCGTGGACCTCCCGCACACGGAGCAGGCCCGCCAGGCGGGCGCGGGCACGGCGGCGGACGGCGGGCCGGCGCGGCCGGCGCGCCCCCGC
>JADLAB010000595.1 GCA_020848455.1 Polyangiaceae bacterium
ACGGCCACAGCCTGAGTCCGGGCACCCTCTACCCGGCGCTCGCGCGCATGGAGCAGAACGGCTGGCTCCGACGCGCCGGCGCGGCAGCTCACCCGCGTGCGCGGCAGACCTTCCGCATCACGCCCGCAGGCAAGCGATTGCTCCGCGAGCTGCGGCGCGAGGTCGCCGAGCTCCACGAGGAGGTCGTGCGCGCGCGCGAGGCGCGCGGAGGGCGCGCGTGACTCCCGCAGAGTTGCCCGACGATGCCGCCAGGCCCGCTCGGCAGGGCGACACGGCGCCCGTCGAGCCGCACCGGGCCACGCCGGGTGGCCTCGCCGAGGTCGCCTGGGTATTCCTGAAGCTCGGCTGCCTCTCCTTCGGAGGACCGATCGCCCACCTCGGCTACCTTCGCGCCGAGCTGGTCGTGAAGCGCCAGTGGCTCGACGACGCACACTACGGCGACCTCGTCGCGCTCTGCCAGTTCCTGCCCGGCCCGGCGAGCAGTCAGGTCGTGTTCGCGCTCGGCATGCAGCGCGCGGGCCTCGCGGGAGCGCTCCTCGCGTCCGCCTGCTTCACGTTCCCGTCGGCGCTCGCGATGATCGGCTTCGCGTACGGCGTCGATGCCTTCGGCGACCTTCACGGTGCGGGATGGCTCCACGGGCTGAAGCTCGCCGCCGTGGCCGTGGTGGCGCAGGCCGTGTGGGGCATGGGCAAGAAGCTCTGCACCGATCGGGCACGGGTGACGCTCTGCCTCGCGTCGGCTGCCGTGCTGCTCGCGGTGCCGGGCGCCGTGACGCAGATCGCGGTCCTTGCCGCTGGCGGCCTCGCGGGCTTCGGCCTCTACCGCCACACGATCACGACTGCGGCCCGGCCTCCGCCGGAGCGCGGTCGCGGACACCACGTCGCCGCGGCAGCCGCGCTCGTGGTCTTCGTCGCGCTGCTCGTCGCGTTGCCCGCGCTCAGATCCGCGACCGAGAACCGAGCCGTGGCGACCTTCGACGGGTTCTATCGCTCCGGCTCGCTCGTCTTCGGCGGCGGTCACGTCGTGCTGCCCCTCTTGCGCACGGAGGTCGTCCCCCACGGCTGGCTCACGGACGACCAGTTCCTCGCGGGCTACGGTGCCGCGCAGGCGCTTCCGGGCCCCCTGTTCGCCTTCGCGGCCTACCTTGGCGCGGCGATGAGCTCCGGCGCGCCGGGGTGGCTCCACGGCCTCTTCTGCCTGCTCGCGATCTTCCTGCCTGCGTGGCTGCTCGTCGGAGGCGCCCTGCCGTTCTGGCACCGCCTCCGCGCCAAGCGCTGGGCCCAGGCCGCGCTCGCCGGGGCGAACGCCTCCGTCGTCGGCGTGCTCCTGGCGGCGCTCTACAACCCGGTGTTCACGGAGGGCGTCCGCGACCAGCGGGACGTGGTCGCCGCGCTCGTGGCCTTCGGCCTCCTCGAGCACAGGGCCCCGCCGTGGCTCGTCGTCCTCGGGATGGCGGCCACGGGCCAGTGGCTGCTGCACGCGTAGCCGTGGGCACACGCGTCGCGAGGCGAAGCCCGGTCTCCCGGCAGCCGGCATGGCGTCGACGGCCTGGGCCGGGCCGGTGAAACAACGGCCCCCTCCGCGTGGACAACGACGACTGCGCGGAGGGGGCCCCCCCGTGTCGGTGGTGACGACGAGGTCTCGACCGGAAACGCTGGGCGAACGGTGCCGTTCGGTGGTGCAGCCTCGGCCGCCCGCGGGGGTCTTCGCAAGCGGCGTGCCGGACGCGAACGACGGGGCTCGCGGCGCCTGGGTCGGCCGAGCACCGGGTCGCGTGCCGAGACTTCGGCACGGCACGCCGAGCCATCGGCACGCGGGGTGGCTCCACGCCGGCCGCCGCGGCGGTCCGCGCCTCCCGGCCGGGTCGGCACGTCCGGTGCAAGTCGCCGAGCGATGGGCCTTGCTCCCCCGCTGCGCCCCGGGCTGCCCTGGCGCTCCGCCGTGCCCGGCGTGCGTCGCGGGCGGCGGCTCGACGTTTCCGCTAGGCTCCTCGTGGTGAGCACGGCCGATCCCGCCACCCCTCCCGACGCGCAGGAGGATCTCGAGCACCTCGCCGAGCGATTCGCCTGGCTCATCCGGATGCGCTGGGTGGCCGTCGGGAGCGTGGGCCTCGTCGTCGGGCTCGCGCTGTGGCGCGGCATCGCGTCGCAGGCGCTGCCGCTGCTGTCCATCGCGATGGCGCTCGGCGCCGTGAACGTCGGCTGGTGGTGGTGGTGGCGTCGCCCGTCGCGCCGTCCAACCACGATCGCGGCGCTCGAGCTCTCCGTCTTCGCCCAGTTGCTCGTCGACGTCCTCGCCCTGGCGGCGCTCCTCCACTGGAGCGACGGCGTCGAGAACCCCTTCGCCGTCCTGTTCGTGTTCCACATGGCGCTCGGTGGCATGCTGCTGCGGCGCCGGCTGGCGTTCGGGCTCGCGGCCCTGACGGCGGCCGTCCACCTCGGCACCGTCATCGCCGAGACCCTGGGCGCCATCCGCCATCACCCGCTCTTGCTCGAGCAGGGCGATCCGCTCGTGCAGACCGAGCTCGATCCGTACCTGCGCTCGCCGCCCCTCGTCGCGGCGTACTCGCTGTCCTACCTGCTCGTGCTCTTCGGGACCGTGTACTTCGTGCAATCGGTCGCGGAGGGGCGGCGCGCGGCCGAGAAGAAGGGCCGCGACCGCGAGCGGCTCGCCGTGTCCCGCGAGCGGCTGGCGCGCATCGGCGAGCTCTCGGCGGGCGTGGCCCACAGCATCCGCAACCCGCTGCACGGCCTCATCAACTGCGTCGACATCCTCGAGGCGCAGGTGCCGGGCGACAGCACCGGGCGCGCGACCCTCGGGCTCATGGGCGAGGGGCTCGCGCGCATCGAGGTGGTGACGCGGCGCCTCCTGGCCCTCACCCGCGAGCAGCCGCTCACCCGCGCCCCGACCGACCTCGGCGAGCTCGCCGGGGACGCCGTGCGCCTCGTGTCGTTGCGCGCCAGCGCCCGCAAGGTCGCGTTCGCGGTCGAGCACGACGGACCGGTCGAGGCAGAGGTCGACGCCAACCGCCTGAACGAGGCGCTCGTGAGCGTGCTCGACAACGCGGTCGACGCGTCCGCGGAGGGCGCCAGCATCCGCATCGGCGTGCGCGCCAGCGACCCTGCGCGCGACCGGATCAGCATCACGGTGGAGGACTCGGGCAGCGGCATCGCGGCGGACGATCTCGCGCGGGTCTTCGATCCGTTCTTCACGACCAAGGCGATCGGCGAGGGCACCGGCCTCGGGCTCGCCATCGCCAAGCGCATCCTCGAGGAGCACGGCGGGGCGGTCGAGATCGAGAGCGCGCCCGGCCGCGGCACCCGGGTGCGCCTGCTCGTGCCCGCGGTGGCCGCCGCGGACGGAGCTCGGCCATGACGGGTACCTTCCGCGTGCTCGTCGTCGACGACGAGCGCATCAGCCGCCAGACCACCGTGGTTCAGCTGACCGAGGCCGGCTACCAGGCCGAGGCTGCGAGCGGCTCCGAGGAGGCGCTCGCCCGTCTCGAGGCGGCGCGCTGGGACCTCGTGCTCTCCGATCTGCGCATGCCCGGCGCGGACGGCCTCGGGCTGCTCGCCGAGATCCGCGCCCGCTTCCCGGCGGTGGAGGTGATCCTCATGACCGCCTACGGCACCGTCGAGACGGCCGTCCAGGCGATGCAGCACGGCGCCGCGGACTACCTGACCAAGCCGTTCCGCTTCGCGGAGCTCCGGGTGCGGCTCGAGCGCCTGCTCGCGGCGCGCAACGCCCGGCTCGAGCTCGCGCGGCTGCGCGCCTTGCTCGACGAGGCGCCACCGAGCGGGCTCATCGGCCGCGCGGCCGCCATGCTGCACGTGCGCGAGCGCATCGGCCTCTTCGCCAGCCACCACACGCCGGTGCTCGTGACCGGCGAGACCGGCACCGGCAAGGAGCTCGTCGCCCGCGCCCTGCACGCCGAGAGCCCGCGCGAGAGCGCCGCCTTCGTCGCCCTCGCGTGCGGCGCCATCCCGCGCGAGCTCGCCGAGAGCACCCTCTTCGGCCACGAGCGTGGGGCGTTCACCGGGGCGGGGCAGCGCCGCAAGGGCGTGTTCGAGCAGGCGCATGGCGGCACGCTGCTCTTCGACGACGTCGACGACCTGTCGCTCGATCTGCAGGTGAAGCTGCTGCGCGTGCTGCAGGAGGGCGTGGTGCAGCGCGTCGGCGCCGAGCAGGAGGTCGCGGTCGACGTGCGCGTCGTCGCGACCACCAAGGTCGATCTCGCCCAGGCGGTCGAGCAGGGGCGCTTTCGCAGCGACCTCTACTACCGGTTGCGGGGGCTCGAGATCCACCTGCCGCCGCTCTGCGAGCGCGGCGACGACGTGCTCCTGCTCGCGCAGCACTTCCTGCGCGTGCTCGCCTCCGAGGCGGGCCGCACGGCGCCGACGCTCGGGCCCGAGGTCGCGGCCCGGCTGCGCGCGCACCACTGGCCGGGCAACGTGCGCGAGCTGCGGCGCGCACTGGAGACGGCGGTCGCGCTCGGCGGCGGGTCGAGCGAGCTCGCACCGGCGCACTTGCCCGAGCTCGCGCCCGCGAGCGCGCGCGCCCCGAGGCTGTTCACGCTGCAGCTCGGTGGCGCCGAGCGCGTGAGCCTCGTCGAGCTCGTGCGGCAGGTCGAGGAAGAGGCGATCGGCTGGGCCATGCGTCAGGCGCACGGGCAACAGACCCGCGCCGCCGAGCTCCTCGACGTGCCGCGCACGACCCTGCAGAGCAAGCTCGGGCGCGGCTGACCTGGGCGCGCGGCGCGGCCAAAAGAAGAACCCCCCCGCGCGAAGGCTCGCGCGGAGGGGTCGTCGGGCGCGCTCGCAGGACCTGGCCCGCGCGGCGCTCTCACTGCGTCGCTGGCGCTACGGTCCGACGTGGCAGCCGGTGCCGCAGAGCGTGTAGCCCGTCGGCATGTCGAAGCCGGGCGACGTCTTCTTCGAGTTGGCCTTGTCGGGCACGGCGAAGAGGTGCGAGGAGACGTCGTTCTGCCAGTACTGCTCGGTGCCGCCGACGACGATGCCGGGCTTGCCCGCGCCCGTCTTGGCGGTCTTCGGCATGTGGCACATGGTGCAGCTCATGTTGGCGGGGTTGCCCATGTCGGTGCCGAGCTGCGCCGTCATGTGGGCGGAGATGTCGCCCGCCTGGACGCTGTGGCAGGCGCCGCCGCAGAGCGCGTCGTTGTCGGTCGGGTCGGCGCGGAGCTGGCGCGGGTTGTTGCGGGCGTGCGGATCGTGGCAGCTCGAGCAGCTCATGAGCTCGGTGCCGTTCTTGTACATCGGCGAGCGGATGAAGTCCGAGTACTGCTGGTGATGCGACTTCGAGTGCTTGTCGACGTCGCCGTAGTAGTCCGACGCCGCGCCGTCGAGCTGCGAGGTGGCGAAGCTCGTGAGGAACTCGTTGCGGGACAGGCCGGCGACCATCATGTTGCCGTTCGCGTCGACCGGGCTGTCGGTGTTGAGCGCGCCCTTCGGCCGGCTGTGGCAGCGACCGCAGAGCATGGCCTCGCGCTCCGGCGTGATGAGCGAGGGCGACACGATGAGCTTGCCTTGACCGGCCGAGGCCCAGTGGGCGGAGCCCGGTCCGTGGCAGCTCTCGCAGCCGACGTTGACCTCCTCCTTCCAGCCGTCGCCGTCGTAGTCGAAGTCGCCGTAGATGGGGTCGTTGACCATGCTCGCCTTCCACGTCGTGGCGTCGGAGCCGGTGACCTGCGTGCCGACGGCGTGGCAGGACACGCAGTTCTTCTCGAACGACTTCGAGGGGCTCTGCGTCTTGAAGCCGAAGGTCGCCTCGTCGTACCAGTAGTCGGCGTGGTAGTCGCGCCACACCTTCGCCGTCCGGCCGTAGGGCGCGCCCTCCTGCCCTTCGTTCTGGAACTGCAGGGGCATGGTTGCGTAGAAGAAGCCGGACGCGTTCGTCACCTTCGTCAGGTAGCGCTGCTTGTTGACGCCGCCGCCGTAGACGGCGTCGACGCGCAGCGTGAGCGTGCCGGCGCCCTTGACGTTCTGCACGAACATCTCGTAGACACCGCCGGTCTCGCGCGTCGTCACGGTGAACGACACGTTGGCGCCCGGATTGGTCTCCGACGTCTTGTACTTGTCGAAGCCGCGGGTGCCGTCGTAGTCGTAGAAGTAGACGGTCGTGCCGGCCGGGGTGAACTTGCCGTCGAGCGCCTGGTAGAGGTCGGCGTAGCGCGCCTCCACGTTCTGCAGGTAGCCCTGCTCGTAGGGCGACCAGATGCCGAGGCGGTGCATCGTGTCGGCGATGTCGGCGCGGCCGTGACAGCCGACGCACACGGACGAGCCCACGAACTTGGCGTCGGGCGGCGTCGCGGACGAGACGCGGATGTCGAGGCGCGTGCCGACGATGCCGGTCGACGCCGTGGCCACCCGGCAGTAGGTGCCGCCGGGGAGGTGCTCGGTGTCGGCCGCGTCGGGCACGAAGGTGATGAAGTAGTCGCCGGCCGTGAGCGTGTCGAGGGCGTAGCGGCCGTCGGCGCCGACCGTGGCCTGCTGGTAGCTCGCGCCGTTCGCCGCGATGACGTCCTCGAGGGGCTCGTCGTCGGGCGAGTCGACCGCGACGGTCGTCGGGGGAAGCGCGACCACGTCGGCGACGGGGACGAAGTAGACGGTACCCGCGGCGAGCGGAGCGTCCGACACGTCACTCACGAGGCCCACGACGCCATCGACGTCGAGCGGGAAGTAGCCCTCGCCAGGCTGGCCGGGGGCGCCCGGGGCGCCCGGGTCGCCTGGGCTGCCCGGGCTGCCCGGGGCGCCCGGATCGCCGGGGCTGCCGGGCGCGCCGGGGTCACCGGTGTCGCCCTTGGCGCCGTTGGCGCCGTTCAAGCCGGGGGCGCCTTCTGGCCCCTCACAAGCCGCGAGCCCCAAGGCCGCGACGATGCCCAAGACCAGGTGTGCGTAGGTTCTCATTTGCTCTTGCCGTCCTCCATGCCGAGCGCACGTCACAGCAAGGAGCGTTCCAGCCGACTCGGGCCCGGCCGGCCGTGCGATCTCGGCGCGCGGTGGCTCCCGCGTGCCGAGATCTCGGCGCCGGGTGCCGATGGTTCGGCAGGGCCCGGCGGCACCTCCGCTCACCGCGCGGTGGGATCGGCGACGCGCCCCGCGAACGCGACGAGGCCGCTCTTCGTGTCGCGCACGAAGAAGAGGAAGGGGTGGTCGGCCTCGAACGAGGTCGCGGGCTCGGCCATGCCCGACTCCCGGCCCATGATCACGGCCGTCGCGGCGGCCGCCTCGGTGCCCGCCTCGTCCATGGCCACGAAGGCCTTGTGGAACACCTCGCGAATGTGGAGTCGGCCGGCGCCCGGCGCGCTCATGCCGGAGAAGTCGGCCCGCACCTCGTCGAACGCCTCCGGCATGCCGAGCGCCGCGAGCTCCTTGGCGAGCGCGATGGGCGCGCCCGGATCGACCTTGAAGCGCGGCAGGGCCAGCGAGACGGTGCGCGGGGCGAGCGCCGCGACCCAGCGGCCGAGGGTCGCGGCGTCGAGCCGCTGCTCGACCGCGGCGAGGCCGTCCTTCGCCTTCGGGAGCACGAACAGCGCCGCGAAGCGCCCGCCGCGATAGGGCAGCTCGACGAGCTCCACGGCGTCCGTGTCGGCGTAGCGCACGCCCTCGGTCTGGTGCATGAACGGCGCCTCGACCGTGCGGTCGGCGCTCGCGTGGAAGCTCGCGGGCCGCGTGGCGCGGACGTCGAAGGGCTCCGCCCAGGTCGCCTTGAAGTAGAGTGCGTTGGTGAGCACGAGGCTCGTGAGCGCGTCGATCTGTCCGGCGGGGATGAGGTCGGTGATGCGTTCGTGCGTGCGGTCCTTCACCCAGCCGTTGATGTGGGCGCGCGCGGCCTCGGGGTCGGCCCCGAAGTCGACGAGCTCGAGCGGCGCGCCGTAGCGCTGGCGCACGAGGCCCGTGAACTCCGCGCGGAACGGGTAGCGCTCGGCGCCGAAGAGCCGGTTCGCGAGGCCGAGCTCGACGTCGGGTCCGACCCCGGCCCAGTCGCTCGCCACGGTGGCCCAGCCCGCGTGCACGTCGCCGTCCGCGGGCAGGTGCAGCACGCGCGCCATCTCGGCCGCGGTCGTGCCGGCCGCGCCCGCGTAGGTCATCGACAGGGCGAGCGCGATGCTGGCGGGCGAGTACGCGAGGTTGCCGGGGCGCGTGCGCAGCCGCGCGTAGAGGTCGAGGCCGAGCTGGTTGCCGGCGTCGACGACCGAGGTGGCGCTGCCGCCCGGAGCGACGGGCACGTCGGCGGGCGACGTGGGCTTCGCGGGCGCGTGGGCCGACGGCACCGGCGCGTCGACGCGGGGATCGAGCGGGGGCTCGGCCGTGCTCGTGCAGCCGGAGAGGAGGGCGAGAACCGAGGTGGCGAGGGCGAGGTGTCGCATGGGTCGGG
>JADLAB010000596.1 GCA_020848455.1 Polyangiaceae bacterium
CCGAGCCGCGACCCTGGCGCGCGAACGGGAAGAAGGTCACGTGCTGCCCGCGCCGCGGCACGCCCTCGGCGTCGAAGTCGCGCACGTGAAAGAAGCGGCTCTCGCCCTTGGTGTCGCGCACGAACCCGAAGCCGCGCTCGGGGTGGAAGCTCGTGATGCGGCCACGCGCGGGCGCGGGGCGGCCGATGCGGCGGAGCGCCCGGACGGCCACGCGCCGCACGCCCTGGTTCGGCAGGAGCTCATACAGGGTCGCGGCCGCCTCCTCGCCGCCGCGGCGGCCGAGCGCGTCCACCGACCAGTAGGCGGCGCCGAGCGTCGCCGTGCGGGCCACGTCGCACAGGGCCGCGCGCGCCCGCCCGTCGCGGAGATGACTCAACGCGCGGCACAGGAACTCGAGGTCGACGGTGTCGCCCGCCGCACGCGCCCGCTCGAGCGCCGCGAGCAGCGGCAGGGTCGCGCGCCGGTCGCCGAGCTCGCCGAGGAGGTAGATCGCCTCACGCCGGTCGAGGCGCTCGGGACCCTCGAGGCGCAGGCAAAGCTCCTGGCGGGTGTCGGTCACGTGGCGGCCCTCAGCGTGTCCGAAGGGCGTGTTCCAGGCGCTCGCGGGCGGCCGTGCGCAGCGCTCCGTAGGCCTCGAGGGCCGGGGCCGAGGCCTGGTGGTGGCCGCGCACGAGCTCGACGAACTCGCCCGCGGCGTTCGACAGATCGTAGAAGAGAAAGACGTCGCGCAGCGTGCAGACCGCGCACGTCTCGAGCATCATGAACGGAAAGAGCGGCAGCAGCCGGCCGCCGTCCTTGTGCAAGAGGAAGAGCTGCCCCGTCTCGAACGGCTCCTTCAGGCTGAGCTCCGCCGAGCCGAAGTCGCCGTGCGCGCCCATGCACTTCTGGTAGCGGTAGACGAAGCTGCCGCGACTGAAGCTCATGCGCTCGAGCCACACGAGCGGATAGTCGGCCAAGCACGACAGGCTCGCGAGCACCTCCCGGAGCACGGGCTCGTGCTCCGCGAGGGCCGCGCGCGCGGCCTCCTCGGAGAGCGCGCCGCCGGCCCCGTGGCGCAGATCGTTGCGAAAGCGCAGCAGGCCGTCGAGCGCCTCCGCGGCCGCGCTCGGCCGGCCCGGCCGCTCGTAGCGCGCGGCAAAGAGCTCGGGCGCGAAGAGCTCGCCCGGCGCGCGGCCGTAGGGCAGGAGCGTCTCGCGCACCACCATGAGCCACTGCCCGAGGCTCGATTTGCCGAGGCCCTTGACGACGAGATCGTCGAGCAGCTCGCTCGAGCGCGGGCCCGCCACGTACTCTGCGACGGCGAAGAGCCCGAGGTAGCGCACCGTGACCTCGAGCAGGTCGAGCAGCCGCTCGAGCCGCGGGCGCGGGTCCGCGAGCACGGTCATGTGGCGGTACACGGCCGCGATGGGGTGCGGATACCGGTCGGCGATGGGGTCGGGCGCGGCGCTCGCCTTCGGCGCCTCGGGCGCGGTCACCTGGCGGTTGAGGGCCCGCAGGCGGCGGCTCGTCGCCTTGAGGAAGAAGACCGCGAGCCGCGGCGCGCGCTCGAGTAAATCGTCGAACACGGCGTCGGCGAGCGACAGGGCCTCGACGTCCTCGAGCGCGTCGGCATCGGCGGAGCGCGCCCCGCCGTCCACGAGCGCGATCTCGCCGAAGTAGCCGCCCGGCCCGATCTCCGCGAGCGGCACGCGGCTCGCCCCCACGGTCTTGAAGATGCCGACGCGCCCGCGCACCACGAAGAGCATGTCGGGCGCCGGATCGCCCTCGCGGAAGATGCGCTCGCCCTTCTTGAACGCGCGGTCCTCGAGGGCGCGCGCCATCTCGGCGAGCGAGTCCGGATCGATCTTGGCGTCCGCGAAGAACGCGCTCTCGAGCAGGGCACGCCGGGGGTCGCTCACCCGATCGGGTATACGCCGGACGCCGCGACCCGGGAAGGGACGCCCGAGCACGAACGGGGGCAAGTCCCCGTTTTGTTGGCGCTCGAGCCATCAGCCATCAGCCATCAGCCCTCAGCCGTCAGCCATCAGTCTACCGTACGGCGACGACCTTCCCGCGCGAGGAGCTGCTCTCGGCGAAAGACCTCGATTTGCCACACGACGCCGAGCTTCAAGACCTCGCGGTGAAGACCACCGGGGTCAAGCGCATGCTCGCGGCCTGCTCTCGCGACTGACGGCTGACGGCTGAAAACTGAGAACTGCACCGAGCACGACCTCGCCCTTGTCAGCACCGGCCGCCCGCGCGTACTCTCGAGGCGTAACCACCGCGATTCACGCCAAGCCCATTCGTTCTGGATGAGATTGCCTGTTTAGCGATTGAATCCCTGGCGATTGACGCTCACGCGTTTCGCTCGGTTCGTGGAGAGGCCCTTCGGGGCCTCTCTTTTTTGTCCGTCGCGGGGGTGGACGAGCTCGGAGGCGCCGGAGCCACCGGCGCCCGCCGTCACCCCTTGCAGACTTCCTTCAGGACCTGCTCGCGCACGGCCTCGAACGCGGCGTAGCTCGCGCCTTCGGCCCGCACCGGGCACGACTCGTGCTGGTCCCCGAAGTCGATCGCGAGCGACGTCGACGGCATGTCGATCTTGGCAGCGCTCCCGTCGCAGCCCCCCGACGCCATCACCCGGCGGCCGGCCTCGACGAGCCTGCGGTGCAGCCCGGGCTCGACGTGCCCCTCGCAGCGAAAGCTCGACAGCATGGCCGTCAACGGATCGCCCCGGTCGCCGCCGTTCGTGTCCTCCGAGTACGAGGCCTCGCCGTCCGCCCGGAGCTCGAGGCGCTTCGACCTGCCCGGCTGCCGGCCGAACGGCGTCATATGGTACGACCACGTGAGCGCCATGTCGGGCCTCGGGGGCGGCGGGTGCACGACCGCCGCGGCGGACGCCGAGCCAGAGCTCGAGCCAGAGGCCGAGCCAGAGGCCGAGCCAGAGGCCGAGCCAGAGGCCAGCGCCAAGACCGACGAGGACG
>JADLAB010000597.1 GCA_020848455.1 Polyangiaceae bacterium
AGGCAGTTGTTCGAGTCGCGCAGCCAGCCGCACAGGTTCTCGATCGGCAGCTCCGCGGAGCACGAAGAGGCCGCGACCGCGGCCGGGGTGCAGAGGGCAAGGATGGCGAGCAGGCGTCGAACCATGGGTCGAGTCTACGTCGCAACGCGTCCGGAGGACGAAGTTTTTGGGTCGCCCGCGAGACCTCCAGGCTCTCCAGGCTCGAGGCTCCAGGCTCTCCAGGCTCGAGGCTCGAGGCTCCCGGCTCCGGGCTCCCGGCTCCGGGCTCCAGGCTCCGTGCTCCAGGCTCCAGGCTCCGGGCTTGCCAATAGCCCGAAGCCACCGGGCAGGCTTCGGTCCGAGCGCGCAAGCGCGCGCGCGTGCGCCTGCACGCGCCGACGTGCGTGCACTCCGCATGGGAGCCGCGCTCCGGCTTCTGGGCCTGAAGCCTGGAGCCCGAGGCCTGAGGCCACGTCACGCTGGAGCCGAGTGTCCTTCTAGAGCTCGGCGTAGGGGCCGGCCACCACGGACACGTCGTCGAGCGCCGAGTAGTTGAACACGCCCCAGCACACGAGCTTGTACTTCACGGCGAAGGCGACGGCCTCGCCGAGGCCGGCCTTCGGGGCCAGGACTGCCAGGTTGCCGCGGCGCAGGCCCCACCAGCCGGGCCCGTGCTCGAGCAGCGAGCGGTGCAGCTCCTGGGCGGCCTCCTCGGGCGTGTCGAGCACGGCCACGCGCAGCCGCACCATCTCGCCGTCGACGCCGGGGAAGTCGTACCAGTAGAGGTTGCCGCGCGCCTTGACCGGCTCGCGCCCCTCGTTCTGCGAGGTGAGGAAGCGCCCGAAGTCGAGCTGCGTGAGCTTGTTGAGGACGGGCTTCGTGTCGACCTGCCCACAGATGCTCTCGCGGAACTTGAAGCCCCCGAGCGAGATCGACGGATCGGGCTGATTCTCGGGCGTCTCGAGGCTCTTCCGGACCTCGGACGTGTTGTAGTCGGGGTAGTGCGACTCGGAGCCGAGCCCGTAACAGGCGCACAAGGCGAACGAGGCGGCGAGCAGCAGGGGCGATGCTTTCATGGCGAGCAGCTCGGAACGGGGTGAGGGCCGGAGGTCGGGGGCTACTATCCGTCGGCCGTGGCGCCGCTGGCTAACTTTTTGCGATCCTTTTGGTCAATTCCCCAGTCTGGCTTACAGTTGGGGCGTGAGGACGATCGAGCTCGGCCTGTTCTTGGTGGCGCTCGCCGGCGCGGCGGGCTGCGGTGGCACCCCCACCGCGCCCTCGGAGGACGAGACCTTCTATCTGCACCAGCGCGGCGTCATCGACAAGCGCGTCAGCTGGGAGAGCTACTTCCCGCCCCTCGACCGCGATGCGAGCACGCTCCTGCCGCGGCGCGTGGGCGTCGCGCTCTTCGGCGGGACGGTGCGCATGTCGCGGCCCATCGACTGGTACCTGCGCACGGCCGACAACACCCCGTCGGGCCGCCTCATCTCGTACCAGTCGCCGCGGCAGTTCCTGTTCTCGATCTACGAGCGCACCGACCCGGAGGGCGACCCCTGGAGCGAGGTGCTCAAGCGCTACGAAGAGCAGGTCCAGAAGGACGGCGCGCAGATCGTGGCGGGCCGCATCCCCATCGCGACCTCGAACGCGCAGGGCCGCAGCTACTACATCAAGACGCCGGTGGCCTCGCGTCCCGACTACGAGAACTACTCGCACGAGATCCTGGTGCGCTCGAACCGCCGCGTGCTGCTCGTGCAGATCGTCCACCCGAAGGACATCGATGCCTCGGTGGACGAGATGAACGACGCCGTGCGCAGCCTGCTCGTCTACTGAGCGCGCGGCGCGCCCGGCAGCGCGCCTACAGGGGCGGCGGCTCGCCGCGATCGTCGTCGTCGTCGTCGCTCGGCGGCTTCGGCTCGTCGAGCGGCACGGTGATGGAGAAGTTCTTCTCGCTCGAGCCCCCCAGCCACGCCGTGCGCGACAGCGTGGCGGAGCGCGGCGAGCCGAGCTGGAAGCGCGGCGCGGCGGCCAGATCGACCTCGAGCTTCAGCATCACGTCGTGGATGCCGGGGGTGAACGTGTCGACCACGGCGCGCAGGAGCGGGCGCCGGTAGCCGCCGGGCAGGAACGACAGGTAGTCGTCGTAGTTCAGCGGGCCGAGCTTGATCTGGAAGCGGCCGCTGCCGTCGAACACGTAGCGCCCGATGGTCAGGCTCTCGCCGAGCTGGTGGTTGGCGACGCCGAGCTTGTTGCGCAGCGGCTTCTCGATGAGCGTCCAGGCGCCCACGAACTGGTCGATGTGCACGCCGATCTCGCCGAACAGCTCCTCGAGCACCACGTTGAGCCCGCGCGCCGACAGCGATTTGCTGGCCAGGAGCGGCGCGAAGCGCAGGTACATGAAGGGGTCGAGCGCCGTCGAGCGCCCCGCGATGCGGTCGAGGCCCACGGCGCAGAACATGCGCTTCGTGAAGGCGTCCTCGCCCTTCTGCCGGTAGCCCACGCTCAGGCGGTACTTCGACCAGATGCGGTAGCAGAGCGAGTAGAGCCGGTGGTGGAGCACGTCGAGGAACTCGCGCACCGGCTGCGGCCCGCCCTGGTAGACGCTGAGCGCGATCTCCTCGACGAAGTGCGTGGGCAGAGGCGAGACCGAGCCGACGAGGCCGAGGAAGGCCGCGGTGATCTGCGCGCGCTCGATGCCGTCGGGGCCGCGCTGGTACACGAGCTCCGACACGTCGCTCGACGCGAAGGCGAGCGACTGGTCGGCGCGCACCCGGATGCGCTCGTCGGTCGCGTGGTGCTCGGCGTAACCCAGGCGCGGTGCGCTCGGGAACAACCGCTCGAGCATGTACACGAGCCGGTAGTACGAGAAGTGCCGTGCCCTCAGCTCGTAGGCCGAGAGCACGCCCCTCATATGAGCGTCAAGTTGCCGCTCTTCGGCTCCCATGTGTAGACGACCTTGGTGTTGGTGCCACGCGCGGTGAGCTGCGTGAAGCTGTTGAGCGACACGTAGGAAGCGAACATCTCGCTGAGGATGCTGGCGAAGAGGTACATCTCGCCCTCGCCCGCGAACCCGTTCTCGTCGAGCTCCACGTCGCAGGCGATCCCGCGGATCGGCGCGCCGCGGAACAGCCGGTCGGTGGGGCGCACCTTGACGCTCTTGATGGCGGCGATGCGCAGCTGGTTGGCGCGCGCTGCCTGGCGGTCGTAGAGCGCCTGGAAGTTGTAGACCTCGACGGTGGAGCGCAGCACCTCGAGCTCCGCGATCGAGCGGTAGCTCATGGCCATGTGCGCGAGCACGCGCCACTGCAGCTCGCGGCCGATCGGCGGCGGCAGGGGCTGGGTCACGCCCACGATGTTCTTGAAGCTCGCGACCGCGGGCGAGGTCGCCGTCGCCACATGGATGTCGCCCGTCTTCAGGTTGCCGGTGAGCGTGCGGTTCGTGCACGTCGCCTCGATGCTGATGACGTCGAACTCGGGAATGGTGCCGGCGTCCTGCGGTGTCCCGAACGACAGGTACACGTCGACGCCCTCGCCGATGGTCGCCGGGCGAATGTGCGCCTGGTGAAAGACCGCGCGCGAGGCCGCCTCGGCGTTGAGCTCGTGCTGGAAGCTGAAGAAGTTGGGGATGTCGACCCGCTGGCTCGTGCGCCGCGCGATGCCCGTCACCCGGTCGACCGAGTAGATCTCGTACGCGTCGGGCGTGCCGCCGGCCGGTCGCGCCAGGTACTCGTGCTTGGTGAGGTCGGGCTTGATGGGGTCGGTGCTGTGCGCGAACAGGTTCACGACCGGCGCGCAGAAGAGCCGGAAGTTGTCCTTCTGCACGCGCGTGCCGGTGGGCAGGCCGTCGCGGAACTGCAAGAGGATCGCGAAGCGGTCGGTGAGCCGGTCGGTCGGCAGCTTCTCGAGGCCGCTGACGTCGAAGAAGGCGAACTTCTGCGGCAGCGTGAAGTACTCCTGCAGCAGGCGGAAGCCGGGGTAGACCGTCTTCGGGTAGGGGATGAGCGACTCCTGCTCGTCGAAGCCCGCGAGCTTGACGGCGCGGGGCGGGAGCGAGAGCACGATGGTGTCGTTGCCGGCCGAGTCGACGGCTGCGAACGACAAGGTCTCGACGTGCGCCCCCACCCACAGGCGCAGATCGTCCTGCAGGCGCCGCTCGCCGTGGATGTAGAAGCGGATGTTCTGCAGGTTGAGCGCCGCGAACGCGGCCCCGCCCGTGACGCGCATCTCGATGCGCAGGGTCTGGGCGAGCTGCGCGCCGGTGTCGACGCGCACGTTCTCGACCGCGAGCGGCATGAGCTCCACGTCCTGCGTGGTGCGGAACCGACAGCTGGTCTGGTCGACGACCACCGACCCCACCTCGGCGCCGCGGCCGACGAGCACCTTCTCGCGCACCACGTTGGGCAGCGGCGAGAACTCGACGATCGAGGTCGCGGGGATCTGGCGCACGAAGTGCGGAAACAAGAGGGCGGCCACCGAGTGGATGACCTCGGGCACCTCGTCGTCGATCTTCTGGCGCAGCTTGCCCG
Source organism: Polyangiaceae bacterium (assembly GCA_020848455.1). Taxonomy (GTDB): domain Bacteria; phylum Myxococcota_A; class Polyangia; order Polyangiales; family Polyangiaceae; genus JACRDA01. The sequence goes on from JADLAB010000597.1 coordinate 4,503, forward strand.
TGAGGAAGGCCACGCCCTCGAGCAGGCGCTCCACGTCGGGGTCGCCGCCCACCTCGGCCAGCATCGGGGCGATGGCGGGGTACGCCGCAGCGAACTCGCGGCCGAGCTCGCGCAGGTAGGTGAGCTCGTCCTGGTAGTACTTGTTGAACATGGAACGGCCGCCGCGCCGCCGACCCTAGCACGGCTCTTTCGTAAGGGGCGCGCCTTCTGCGCCGTTTTCGCGCGCTCCGCGGGCACGACGCGGCGCGCCGAAGCGCGCGCGGGGCCCGCCGCCTCGCGCTCGAGCGCGAGCTTGGCGGCTCAGCTGATCTTCACGTTCGAGCTCTCGTCGACGCTCGTCGTGAAGCGCACCGGGCGCCGCGTGCCGTCCGGGTACTGGAGCTGGGCCGTGATCTCGAAGAAGGCGTTCAGGTCGCCGGCCGTGCCGGTCTGCACGGCGCGCACCTGGACGTTCTTGAGGCGAGGCTCGTACTTCGTGACGGTGTTCTTGATGGCGCGCTGCATCACGCCGAGCGCGTCGGGGAAGTCCTGCAAGAGCTCCGAGAGCTCGACGATGCCGTAGTCGGGGCAGGTGAGGGAGCTGCCCTGCCGCGTGTTGAGCATGAGGCTCAGGTGTTCCATCACCACGCCCTCGAGATCTTCGCCGCGGTACACGCTGCGACCGGCCGAGGTGGGGTCTGCCGCGCGGCGGATGCGCCGCAGGAGGGAAGCGCCCGACATGGCCGTCGAGCCTAGCATCCATCGCCCGGCCACGCGCACCCGCCGTGGAGGATCCCGGAATTTCTCGCGCGCCCCAGGGCGTGGTAGCTTCTACGCGTGAAGACCGTCTTCTTCTTCGCTGCCCTCGCGGTGACCGCCGTCGGCTGCGCCAGCGCCGAGCTTCCGCGGCCCGAGACCGCCACCCGTCAGGTGGTGCCGATCCCGGTGTGCACCAAGGGGCTCGCGCCGCCCAAGCGCGCCGCCGGCGGCAAGGCGGTCATGCGCTCGCTCGAGCCCGAGGAGTGGCTCGAGATCCTGGTGCCGAGCTACGAGGAGAAGCGCGCCTTCGACGGTCGCGAGCTCGACTGCACCGGCCACTACGTGTTTGCCAACGACGCCCTGCGCTGGGGCATTCCGGTCCGCGGCTCCTTCACCGAGGAAGGCAAGCCCCTCACGATCGAGCCCGACGTCGAGGTCGACGTGCACGCCGGGCCCGAGGGCATGCGCGTGCTGTGGATGCGCAGCCTGCGCTTCGAGAATGGCGACATCGGTGGGCCGCTCGCGCTCGTGCGCGCGATCGACGACCGCGCCGAGATCTACGGTGTCGGCAGCTTCCGCGGTCCTGACACCACCAAGTTCGAGATGGCGCGTGTCGGCAGCGAGGCCGTGGTGGTGAGCCAGGAGAAGCGCTGCCCCGACCAGTACAACTGTCGCAAGGTCGCCAATTTCTACCTCGCGCGGCGCGGTCGGCTGGTGCAGGCCGCGACGGCCGACGTCGACCGCATCGCCCGCATCCCCTGCGTCGCCGAGCGCGGCCTGTACTGCGAGTACAAGCTGCGCACGGACGTCACCTACGAGCCCGACGGCATTCACCTGCTCGAGCAGGTGCGCGTGAAGGTCGTCCCGACCGAGGCCAAGGGCGATCGCGACGGCGACCGCATGCTGCGCACGGCCGAGTTCACGCGCGTGCTCAAGGTGGAGCGCGACTCGCTCTTCTCGAGCAACGAGTCGCTCTGGGAGCGCATCGTCGGCCAGGAGTAGCGGGCTCGTCGGTCCTCCGGGTGCGTGGAGCGCACGCACCGCGGAGGCACCGAGGCACGGAGAGCTGCACGGAGCCGGCAAGGTTCACCGGCTCCTCCGTGCCACGCTCCGTGGCTCGGTGACTCCGTGGTTCGCTTCGCTCGGCCCTGCCGATGCTCGAAGGCCGCGCTCCGAGGCGGCCCTTCCGGGCGACCCTGGACGCGGCCTTCGCGCGTCAGCCGACGCGGACGCTCACCAGCAGAAGAGCGTGTCGCCGTAGCCGCAGTTCGGCTCCTGCAGGAACGAGTAGGCGAGGCCGAGCACGCCGCCGAGGAGCATGCCCGGCACGACGCCGCCGATGATCTGCTCCGGGCTCTCGTGGGCGACGCCCGAGCCGTCGAGCCCCCGGCCGACCGAGGTCATGATCGCCGCCGCGAACGGCACGGCCACGTTGCCCACGAAGGCGCCGCCGTGGAACTCGCCGTTCGAGTACTTGAGGGTGTCGACGAGGAAGATCCCGAGGCCGCCGCCGAAGGCACCCCAGCTCGCGAACGACTGGGTCGAGAGCATGCCGAAGCTCTCGCATCCCGAGCCGGGGAGCTGCGCCGTCGTCATGTCGACCGTGCAGTCGGGGCGCGGCGCCTTGATGGCATTGCGGAGCGGCCCGTCGGCGAGGAGCGTGAGCCCCACCATCGACATGACCGGCGCGAGCGACGAGATGTGCCAGCGCGCCTTCCAGCCGACGGTCGCGTCCGGGCTCGCGTAGTAGATGCGGGGCATCAGCGTCACCGAGGCGACGCCCACGCCCATCATCAGATTGGAGACAAGACCCCAGTTCGTGTCGCGCTCGACGAACGGGAGCGTGGTCTGCTGGGCGTGCGCTTCACCGGGCCAGAGCAGCGTAGCTCCGACGATCACACCCACTCCTGCTGCAATTGTTGCCCTGGTCCGCATGCCTAGCGCCACCTCCCTGGTGTCGCGAAGAATTTGTCCCGCAGCTCGGCGCGCTGCGCGCTACGTGTCCGGTTCCTCGAGGTCGCCGAGCTCGCTTCTACCGCCGGGTCTGCTGGTTTGCGGAGGTGGCGTAGCGGGCGACGCCGCCGAGGCCCGCCTGCTCGCCCGAGGGCTGAAGCCCCTCGCCCGCGCTCGCAGCATAGGCCCGTGAGAACTGCGGGCCAAAAATGATCAGGAACGTCTCCTTGTCCTCGCCTGAATAGTCCCCGTGGCGCACTTCGTAAAGCTTCCACAGAGCCTCGTACTTGCTGGAGAACAGGCCGCCCTTCTTGCCCCGCTGCTCGTACTCCTGCTCGATCTGGCGCGGCGAGAGCTTCTGGAGCAGCTGCTTGACCCCTTCCATCACGCCGTTCATGAGCGCGACCTGGTGGGTCATCACCTCGACGAAGGTCTCTTGCAGGTGCTGCGGCGTCTGATGGTCCGCCGCCGGGCCGAACAGCGCGATCCCGAGCTCGCGGTGGTCCTTGGCCGCGGCCACGCGGTTGCCCTGCTCCTCGCGCTCGCGCCGCAGCACCTCGGTCTCGAAGGCCTGGTGGCCGTCGCGCAGCGAGACGAAGCAGCGCAGGAACACTTCCATCGCGTCGCGCAGGTTGCGCGCGAAGGCGAAGAGCTTCGGTACGTCGTCGGGCGGGGGCGTGTCCGGGGCGAAGGTGCGCGCCAGCTCGTGCACCGCGGCGAGCGCCGCGAGCGGCGCCGAGAGCTCGCCGTGGTCGTACACGGGCACGCCGTAGTACTGGCTGACCTTCTGGAAGTCCGCCTCTTGGCCGAGGGCTGGCTGCTCGAGCAGCAGGCGCCGCAGGTAGTTGCGCCGCACCTCGGGCGACAGGCGGGTGAGGTGCTCGTAGACGAGCCGGTACACGTTGGTCCACGCGGAGCGGTACGCCTCGGCGTAGGGCGCGAGCTGGCGCACGAACGGGTCTTCCTGGCCCGGCTGCGCCGGCGTCATGCGCGCCTTCTGCAGCTCGCTGCCGAGCGGCGTGCCGAGGTCGAGCACCGAGCCCTTGCGCCCGTCGCCCGCGCTCGCCTTCACGTCCTTGACGGCGAGCCGGATGACGATCGGGCCGATGTTGATCTCGGGCGCCGCGGTCACGTCGACGAGCTGGTCGCGCACCAGGCGCTGCCCGCGGCAGAGCGTGCCGTTCGTCGAGCCCAGGTCCTTGATCAGGATCGCGTTGTCGCGCAGCTCGACCGAAGCGTGGAACTGCGAGATGTACGGCCGATCGACGTGCAGATCGTTCAGCTGGTTGCGCCCGATGCGGACCGGAAAACGCTCGTACTGCGCGTCGAAGCTCTGGCTGGTCTGCGTGTCGAGCACCTGGGCTGTGAGCGCGACCGACATGGGCGAGTTGCAGCCTAGCAGAGGTGAACGGCCCTTCGCGAGCCCCCGCGGGCAGATTCCGTTGGGTGGTGCCCTCCGGCTCCCTCGCCGCTCGGCGGAGCCCCGAGACCTTCGCCCCCTTTGCCCCCGAACGGGGAAAGCCGAGCCCGAGATCGCTCCGGCCGTCGCGCGGGGCGCGCGCTCCACTTCGGTTTCTTCGTTCTTCGGTCGCGCACTTTGTTGGCCAGCTGTCCTACATGGTGCGAGGTTCGCCGACATGGTGTGGCTGCACAGGATCCCTCCGATGATCTCGGCTCTCGCGTTCGGCTACGGCGTCGGCATGGCCGCGCCCGAGGACGCCCTCGACAAGATGCGCCACGCGGTCGGCGGCGCCGAGACGGCGCCCGCCCACGCGAGTGCACGCGGGCACGAGCGGCGCGCCCCGGGCGCGCAGTCGCGGCGGCTGCCGTCCGACGGCTTCGAGACGGGGCTCTCCGGCGGCTCCGCGGCCCTCGGTCGGTGGCGCGACGAGCCCGACCGGCTCGCCGCGCTGCGACGCCGCGCCGCGAGCGGCCACGCGGCGAGCGGTGCCGCGCGCGACGACGCGGCGGGCGCCACCTCCTTCGAGGCGGATCTCGGCGACGGCGGCGACACCTTCCGCGACACCGACCGGCTCGACGACACGACGCAGGAGGCGCTGTCGCGGCTGCACCTGCCCGATCTGCGCGTTCCCATCACCCGCAAGGCTTTGGCCTACGTCCGCTTCCTCACGCGCAGCGAGCGGGGACGCGACATGTTCGAGACCTGGCTCAAGCGCAGCGGGCGCTTCCAGGACGTCATCCAGCAGCAGCTGCGCGAGTGGGCGCTGCCCGAGGACCTCATGTGGGTGGCGATGATCGAGAGCGGCTTCGACCCGCGCGCCAAGAGCCCGGCCGGGGCGGTGGGCCTGTGGCAGTTCATGCGGTCGACCGGCGAGGTGTACGATCTGCTCGTCAACAAGTACGTCGACGAGCGCAAGAACCCGGTCAAGGCCACGCGCGCGGCCGCCCACCACCTGCGCGATCTCTACCAGCGCTTCGGCTCGTGGGATCTGGCGCTCGCGGCCTACAACATGGGCTACGAGCAGCTGCTCGCCGCCATCGACCGTGCCGGCACCACCGACTTCTGGGAGCTGGCGCGCCAGCGCGTGCTGCCCTCCGAGACCTCGGCCTACGTGCCGAAGATCGTGGCCGCGGCGCTCGTCGCCAACAACCTCGAGCGCTACGGCTTCGACGACGTGCGCGTGCTCAAGCCCTGGAGCGCGTCCGAGATGGGCGTGCCGCCGGGCACCTCGCTCCGGATGATCGCGCGCGCCGCCGACATCGGCCAGGACGAGCTGCGCAAGCTGAACCCGCACCTGCTCGGCAGCGTCGTGCCGCCGGGCGAGGGCAGCTACCAGATCTTCCTGCCGAACGACTCGCTCCCGCGCGTCCAGGCCGCGCTGCCGGCGATGCTCACCGACAAGCACGCCTACCGCGACGCCGCGGCGCTCGACCCGGTCGACGTCCTCGACGCCGCGAGCCGCCGCCGCGCCTGGGACGAGGACGAGAGCCTGCTCGCCCAGCTGCCCAAGCCCAAGCGCCGGAGCCTGCGCGCCGTGCTGCAGGACCGGGACGATCCGCTCGGGGCCGAGTCGCTCGGCGGACAAGAGGCCGAGGAGCGGCTGGCCGACGAGCTCGACCCGGTGCGGCGCGGGCGCGAGACGGTCATGTACCGCGTGGGCCCCGGCGACACGCTGATCGGCGTCGCCAAGCAGTTCGCGGTCGATCCGGACGACGTCGCGCGCGACAACGGTCTAGCCCCGGGCGCCGAGCTCAAGGAAGGCGCGCTCGTCAAGGTCAGCGTCAAGAAGGAGGTGCTCGCGCGCTTCCGCACCCGGCGCGGCGAGGCGCCCGCTGTGAGCGCCCCGCGCGCCGACGACGGCGACGCGCTCGCGCCCACGAAGCCAGGCAAGACCGCCCGCCGCAAGGGGCACGACAAGTCGTGAGCGAGCACGCCCCGCGTCCCGGTGGCCCGGCGCCGCGGGCCCCTCGCCGCTGACAACAATTTGCAACAAGAGGATCCCATTTGAGCCCGGTCCAGGTTAGGTTGCACGCCTGCCAGCTGGCATCGAACCTGCGGCCGCAGTCTGATCTGGGGCCCTCCGCGGCGGGAGCTGCGCGGGGGCAAGGCGTCGTCTTTCGGGAGGCGCGGCCGAGGGGAGAGGCACGGCCGGCGTCTTCTGGGAGGACAGATAGCCGATGATGCTCGTCGAACCGAAATCGATCATCAAGCGCCTCACGCGCGTGTGCACGAGCGCGCTCGAGTCCGCGGTGGTGCAGTGCGTGAACATGCGCCACTACGAGGTGACGGTGGAGCATCTGCTCGCCGCGCTACTCGACAACCCGGATTCGGACGTGGCGTTCCTCGCCATGCACTACGACCTGAACCCGGAGCGCTTGAAGACGACGCTGCAGCGCTCGCTGCAGGATCTGCGCTCCGGCAACGCGGGCAAGCCGACCTTCTCGCCCACGATGCTCGAGTGGTTCCAGGACGCTTGGGTCATCGGCTCGGTCGACTACGCCTACGGCAAGGTGCGCAGCGGCGTGCTGTTCCTGCGCTTCGTGCAGCAGCCGACCAAGTACTCGATGAGCGGCATCGGCATGCAGCTCGAGGGCGTGCCGAAGGACGAGCTGCGCCAGAAGCTGCCCGAGATCGTCGCCGGCTCGAAGGAAGACAGCGAGGCGGGCTCGCTCACGGTCGGCGGCGCGCCCGGTCTCGGCGGCGCCGGCGGCGTGCCTGCCGGCATGGCGAGCGCCGGCGCGGACACGGCGCTCGGCAAGTTCTGCGTCGACTTCACCGGCAAGGCGCGCGCGGGCGAGATCGATCCCATCTTCGGGCGCGAGCGCGAGATCCGCCAGATGATCGACATCCTGGCGCGGCGTCGCAAGAACAACCCCATCGTCATCGGCGAGGCGGGAGTCGGCAAGACGGCCCTCGTCGAGGGCCTCGCGCTGCTCATCGCGCAGGGCCAGGTCCCGCCGCTGCTCCAGGGCGTCGAGATCCTGGGCCTCGACCTCGGCCTGCTGCAGGCCGGCGCGGGCGTGAAGGGCGAGTTCGAGAACCGCATCAAGCAGGTCATCGCCGAGGTGAAGGCCTCGCCGAAGCCCATCATCATGTTCATCGACGAGGCGCACCAGCTCATCGCCGCGGGCGGGGGCGGGGGCGACGCCGCGAACCTCTTGAAGCCGGCCCTGGCGCGCGGCGAGCTGCGCACGATCGCGGCCACGACCTACAGCGAGTACAAGAAGCACATCGAGAAGGACGCCGCGCTCGAGCGCCGCTTCCAGCCGGTGCGCGTCGACGAGCCGAGCGAGCAGGTGGCCGTCACGATGCTGCGCGGCCTGCGCCCGAAGTTCGAGGCCGCGCACAACGTCATCATCCAGGATCAGGCGGTCATCGCCACGGTGCGCCTCTCGGCGCGCTACCTCTCCGGGCGCCAGCTCCCGGACAAGGCGGTCGATCTGCTCGACACCTGCGCGGCGCGCGTCAAGGTCGCGCTCCAGCAGAAGCCCGCGGCGGTCGAGGACGCCGAGGTCAAGATGGCCAACCTCGGGCGCGAGATCGAGGCCCTCTCGAAGGACCGCGCGGCCGGCATCCACGTCGACGAGGTCCACTTCGGCGAGCTGCAGACGGCGCTCGAGGAGACCAAGGGGCAGCACCAGACCCTCAAGGAAGAGTACGAGAAGGAGCTCGCCGGCACCCAGAAGGTCATCGACGCCCGCAAGCGCATGGCCGACGCCAAGACCGACGCCGAGAAGGACGCCATCCGCAAGGAGGTCTCCGCGGCCATCGACGAGCTCGTGGCGAGCCAGGGCGACACGCCGCTCATCCGTCCCGACGTCGACGAGGCGATGGTGGCCAACGTCGTGAGCGCGTGGACCGGCGTGCCGGTCGGCAAGATGGTCGCCGACGACGTCGCGGCCCTGCTCGGCATGGAGAAGCTCCTGACCGAGCGCATCAAGGGTCAGGACTACGCCATCCACCACATCGCCAAGGAGCTTCGCAGCGCGCGCGCCGGGCTGAAGCCGCCCGAGCAGCCGCTCGGCGTGTTCATCCTCGTCGGCCCGTCGGGCGTCGGCAAGACGGAGACCGCGCTCGGCCTCGCCGATCTCCTGTTCGGCGGCGAGCGCATGATGGTCACCATCAACATGAGCGAGTTCCAGGAGAAGCACACGGTCTCCCGGCTCATCGGCTCGCCGCCCGGCTACGTCGGCTACGGCGAGGGCGGCATGCTCACCGAGGCGGTGCGCCACCGGCCGTACACCGTGGTTCTGCTCGACGAGTGCGAGAAGGCCGACCCCGACGTCATGAACCTGTTCTACCAGGTCTTCGACAAGGGCATGTTGAGCGACGGCGAAGGGCGCGAGGTCGACTTCAAGAACACCGTCGTCATCATGACGAGCAACCTCGCCACCGACAAGATCACCAACATGACGGTGGCCGCCTGGGAAGAGGGCGAAGAGGTGAACATGCCGGAGCTGATGGCCGCCATCAAGCCGACGCTCGTGGCGCACTTCAAGCCCGCCCTCTTGGCGCGCATGACGATGCTGCCGTTCTTGCCGATCTCGCCCACGGCGCTCGGGGCGATCACGCGCCTCAAGCTCGACAAGCTCATCAAGCGCATCAAGGCGACCCAGAAGGTCGAAGCGAAGTACACCGACAAGGTCGTCAACCTCATCGCGAGCCGCTGCACCGAGGTCGACACCGGCGCGCGCAACATCGATCACATCCTGCGGGCCACGCTCATTCCCCAGCTGTCGAGCACCGTGCTCGAGCAGATGGCCACGGGCGAGGTCCCCAAGTTCTTGACCATCGACGTCGACGAGCACAACGAGTTCAAGGCGACCTTCTCGAACGAGGCTGTCAGCTGACAGACGGCGTGGAGCAAGGCTCCGCGGCGGCAAGAGGTAATCATGAAGGCAACGGGCTTCTCGGGTAATTCCCAGTCGGCGGCGCACCGGCACGAGCGGTGCGCACCGACCGGGCAGTGGTTTGTGGGCGCAGCGCTCGTCGGGAGCTTCGCGCTCGCGGGCGGGCTCCTCGGGTGCTCGGCACCCGTACCAGCCGAGAAGCCCGAGCCGTGTGACGTGCAGGTCGTCACCTTGAACCTCTACTCGGCCGACAACATCAACCCCAACGAGTCGGACAAGCCCCGGCCCGTCGTGGTGCGGCTCTACCAGCTGGCGACCGACATGAAGATGTTGAACGCCAAGTACGACGACATCTACTTCGAAGACGAGAAGGTCCTCGGCAAGGATCTGCTCAAGAAGGACGAGGTCGAGGTCTACCCGAACGATCTGGTCGAGGTGAAGTTCGAGCGGCTCAAGGACGCGAGCGTGCTCTGCGGCGCCGCGATGTTCCGCGGGCCGAAGGGCCACAGCTGGAAGACCTACTACACGTTCCCACCCATGCCGAACTCGAAGTGCGGCAAGAAGAAGGAGGAGGGGGCCGACGGCGGCGCCGACCCCAAGACCGAGCCGCAGGCCGAGCCGCGCACCGCCTTCTTCCTCGAGAGCTCCAAGATCGACAACGGCACCCAGTTCGACGAGTCGATGTTCCCCGGCTCGCTGTCGGTCCGGAAAGTCGCCCTGTCGAAGCGCTCCGCCGACAGCGACAGCTACAACGCCCCCACGCAGGGCGCCACGCCCGCCAAGCCGTGAGCCGAGCGGTGGGCGAGGTCTGAGCGCGTGGGGTCCGGCGGCCGGTGCGCGGTGCCCGTCCCGCATCTTGGCGCAGCGCGGCATGTCGCGCTGCGCTCGGTAGGCGGGGTGCCGCCACGTTACTGCGGGCCGTCAAAGCCCTCTCAGCCGCGAGCCGTTTCTGGTAGGACACACGTGGCCCAATGATCCACCCGCGCAAGCCGATCTGGACCGAGGGGTTGTTCATGACTCCTCAGCACCTGCAGCAGTGCGACAGCTACCACGAGACGCTGTTGCACACGCGCGTGCACGCCCTGGTCAACTACGATTGGGGCATCGCCGACGTGCAGTTCGACGAGCGCGCGCTCGGCGCGGGGCAGCTCAAGCTCGTGAAGCTCCATGGGATCTTCCCCGACGGCACGCCGTTCCTCGTGGGGGCCCAGGGCGAGGACGAGGTCGAGCCGCGCCCGATCGAGGGCTCCTTCCCGGCGGCGCTCGACGCGCTCGACGTGTTCCTGGCCGTGCCGAACCTGCGCGACGCCGCAGCCAACACGGCGCTCGACCCGAGCCGTGCCGGCCCGGCCATGCGCTTCGTGGCCCAGCAGGTCACCGTGCCGGACGTCAACACGGGCCGCAACGAGCAGTCGATCAACTGGGCGCGCGCCAACATGCGCCTGCTCTTCGGCACCGAGCCGCGCGACGCCTTCCACACCATCCGCGTGGCGCAGCTCGTGCGCGACAAGACGGGCGGCGTCACGCTGAAGCCGAGCTTCGTGCCGAGCGTGCTGCACGTCGGCGCCTCGAAGTTCCTGCAGACGCAGCTGCGCCGGCTGCTCAACGCCATGGTGGGCAAGCAGAAGTCGCTCGCCGAGGGGCGGCGCATGCGCTCGGCGGCGGCCGTCGACTTCCAGGCCTCGGACACGGCCAAGTTCTGGATGCTGCACACCGTCAACTCCTTCATCCCGATGGTGTCGCACCTCACCGACAGCGGCGGCGCCCACCCCGAAGAGCTCTACAAGCTCGTCGGCTCGCTCATCGGCGAGCTCTGCACCTTCGCGCCCGACGGCGACCCGACCGACATCCCGAAGTTCAACTACCTCGAGCTCGGCGACGTCTTCGAGCCGATGTTCGAGCGCGCGATCGCGCTCCTGCAGGGCGTCGGCGCCGAGCAGTACATCATCGTGCCCCTCGAGAAGCGCGAGGACGGCATGTACCTCGGCAAGTTCGAGGACCCGACGATCCCGCGGAAACACGAGTTTTTCCTCGAGTGCAAGGGCTCGGACGAGGCCACGCTGCGCGAGCGCCTGCCGAAGCTGCTGAAGATGGCGAGCTGGACCCAGATTGGCTACATCCTGAACGCAGCCATCCCCGGCGTGCAGTCCGCGGTCGAGTACCGGCCCCCCGGCGCCATCCCCGTCAAGCCCGGCCTCGTGTACCTCCGGGTCGATCAAGCTGTCGATTATTGGAACGACGTCCTCAACTCTGGCACGATCGCCATCTACCAGCCGATCGATCCCCAGAAGGTCGACATCCGGCTGATCGGGGTGAAGACCAGTGCAGGGCAGAGATGAACGACCGAGGCCGAGCCGGCCGCCCAGCGCGGCCGCTGCGGCACCCCGCGCGGATCGAGCACCGCCCGAGGGCGCGGGAGTGCGGCACGCGTGCGGGGCGCTGACGGCCGCGCGGCGCCGCGTCGTCGGCCCGGCCGTCTTTCGCCTCGCGGGCGCGCCGCGCCCGGTGCCGCAGCCCGGCGACGAATCCGACGGAGTCACGGGGGCGCGCCGAGCCGTGTCCCCGTCTCCGTGGTCCTTTCCCCTGCCTCCTCGGCCCGAGCCAACGCCGGCCCACCGGGCGCCTGCCGATTCTAGGGACAAGTCATGAGCAACCTGTCGCAGACCATGTACTGGGTGTGTTCGGATGTGCTGTCGCTCATCCTGCAGCTCAGGAACTCGCAGGACCTGCCGGCGCCCGACATTCTCCAGCGGCGCGTGCTCGGCCTGTTCGAGACCATGATGCAGAACGGCCGCGAGGCCCGCATCCCCGAGCAGGACATGATCGACGTGAAGTACGCTCTGGCGGCCTTCGCGGACGAGATCATCTACCAGTCGAGCTGGCCGGGCCGCACGCAGTGGCTCACCAACCCGCTGCAGCTGCAGTTCTTCCAGGAGAACACGGCGGGCGACGGCTTCTTCGACCGGCTCGACGCCCTGCACAACCAGCGCGGGCGGGTGCACGTCACGCAGATCTACTTCCTGTGCCTGGCGCTCGGCTTCGAGGGGCGCTTTCGCCTGCGCAACCGCGAGCAGCTCGGCGCCGTCGTGGACGGCGTGGGCAACTTCGTGGGCATGTCGGTGGGCGGCGGCGAGCAGATCGCGCCGAACGCCGAGCGCAAGGACGGTGGGGGCGGGACGGTGCGGCGCGAGCTGCCCTTCCTGGCCGTCGCACTCGGTTTCTTTGTCCTGGCCCTGCTAGTTGTGATCATCTTGCGCCTGGTGATCGGCAGTGCTGCCGACGACACCGCGGACTCGATCAAGAAGCTCACGGACACCGGCCAGACGCCATGACGCAGCGACAACGCCACACGACCGGTCGCCGGAGCGAGCCCCGGGCACCAAGTCGACCGCCGCGCGCGGGCGACGCGGCAGGCGGCCCGGTTCGACCGAGGCCGCGGGCCGAGGCAGAATACGCACGGGCGCGCCGTGAAGCGGGTAGGGAGATCTAGCCATGTGGCTGTGGATCCTGGGCATCCTTCTCATCTTGCTGTCGTGGGCGGCGTGGTTCTTCCTGCGCGCGCCGGAGGCTGCCGAGGGGCAGCCACCGTCACCGGATCTCATCCCCATGTGGGTGCCGATCGTGGTGACCGCGGTCATCCTCGGCCTGCTCATCCTCTGGGTGGTGTGGCGGCGGGTGCGGGCCGCGCGCGCCGCGCGGGCGCTCGAGAAGGCCATCGCGCAGCAGGCGCAGGAGCAGGTGCTCGCGACCAAGCCCGAGAACCGCGCCGAGGTCATCGAGCTGCAGCGCCAGATGCTCGAGGGCATCAAGGCCCTCAAGGCCTCGCGCCTCGGTGACGGCAAGGGCGGCAACGCCCTCTACGCGCTGCCCTGGTACGCGATCGTCGGTCCCCCCGGCGCCGGCAAGACCACGGCTCTGCGCCACTCCGGCCTGTCCTTCCCGTTCCTCGACCAGACCGGCGGCGGCGGCGTGCGCGGCGTCGGTGGCACGCGCAACTGCGACTGGTGGTTCACGAACGACGCCATCCTGCTCGACACGGCGGGTCGCTACACGACCGAGTCCGACGACCGCGACGAGTGGTTCGCGTTCCTCAACATGCTGCGGACCTACCGCAAGCACAAGCCGCTGAACGGCATCGTCGTCGCCGTGAGCGCTGCCGATCTCATCGACGCTTCCGACGAGGAAGTGCAGCAGGTCGCCGGCCGGGTGCGCGACCGCATCGACGAGATGATGGCCGAGCTCAAGATGGTCTTGCCGGTGTACGTGATGTTCACCAAGTGCGACCTCATCGCCGGCTTCGTCGAGTTCTTCGAGGACATGAAGCGCAGCGAGCGCGGCCAGCCCTGGGGCGCCACGCTCGCGCTCGCGTCGGACAAGAGCCAGCCCGGCAAGATCTTCGAGCGCGAGTTCGACGTGATGGTCGAGAAGCTCCACGAGCGCAGCGTGCGCCGCCTCGCCATGGGCCGCGGCAGCCGCCGCGAGCGCGAGAAGGTCTACCAGTTTCCGCTCGAGTTCGCGGCCGTGAAGCAGAACCTCGCGGACTTCATGGCGGCGGCCTTCCGCCCCGCGCCGCCGCCGACCGGCAAGAAGGCCGTGCGCATCCCGGACCCCATCCTGCGCGGCTTCTACTTCACGAGCGGCACCCAGGAGGGCAAGCCCCTCGACCGCGTGGTCGGCGCCATGGGCCGCGCCTTCGGCCTGCGCCCCGCCGACAAGGACGAGCCGAAGCCCACCGAGGGCAAGAGCTACTTCCTGAAGGACGTCTTCACCAACATCATCTTCGCCGACAAGGACGTCGCCGGCCGCACCGAGGACGAGATCCGGCGCGTGCGGTGGCAGCGTGTGCTCGTGGCGGCGGGCGCGGTGGCCTTCGCGCTGCTCCTGTGCCTGCCGGCGTTGTTCTCGTACTTCAACAACCGCGCGCTCGTGAACGAGACACGGCAGATCGCGGACGACGCGGCGAACATCGACTGGAAGGGCGCCGGGCCCTCGGCCCAGAAGGTGGCGCAGCTCGACGCCCTGCGCGACCAGGTCAAGAAGCTCGACCAGATGGATGACTCGACCCCGGTCGGGTACCGCTGGGGCATGTTCCAGGGCGAGAAGCTGTTCCAGGCCGCGCTCGGCCAGTACGTCTCGGCGCTGCGCCAGGGCTTCCTGCTCAACGTGAAGCAGAAGCTCGAGGACCGCCTCGACCGCCAGGATCTCGGCAAGGAGACCTACTACGACGACTTCAACCGGCTGAAGGCGTACCTGTTGCTCGGCGACGGCACCGGCCTCAAGCTCCCGGGCGAGGTCTACGTGCGCCGCGGCGAGAACGAGGACTTCATGAAGGAGTCCCTCGCCAAGGCCTGGGCCGAGTTCCTGCAGCCGGGCGGGTCCACGAACGCCGAGCTGCTCGGGCGCCTGCAGCCGCACGTCGACTACTACGTCGATCTCATGAAGCGGCCCGAGCTCGGCAGCGACGAGCGCGGCTGGCTCAAGGGCGAGGTGCTGAACCAGGGCATCGTCGACCGCGCGCGGCGCCTCCTGTCGCAGGTGTCGATGAAGGATCGCTACTACGACCTCTTCGTCGACCAGATCAACCGCATGCGGGACGACAAGGACAACTTCCTCTTCCCGCCGGTGACGCTCGAGAGCGTGTTTGCCGACCGGCCGGGCGTGGTGCTCTCCAAGACCTCGCGCCTCGGCGTCATCGGCTCCATCGAGGAGGACTCGGGCCACGCCTTCCAGAAGGTGCCGGGCGCCTTCACGTACGAGGGCTACCGCACGATGATCGGCATCCTGAAGGGCGGTGTCGACGTCATCAAGCGCGAGCAGTGGGTGGTGCCGCTCTCCAAGGACGAGGAGGGCGCCGACTCCAAGATCAAGGAGACCCTCGCGCAGATCCGCGAGGACTACGAGAAGCAGTACGTCACCGAGTGGCAGCGCTTCCTGCAGGATATCTACGTGGTGCGGCCCGAGACGAACGAGGACGCGATCCGCGTGTATCGCGCGCTCGCGACCAAGGAGTGGCCGTACCAGCGCATCGTGCGCGCGGTGAAGGAGAACACCCAGTTCGTCACCGAGCAGAAGAAGAAGGAAGAGGAGAAGAAGAAGGGCCAGAGCTTCTTCGACCAGGCGCGCGAGAAGCTGCGCCGCAAGCTCATCAGCGTCACGAAGGGCATCGACCCCGAGAAGTTCTTCGACGACGCCGAGGAAAAGACGCGCCCCAACCCGATTCCGAAGACCTTCGAGAGCCTGGCGAACTTCGGGCTGCCCGAGGCGCCGAAGGAAGGCGACCCGCCGCCCGACAGCCAGCTGTCCGGCTACGTGGCGCAGATCTCGGCGCTCGCCGGCGAGATGCAGATCATGGTCGACTCGCCGCCCAGCGCCGACACCAAGAAGGCGCGCGAGATGTTCGAGATCGCGGTCAAGGACGCCGAGAAGCGCGTGCTCGCGATCCAGAACAAGGAGCAGCAGGACGTGTTCCGGCGGCTGCTCTTCGATCCCTTGTACTTCACGCACAAGGCCGTGGTGCGCGGCGCCGGTCAGGCGGCCAGCGGGCTCTGGGAGGTCACGGTGTGGCCGGAGTACCGCGACAAGATCCGCAACCGCTACCCCTTCAACGCGCTCGCCAAGCGCGACGCCTCCTTCGAGGACGCCAAGAAGTTCTTCGCGCCGAAGGAGGGCACCTTGTGGGGCTTCTACGAGGAGCACCTCAAGGACATGCACACGAAGAACAAGCACAAGTTCGTGCCGTCCACGGGCCTGCAGCCGAAGGCCGCCAAGCGCTTCACGCCCTTCAGCCCGAACCTCTACCACTGCCTCGAGCGCGCCGACGAGATCACCGAGGCCTTGTGGGCGGGCGGCACCGAGCCGAAGCTGCGCTTCGAGGTCAACGTGCGCAACGTGAGCCCGATCGTCATGGAGGTCGCCTTCGCGGTCGGTGGCGAGAAGAAGAGCTACCGGAACGAGAAGGAGTTCTGGAAGACCTTCGAGTGGCCGGGGCCGAAGCCCAAGGCGGGGGCGGTGCTCAGCATCCGCGGCGCCGGCGGCCTCGACGAGGAGATCAAGCGCGAGGGGGAGTGGGGCCTGTTCCGGCTGTTCGAGGCCGCCACGGTCACCGCCGTGCCCGAGGACGACCAGATGTTCACGGTCTCGTGGCAGACGGTGGGGCCGCCGGTGACGGTGACCATCCAGGTCAAGCCCGAGCGCGCCGAGCACCCGTTCCCGCTCAGCTTCTTCCGCGACACGAACTGCCCGCCCAGCATCGGCGACCGCCTCGGCGGTCCCTGAGAGGCGGGTCTGACGCCCTTCCGGGCGAAAGTCTCGCGGCTACAGGGATCAGGCTTCAGACTTCAGGCACGAGACTCGAGGGAGCGGATCAGGGAGCCCGAGCTTGTGTCCGTGTCCGTGTCCGTCCGTCCGTGCCGCCGGACGGTCGGCTCGGGCGGGCAGAAGGGCGCCGGGTAGCGAGCCGACGTGAGGTGCGGCCTGCGGCGGACCGATGGGCGCCGAAGCCGGCCGTAGCCCGTGGTGCGTCGGCCTGAACCGGGCAGGCGTGGCAGCGTGTCCTGACGCCTGAAGCCGGTAGCCTCCGAGCCCGCGGTCACGGCGACCGCGGCTTCGAGGGGCAAGCGTCTCCTGAAGCCTGAAGCCGGTAGCCTGCAGCCCGCAGCCCCGCGCGCAGACGATCGGGCGCGAGTGAGCCCGCGCTTAACGCCCCGCCGCCGCTCGTGTATGCATCCAGGCGGATGTTCTGGCGGAACAAGAAGAGGGAGCCACCGGTCGTCGCCTGCTACGGCAAGCTCCCGGCCACGGGCGATTTCATTCGCTACAACGCCTCCTTCCCGGTCCTGTCGCAGTTCGACCGCTGGATGCAGGGCTCGCTCAGCCTGGCGCGCGACACGCTCGGCGCCGCGTTCGACGGCGCGTACCGGCCGTCGGTGGGGCTCTTCATCTACCGGGGCGAGGACGAGCGCGGCGAGCCGCCGTCGCGCGGGCTCGTCGGCGTCTGGGCGGCGAGCGGCGACAGCGCCGGGCGCCAGTACCCGATGGTCGCCTGCGCGGCCTACGACTACGCCGAGCTCGTGGCGACGGGAGCGGCGCTGCCCATCGCGATGTGGCCGTTCCTGACGGCCGCCTACGAGCTCTGCACCCAGGGGCGCGGGCTCGGCGTGGACGAGTTCCTGGGGCGCGCCGCGCGCCTGCAGCCGCCCTCGCTCGAGGTCCCCGAGGCCGCGAGCGCCGGCTACCGCCAGTGGCTCGAGCGCCAGCCGATGAAGGGTCTCTGGGAGACCAGCTTCGGCTCGGTCGAGTGGCGCTACTGGGTGATGCACCTCGTGGCCGCCTCGGTCGAGGTCTTCCAGGGGCAGGAGCGGCCCAACACGAACCTCGGCATCCGCTTCCCGCTCGGGGCCGGCGACGCCTACGCCGCCGCGGTGTGGATGGACATCACGACGCGCCTGGCGCGCTGGCGCGGCACGCTGCTCAACGCCTTCTGGGCGCCGCAGCGCAGCCTGGTGCTGCACATGGGCCCGCCGCACGTGGGCACCTTCCGCGAGCTCATCGCGCCGAGCGGCGACACCGAGTACATCACCGACCTCTGCCAGGCGCCGACCGTCGACGAGCACACGGCGCGCAGCCGCCTCGGACCGCGGCTCGGGGCGCTCGTGGACGGGACGGACGCGACGCTCGCGACCTTTCTCCAGGCGCTCGGCTGAGCGGCGCGGTGCGCGCGGTGCGCGCGGCGCGCCGAAGGGCGGCGCGCGCGGCAGGCAGGGGACTCGGTCGAGCGGTCGCGATCACACACGGGAGCGAGTGCGCACATGGGTGTCGAAGAAGTACTGGCAGAGGCGAAGGCACGGATCGAGGAGCTGTGCGCTCCGATCAACGGCGGGGTCGGCGAGGACGTCTCGTACAACGAGAAGTTCGAGGCGATGAAGACCGAGACCGAGAAGCTGTCGTCGCTGACGGGCGAGACGGTCAACTGGTCGAACGTCGAGACGTTCGCGGTCGAGCTCTTGAGCGAGAAGACCAAGGACTTCCGCGTCGCCTGCTACTTCGCGGCCGCCAAGGGCCGCACCGGCAAGGTGAGCGATCTGCTCGACGGCCTGATGGTGCTCGACGAGCTGCAGAAGGCGTTCTGGGACACGATGCACCCGCCGGCGAAGCGCATGCGCGCGCGCGCGGGCATCTTCCAGTGGTTCATCGAGACCACGGGCCCGACGGCGATGGAGCTGAAGGTGTCGGTGCGCGACTACGACACCGTCCAGGCGCTCGACCAGGTGTCGCGCGACCTCGACACCGCGCTGCGCGAGAAGATGGGCGAAGCGTACCCGGGCCTCGGCAAGCTGCGCGAGGCGACGCGCCACCTCGTCGGGACCTGCCCGAAGCCGGCCCCGCCCGCGCCGCCGCCCGAGGCGGCACCCGCGGGGGGCGAGGCGCAGGTCTACACGCCCGAGGAGCCGCAGGTCTACATCCCGGAGCCCGAGCCGGGCATGATGTACGGCGGCGGAGGCGGCGACGTCGTCAACGTGGGGATGGTCGCCGACGCCGACCAGGCGCTCGAGGCCCTCGGCAAGGCGCGCACGCTCGTCACGCACATCGCGAGCCTGCTGCGCCAGGCGAGGCCCGAGAACCCGGCCGCCTACCGCTTGCTGCGCGCCGCCCTGTGGATCGAGCTCCAGGACCCGCCCGCCGTCGTCGACGGCAACACGATGCTCCCGCCGCCCAACTGGGAGTACGTGGCGCGCTTCGAGGCGCTCGTCGCTGCCGAGGACTGGCTCACGCTCATCCACGAGGCCGAGGCCGCCGCGATCGAGTGCCCGATGTGGCTCGATCCGCACCGCTACACCGCGCTGGCGATGGACCGGGCCGGCTTCCAGTTCAACAAGGCGAAGAAGGCCCTCGTCTACGAGATGGCGGTGCTGATCGCCCGCTTCCCCACGCTGGCGAACCTCACCTTCAACACGGGCGAGCCCTACGCGAGCCCGCAGACGAAGATGTGGCTCGAGAGCGAGGTCTCGGCCGTGCTCTCGGCTGGTGGCGGCAAGGGCGGCGGCGTGTCGAGCTCGCTCGAGGAGCCGCTCGGGCAGGCCAAGAGCCTCGTCGTGCAAGGCAAGCTCGGCGAGGCGGTCGACCTCTTGGGGCGCGCCGTCGCCACGGCTCCGACGCCGGCCGAGCGCTTCCGGGGCAAGCTCGCCCTGGCGCAGCTGTGTCTGCGGGCCGGCAAGCTCGACGTGGCGCGCGCGCAGCTCGAGGGCCTGCACAAGCAGATCGAGGCTCACCACCTCACGGCCTGGGAGCCCGGCCTGTGTGGTGAGGTGTACGCAGCCCTGTACGCCGCGCACCAGGGTCTGAACGCGGCCGGCGCCGCCACGCCGGAGGCCTGGGCGGCGCAGCAGGCGGCCTTCGAGCGGCTGTGCCAGCTCGATCCGGCGGCGGCCCTGAAGCTCGCCGGCGAGGCCCCGCCGCCGGCGGCCTGAGCCGTGACACGCGGGGCGGGGCAGAAAAACTCGTGCAGAGAGCGCGGTAGATTGGCTATGCTCCGTGTCCCTTTGCGGCTGGCGTGCTGCGCGCTGCTGGCCGGACGGAGCGAAACCCGGTCCAGCGGACCAAGCGAACGACAAGGAGCCAGGAACGATGGGTAAGGAAGGATCAGTCGCTCCCAAGGAGCGCGTGAACATCGTCTACAAGCCAGCCACCGGCGACGCACAGGAGGAGGTCGAGCTTCCCCTCAAGATGCTGTTCATGGGCGATTTCACCCAGCGTGCGGACCCTCGGCCCCTCGAGGAGCGCAAGCCGATCAACATCGACAAGGACAACTTCAACAAGGTCATGGGCGAGCAGAAGCTCAGCCTTGGCTTCTCCGTCGCCGACAAGCTGAGCGAGGAGGAGGGCAACGAGCTCAACGTGAATCTGCGCTTCCGCCGTCTCAGCGACATGGAGCCGGAAGCCATCGCGCAGCAGGTGCCCGAGCTGAAGAAGCTGCTCGATCTGCGGGCCGCGCTCTCGGCCCTGAAGGGCCCGCTCGGCAACGAGAAGGCGTTCCGCAACAAGATCCAGAGCATTCTGAGCGACCCCGGCCAGCGCAACCGGATCATCAACGAGCTCGGCCTGAGGAAGGAAGGGGAGTGAGCCATGTCCAACACGCAGTCTGAAGGCCAAGCTGGGTCACAGACCCTCGAGAGCACGTCGCTACTCGACGAGATCCTCTCGGAAACGAAGCTCACGCCCGGTGACGAGGGCTACCAGATCGCCAAGGCCGGTGTGCAGGCGTTCATCGCCGAGCTCATCCAGCCGAAGCGCGAAGGCGAGCGCATCGACAAGGCGCTGGTCGACGCGATGATCGCGGAGATCGACGCGAAGCTGTCGCGTCAGATCGACGAGATCCTCCACAACCCGACCTTCCAGAAGCTCGAGAGCGTCTGGCGCGGCCTCAAGTTCGTCATCGATCGCACGAACTTCCGCGAGAACATCAAGGTCGAGCTGCTCAACGTCTCGAAGGAAGATCTGCTCACGGACTTCGAGGACTCCCCCGAGATCCCGAAGAGCGGCCTCTACAAGATCGCGTACTCGGCGGAGTACGGCCAGTTCGGCGGTCGCCCCTACGGTCTCATCGTCGCCAACTACGACTTCGGGCCGGGCCCGCAGGACATGACCCTGCTCGCCAACTGCGGTGCGGTCGCCTGCATGGCGCACGCGCCGTTCATCGCGGCGGCGGGGCCGCAGTTCTTCGGGCTCGACGACTACCTCAACCTGCCGAACCTGAAGGACCTGAAGGCGATCTTCGAGGGCCCGCAGTACACGAAGTGGCAGAGCTTCCGCGAGAGCGAGGACTCGCGCTACGTCGGCCTCTGCATGCCGCGCTTCCTCTTGCGCCTGCCGTACGGCTCCAACACCGTGCCGGTCAAGGCGTTCAACTACGAGGAGCAACTGGTCGGCGAGCACCACAAGTACCTGTGGGGCAGCGCGGCCATGGCGTTCGCCACGCGCGTGGCCGACAGCTTCGCCAAGTACCGCTGGTGCCCGAACATCATCGGGCCCCAGGCCGGCGGCACGGTCGAGGACCTGCCCCTGCACCAGTACGAGGCGATGGGCGAGATCCAGACCAAGATCCCGACCGAGATCATGCTGACGGAGCGGCGCGAGTACGAGCTGTCGGAAGAGGGCTTCATCGGCCTCACCTTCCGCAAGGACTCGGACAACGCCTGCTTCTTCTCGGCCAACAGCTGCCAGAAGGCGAAGTACTTCGGGCAGAGCGAGGAAGGCCGCGAGGCGGAGCTCAACTTCCGTCTCGGCACGCAGCTGCCTTACCTCTTCATCATCTGCCGGCTGGCGCACTACATCAAGGTGCTGCAGCGCGAGCAGATCGGCAGCTGGAAGGAGAAGAGCGACCTCGAGAGCGAGCTCAACAAGTGGATCAGCCAGTACGTGGCCGACCAGGACGTCGTCTCGCCCGCGATCAAGAGCCGTCGCCCGCTCCGCAAGGCCGCCATCACGGTCCAGGACGTGCCGGGCAACGCCGGCTGGTACAAGGTCGACATGAAGGTGCGCCCGCACTTCAAGTACATGGGCGCCTTCTTCACGCTCGGCCTCGTCGGCAAGCTCGACAAGCAGTGAGCGAGCCATGAGCTAGCGGCGGGGCGACCCGCCGAGGCTCTCACCCGGCCGGCGCAGCGCAAGCTGTCGCCGGCCGCGGTGTTTTGTGGTGGTCAGTCGTCAGGCGTCAGTTGTCAGGCAGACGAGAGGGCCCTGCCCCGGCACGCTCCTGCTCGGAGCGGCCCACAGGGCCGGCGGACTGACGACTGACGACTGCGCGGCGCTGCGCCGCGCTAACCGCCGAGCGGGACGTCGAGCGACAGCTCCTCGAGGGCGACGCCGAGGAAGCGGCGCGGGCGCACGTGGACGCCGACGACCGGCGCCGTCCCCTCGCCGTGCACCTGGATCGAGACCTCGGGGCCGGAGGGAGGTGCGACCTCGAACAGCTCCGTGAGCGCGGCCTCCATCACCTGCTTCACCTCGCCGGGGTCGCTCTCGGGCGGGATCTTGCCGGCGAGGGCGAACAGGAACTGCGCCAGGCGCGCGACGAAGAGCTGGTCGTTGAGGCCGATGCGCGGCAGCCGCACCTCGGGCTCGGTCGAGGCGCCCTCGTAGGTGCGCTTGGGCGGCGTCACGTAGGCCGTGGGGGCCGAGAGCACGTGCGCCGTGTCCGTGTTCGGCAGGCAGGCGAGCACGAGCACCCCGAAGCGCCCGAGCGCGCTCTGCGACTCGACCGAGACGAGCGCCTCGGTCGGGATGGCGACCTTCTCGTTGCCCTCGTAGGCGAGCACGATCTCGCGGACGGGCAGGTCGTCGAGTGCGCCGCCCGTGCGCGCGCCGACGATGCGGCAGGGCCAGCTCGTCTTCTTGAAGCTCTGCACCACGAGCGCCGCGACGGCCCAGCTCGCGTTGAGCCACACGTAGGCCGAGGCGTCGTTCGGCGCCTCCTCGATGACCAGCTGGCGCATGCGCGAGGACTGCTTGTCGAAGGGCGCGCGGCCGAGGAAGCGGTTCGCCGCGAGACACACCCAGCGCGCGGGCAGCTTCTCGACGACGGCGCGGTACGGGGCGCGCTCCTTGGCTTCGTAGAGGGACGCCTTGTTGTCCAGCCGCTCGACGCCCTCCCAGTCCTCGAGGCCGAAGATGCGGGGCGCGGCGTTGAGCACGACCGGCATCGTGTGGGCCTCGGCGCACGCGGCGATCTCGCGCAGCCGGCCGAGCGAGGCGGCGCTGTCGTCGATGGCGAGGTCGACGACGGCGAAGGACACGGGCGGCTCGCTCGCGGCGTTGGCGCGCACGCCGCGCTCGAGCGCCGCGACCGTCTCGTCGGGACGCGCGCACAAGAGCTCGAGGCGCACGCCCTGCTGCCCGCCGATCGTGCGGGCGCAGAGGAACTGCAGCCCGCGCCACGCCTCCTCGAGGCGCCGCACCTCGGGGTGCTGGAGGATCGCGCCGAGCTGCAGGCCGATGGCCTTCTCGATGCGGCGGATGCCCTCGTCGGGTCGCGCCCCCGGGGCGCTCGTCTTGCCGGCGCGCGCGATGGCGGCGATGAAGGCGTCGAAGCGGCCCTTCTGGGCCTTGGGGGCCGCGACCGGGGCAGGGGCCTCGACCGGGCCGCCGGCCACGCTCGTGGCGTCGGCCGGGGTGCCGGTGTCGACCATGTCGAGCAGGCGCGAGACGTCCACCTCCTGGGCCGCGGGCGCGGGCGCGGGTGCGGGCGCGGGCGCGCCAGCGGGGCGCGCGAGCTCGACCCCGCCGAGCACGTGGCGCACGAAGGGCGCGCCGAGCCACAGGCGGTTGAGCTCGTTCGTGGCCTGCTCCACGCTCGTGGTGCCGTCGCGCAGGCGCTCGAGCACGAGCTTGCCGTCGACGAGCGAGCGCAAGAGCGGCACCTCGTCGCACAGGCCGTCGGGCCGGAAGCTCTTCATGCTGCCGGGCGCGAGCTCGATCTTCACCTTGCGTCCCTCGGCCAGCACGCTCTCGACCTCGATGGCGATGCGCGGGCGCAGGCGCTTGAACACCTCGTCGAACTCGGTGACGTCGATGCGCAGGGCCTGCGCGGGTGCGCTCGCGCCGGCGTTGTACTCGCCCCGCGGCAAGAGGTCGGCGACCACGAGCACGCGCAGCGGCATGAGCGGCCCGCGCTCGGCGCCGTCGTCGTCGCGCCGCGCGCTGACCGACACGCCCTTGTCCCCGGCCCTCTCGCTGCCCTTCTCGCCAGGTTTGCCGCTCGCCGCTTGCTGCGACCGGCTCCCCATGCCGAACGAGATACCCCCGAGATCGAAGCCCTTCTTGTCGTCGTCGCCCTGGCTCACGGTACGGAAGCATAGGCGGCGCTCGGGCTGCCGCAAAGCCCCGCGTGGCCCCGGCTCGGGCCCGAGCGCGCCCGGCCTCGCGCCCTTTCCCCTCGGACGCGGCCGTGACAGCCTCGCCGGCCCATGGAGCAGGCTTCGCAGGAACGTGGTGAGGGGGCGCGTCGGGTGCGCATCGGGATGCTCGGCTGCGGCACGGTCGGGGCGGCCGTGCTGGGCCTCCTGGCCGAGCACCACGAGCGCCTCGACCGGCGCGTGGGCGCCACCCTCGAGGTCGCGAAGGTGGCGGTGCGCGACGCCGCCCGCGCGCGCCCGGTCGGCCCCGAGCTCCTCACCACCTCGGTCGACGAGGTGCTCGCGGACCCGACCATCGACGTCGTGGTCGAGCTCATCGGCGGCGCGGCGGCGCTCGCGTGGGTCGAGCGCGCGCTCGAGGCGGGCAAGAGCGTCGTCACGGCCAATAAACTCCTGCTCGCGCGCCACGGCGGCCGGCTCGTCGAGCTCGCCTCGCGACACGGCGTCGATCTCGCGTTCGAGGGCGCGGTCGGCGGCGGCATCCCCATCGTGCGCACCCTGCGCGAGGCCTTCGCGAGCGACCACGTGACCTCGCTGACGGGCATCCTCAACGGCACGAGCAACTTCGTCCTGTCGAAGATGCTCGACGACGGCGCGAGCTTCGAGGCGGCGCTCGCCGAGGCGCAGGCGCTCGGCTACGCCGAGGCCGACCCCACGCTCGACGTCGGCGGGCACGACGCCGCGCAGAAGCTCGAGGTGCTCGCGATGCTGGCCTTCGGCGCGCGTCCCGGCACCGGCTGCTCCCTCGTCGAGGGCATCACGGCGATCGAGCCCGTCGATCATCGCTTCGCGGCGCGCTTCGGCTACCGCATCAAGCACCTCGTCATCGGCCGCGACCACGGCGACGTCATCGAGCTGCGCGCGCACCCGACCCTCATCCCCGAGCGCAGCGTGCTCGCCAACGTGTCGGGTGTGCTCAACGCCGTGCTCCTCGAGGGGCGGGCGCTCGGACCGTGCCTCGTCTACGGCCGGGGCGCCGGCGGGGCGCCCACGGCGGTCAGCGTGGTGGCCGACCTCATCGACGTGTGTCGCTCGGTCGCCGCCGGCGTGCGGGGCCTCGGGACGCGCGGCATCGGTCTGCGCGAGCGCCGGGTGGCGGCGAGCGCGGCGAGCGAGTCGCGCTACTACGTGCGTTTCCGCGTCGCGGACCGGCCGGGCGTCATGGCGCGCCTGGCGGGGGCGCTCGGCAGCCACGAGGTGTCGATCGAGCAGATGGTGCAGGACGGCGAGCCCGTGCGGCCCGGCGCGGCCGCCACGGTGGTCATGCTCACCCATCGCGCGCGCGAGGCACAGGTGCAGGCGGCGCTCGCCGAGCTGCGGCCCGAGGGGTTTCTGATCGAGCCGCCGCGCGTGCTACGTATCGAGCAGGTATGACGCGCGGCCCCACGGAGCACGGTGCCAGGACGGCGCCGCTCGGTGTCTTCGACTCCGGGCTCGGCGGCCTCACGGTGGTGCGGGCGCTGCGGGCGCGGCTGCCGGCCGAGAGCATCGTCTACCTCGGCGACACGGCGCGCGTGCCCTACGGGTCGCGCTCGGCCGCCACCGTGCGCCGCTACGCCGTGGGCTGCGCCAGGCTGCTCGCGCGCCGCGGGGTGAAGGCCATCGTGGTCGCGTGCAACACCGTGAGCGCCGTGGCGCTCGAGACGCTGCGTGCCGAGCTCGATCTGCCGGTGAGCGGAGTCATCCTGCCGGGCGCCCGTGCGGCGGTGGCGGCCGCGCGCGGACGCAAGGTGTGCGTGCTCGGCACCGTCGGCACGGTGGCGTCGGGCGCGTACACGCGCGCCGTGGCCGCGCTGTCGAGCCGCACCGAGGTGATGGGCATCGCGACGCCGCTGCTCGTCGGCCTCGCCGAGGAGGGGTGGACCGAGGGCGAGGTGCCGCGCCTCGTCGTGCGCCGCTACCTCGAGCCGCTCGGACGCGACCGCGGGGCCGATGCGGCGCCGGGCGCGTCGGCTGCGAGCGCGCGCGTCGGCTGCGTCGTGCTCGGCTGCACGCATTTCCCGCTGTTCCGCTCGTTCATCGAGGAGGAGGCGGCGCGCGCGCTCGGCGAGCCGGTGCCGGTCGTCGACAGCGCGACGGCCGCCGCCGAGGACGTGGCGGACTTCCTCGCGTCCCGCGAGCTCGCGGCGCCGGGCACGGCGCCGGGCAAGCTCGAGCTATGCGTCACGGACGTGCCGGTCGCCTTCGAGAGAGTGGCGCGCAGCTTCCTCGGCGAGGCCGTGGCCACGGTCGAGCAGGTCGATCTCTAGGCGTGGAGGCCGTCGCGTCCGGGCCGCGAGCTTGACGGCCGCGTGACCGGGTGCTTCGCTCGTCCCTAGTGGCGCATCGTGGTGGACTCGTGCTGGCAGCGGCGCTCGCCGGGGGCGGCGTCGGCTGCGAGATCGTCGTGTCCACGCAGCGCCCGCCCGCGCCGGTCGCGCAGCACCACGGCTTGCCCCCGGGCGCCGGCCCGAGCACCGCGCCGTCGGCGAGCACGCCGGCGCCGCTCGCCGTGCCCGCGCCGACCGGTACCCAGCTCCTCGCGCCGGTGCCGACGGCCACGGGGGCGCTGTTCGAGCCGCCGCCGCCGCCTTCGGGCCGCCCGGAGCTCCTGCCCGCCGGGTTGCCCCTCGGGCGTCCGCCAGCGTTCGCGCCCGAGGCGGCGGCCGGGTACTGGCTGTGGCAGGGCCCACGCGGCAGCTGGATGCTGCGGACCACGACCGGGGGCGAGAGCCATGCCTTCAGCGGCAGCGTCGCGGGCACGAGCGGCGCCATCGGCGACGTAGGCCCCACGAGCGCGGCGCTCGCCGAGCGCATCCGCAGGACCGACGCGGGCTGGGAGTTCTCGTTCCACACGGCGGGTCACGCCGATGGCTTCACCTTCTCGGTGCAGGGTGGCGGGTGCGTGCGTCTCGATCTGCGGCTCGATGGCGCGCCGGCCGTGCACCACGTGTTCGTCGGCTCGGCGCAGCTCCAGCCGAGGAGCGCGCACTTCATCGTGTGCCCGCGGGGTCAGGTGCCGTAGGAGTTGTCAGTTATCAGTTGTCAGTTATCAGTCAGAAGGCAGAGGTTGGATTCGGCCGCTGGCCGCTCCGGGGCTGAGGACGACTGACGACTGACTGATAACTGACAACTGATAACTGACAACTGACAGCCTCAGCCGAGGCCGAGCAGCGCCGTCATCGCGCCGTCGAGCGCCGCGATGCGCTCGGCGGCGCGCGCACGGCCGCTCGCGAGCGGCTCGTTGGGCGCGAGCGTTTCGCGCACGTCGAAGTAGATCTTCATCTTCGGCTCGGTGCCGCTCGGGCGGGCGATGACGCGATGCCCACCCGCGAGCTCGAAGACGAGCACGTCGCTCGGCGGGAGCTCGATCGGGCCCGGTGGCGCGCCCCGCTCGGTGCGCGTCCCCGCGAGCACGTCGACCGTGGCCTCTACCGGCGTGCCGGCGAGCGCGTCGGGCGGCGTCGCGCGGAGGCGCGCCATGAGCTCCTGCATCTGGCGCTTGCCGCCGCTGCCCGGAAACCCGAGCGAGCGTTGCGAGCTCGCGTAGAGGCCGTAGCGCCGCGCCAGCAGCTCGAGCTCGTCGAGCAGCGTGCGCGCGCGCGGCGTCTCGCCGGCGAGCTCGGCCGCGAGCGTGCAGATCGCGACCGCGGCGCTGATGCCGTCCTTGTCGCGCACCAGCGTGCCGACCGTGTAGCCGAGCGCCTCCTCGTAGCCGAACACGAAGCGCGCACCGGTCGCGGCCTCGACCGCGAGCGCGCGGTTCGCGATCCACTTGAATCCGGTCAGCGTCTCCTCGTAGCGGACGCCGAGCGCCCGCGCGATGGCGCCGAGCATCGGCGACGAGACGAGCGAGGCGGCGACGAGCCGCGCGCCGGCGCTCGCGGCGTCGGCGCGCGTGAGCAGGTAGTGGCCGAGGAGAACGCCCACCTCGTTGCCGGTGAGCGTGACGTACTCGCCGGGGGCGGCGCGCACCGTGACGCTGAGCCGGTCGGCGTCGGGGTCGTTGGCGATGAGCAGCGCGGCGTCGCGCGCGCGGGCGAGCCCGAGGCCGAGATCGAGCGCGCCCTTCTCCTCCGGATTCGGAAAGCGCACCGTCGGGAAGCGCCCGTCGGGCTCGGCCTGCTCCGCGACGACGTCGAGCGCCGTGAAGCCCGCCTCGGCGAGCGCCCGGCGCGCGAGGTGGAGGCCGACGCCGTGGAGCGGTGTGTACGCGACGCGCAGCTTGCCCGCGTGGGGCGAGGGCGTGCCGAGGGCGCGCACCCCGTCGAGGTAGCGCCGGTCGAGCGCGTCGCCGAGGCTCGTGAGCAAGCCCGCCGCGCGCGCAGCGTCGAGGCCCATCACCGGGATCGCGCTCGCGCCGGGCGCACGGGCGATGGCCGCGGCGATCTCGGTGTCCATGGGCGGGATGATCTGCGCCCCGTTGCCCGCGTAGACCTTGTAGCCGTTGTACTCGGGTGGGTTGTGGCTCGCGGTCACCATGATGCCGGCCGCGGCGCCCGAGTCGCGCACGGCGAAGGCGAGCAGCGGGGTCGGGCACAGCTTCTCGGAGAGGAACACCGGCAAGCCGGCCGCGCACAGCACCCCCGCCGCGTCGTCGGCCAGCTCGCGCGACAGGCGGCGACCGTCGTAGCCGATCGCCACCGACGGCATGGCCGGCCCGTGCGCCTGCGCCTTGAGGTAGCTCGCGAGGCCCGCGGTCGTGCGGCGCACCACCGCGCGATTCATGTAGCTCTCGCCCGCGCCGAGGATGCCGCGCAGGCCGGCCGTCCCGAACTCGAGCGGACCGGCGAAGCGCTCCCCGAGCTCCGGCGAGCGCGCGCGCACCAGCGCTTCGAGCTCGGCGCGCGTATCGGGGTCGGGGTCTTCGGCGAGCCAGCTCTCGGCTCGGCGCACGAGCTCTTCGGACGACATGCGGGCACCTCCGCCGCGGGTCGGGCGCCGCGGCGCGCCATCCTAGAACAGCGGCCGCGATTGTGGCGCACCGAGCGCGCCCGGGCGGCGCCGAGACGCGCGCGCGTGCGCTTCCGCACTCCGTAGATGTGCGAATTCGCACGCATTTTTGTCGAAGATGCGCCGGCCTTCGAGGCGCATGCGTGGTAGCACCACGCCATGAGCGATCCCGAGCGCACCGGTTTGTTCCAGCCCGCGGTCCCGGCCGACGAGGTCCGCGCGCGCGTGGCCGGCTACGCCGCGCTTCACGACTCGGCGTCCGCCACGGAGCGCAAGGCGCAGGCGACCGCGGCTGCGCGCACCTACTACGATCTCGCGACGAGCTTCTACGAGACCGGCTGGGGGCAGTCCTTCCACTTCGCGCCGCTCGCCCCGGACGAGGCTCTCGGCGCGGCCATCGTGCGCCACCAGCACTACCTGGCGCTCCGCATGGGGCTCGCCGCGGGCATGCGGGTGCTCGACGTCGGCTGCGGCGTCGGCGGCCCGATGCGGGGCATCGCGCGCCTCACGGGCGCCGAGGTCGTCGGCCTCAACGTGAACGACTACCAGATCGCGCGCGGCAAGCTGCACAACGCGGCCGCGGGCCTCGACGCGCAGTGCAGCTTCGTGGCGGGCGACTTCACGGCGATGCCGCTCGAGGACGCGAGCTTCGACGCCGCCTACACGATCGAGGCGGCGTGCCACGCGGCCGACCGCCGCGACGTCTTTCGCGAGGTGCACCGGGTGCTCCGGCCGGGTGCCGTGTTCGCGGGCTACGAGTGGTGTCTGACCGACCGCTACCGGGCCGGGCACCCGCTGCACGTCGACGTGCGCCGCGGCATCGAGAAGGGCAACAGCCTGCCGGAGCTCGTCGGCCAGGAGGAGGTCCTCCGCTCGCTCGCGGACTCGGGCTTCGAGGTGCTCGCGTCCGAGGACCGCGCGGAGCACGCGCTGGGCGCCGGGAGCCCCTGGTACTCGCCGCTCGCGTCGCTCGCGTCGTGGCGCGGCCTCATGGCCTCGCGCCTCGGGACCCTGCTCACCGGCGTCTTCGTGCGGGCGCTCGAGCTCGCGCGCCTGAGCCCCCGGGGCACGACCGAGGTGCACGAGGTGCTCCGCCTGGCGCAGAGCTCGCTCGTCGCGGGCGGCCAGCTCGGGATCTTCACCCCGATGTTTTTCTTCCTCGCGCGAAAGCCGGTCGCGAAGGGCGCCGCGCCCGCGCGGGCGTGAGGTCGAGGGGCGGCGAGGCCCCTTGCCGTGCGACGCGCGCGTCCCTAGCGTACCTCGCGATGATGGTCGCGCGGCGCCGGCGGCTCGTCGCGCGCGCGTGCGTCGCGTGCGCGCTCGCGGCGGCGGCCTGCGAGGACGGCAGCCGGTCTGCGCCGGGCACGCGCCCGACCCCGGCCGACGCCACCGCGATGTCGCCGGCGAGCCACGGACGGAGCGGGTCGGCGACGCAGGCGACCCCCGGACCGAGCGTGCCCGCGACGTCGGCGACCGCCGCCGACGGCGGCCCGCTCGCCCGCGCGTCGGCCGCCTGCCGCCACGCCTGCGAGCGGGAGCGGCTCTGCGACCTCGCGGGGGCCGAGGTCGGGGCCGAGGTCGCGCGCCTCGTGCGCGAGAGCCACCGGCTCTGCCACGAGCAGTGCGAGCTCGAGGCGGAGATGCCGCCGGAGGAGCTCGCCGGCGTCACCGAGCGCCGCGAGGCTTGCCTCGCGCGCTCGTGCCCCGAGCTCGAGCCCTGCCTCGCCGCGCTC
>JADLAB010000598.1 GCA_020848455.1 Polyangiaceae bacterium
GAGTTGAAGTCGTACTGCTTCTCCTGCGAGAAGACAGCCCACCCGTAGATTCCATCCACCAGCTTCTTCACGCCCATGCGGTGACACGGACGGGCGGGAGCGACAACCGAAAGCTCGACGCGCTCGGCACCCGGCGCACCCGGCGCACCCGGCGCGCCCGGCGCGCCCGGCGCGCCACTGAAAGCTCGGCGCCCGCCGCGCCGTTCGGTAGACAGCCCCATGCGCCTTCGACAAGCCCTCGGTCCCGTCCTGCGCGCGCTCCCGCTGCTCTGCCTCGTGCTCGGCGCCTCGGCCGCGAGCGGGTGCCGGAGCGGTCCGGGCAGTCGCTTCGTCGTCGAGCACGCCGCGCGCAAGACCCTGACGGCGTTCGGTTCGGACGCCGAGCTCGAGACCTTCCTGCGCGAGCTCGCGGCGGCGCGGGAGCGCGAGCGCAGGAGCGCCGGGTCCGACAGCCCGGGCATGAGCGAGGCGGCGGGACCGCCGGCACCGCCGGAGGCCACGGCGGCCCCGGCGCAGACCGCGGCGGGTGGCGAGGAGTCCGTCACGAACACGCAGCACGCGGGCGTCGACGAGGGCGGTATCGTGAAGGTGCACGGCGGACACCTCGTCGTCCTGCGCCGCGGGCGACTCTTCACGGTCGCGATCGGCGCCGTCGGCTGCGCCGCCGCCACCCGACCGGGCCGCGAGCTCCTCGAGTGCGCCGCGCAGCGCATTCACGCCCCGCGTCGTGATGAAAGCGACGAGGGCATCGACCCGGTCCGCGCAGGCGATCTCGCGCGACAGCTCGGGCCCGAGCGCCGGCTCGCCCCGACCGCGCGTGAAGAGGTCCGAGGCGCCGAGCGGAGAGAGCGGCCGCAGAGGTGCGGGCCCGACATGGACCGAGACGAGGCGCCGCGGCGGAGGCTCGAGCCGGCTATCGAGGAGCGGCTCCGCGTCGACGCCCCCGTCGGGCACGAGCCCCGGCAGCGCCGCGAGGAGCCGGTTCGAGAGCTCGGCCGCGAGCTCCGCGCGACGCTCGCCCGGCAGGGCCGCCACGAACCGGGCAATCTCGCGACCGAGGTGGCGGGCCACGGCCGCGCCAATCGCGTCGCTGCCCACCTCCTCCGTCTTGGCCTCGACCGGGGTGGCGAGCTCCGCGAGCGCGCGCGCGAGAGCGCGCGTCACGAGGTGGTCGTAGGGGCCGGGCGGGAGCGCAGGCGGCACGAGGGGAGGGTCGCACGGGGCGGGAGCGGTGTCTCTCGCGTCCGATGTGCGCCTCGATCGCCCCCGCGGGGCCGGTGGGCCGGGGACATGACCGTGCGTGCCTCTGGACCCGGTGACCGAGCAGGCGCTTGGCACTTGGGCGCGGCCCGGCGACGCGGCAAGACCGACTCGTGCCGCAGGGTCTCGCAGATCGCTCCCCGTTCGTGGTCGGCTGGGCGCTCGACGCACTCGCGAAGCGCCCGACGCCCGAGGGGCGCGCGGCGCTCGTGCCGCTCGGCAAGCGGCGCGAGCTGCCCCGGGGCATGCGTGCGTGCGCGGCCCGCCTCGCCCGCGGCGAGCCCATTGCCGAGGAGGTCACGCACCCGCTCGACGCGGAGCTCGCGCGGCTCACCGCTGCTGCGGCGGTGCTTCGAATGCGCGCCCCGACCCTGCTCGCGAGCGCCTCGAGCAGCGACCGCGCGCTCGCCCCACACGCGGCGCGTCACGGACGACTACTTCGCTGGCGGGGCGGCCGGAGCGTTGCCCCGGTTACCGCCCGACGGGTTCGGGGTCGTGCTCGGCCAGTTGCCCCCGGTGCCGCCCTTGCCCCCGCCCCCGCCCTTCGAGCTCCCGCCGCCGCCACCGCCCTTCGAGCTGCCGCCACCTTTGCCACCGCCGCCTTTGCTACCGCCGCCACTGCCCTTGCCCATGATGGATCTTCCTTCCGGTCCGCTGTGCAGGACCACCACGGTCCCGCCGGCCCGCGTCGTGCGGGCGCCACGCCAGGCCACAGCAACGCCCGTGCCGCGTCTCTGCGACGAGTTTTCGGTGAGCTGGAGCACCGCGAGCAGATCGCCGGACAGGCGCGCGGCGCACGGACCTGATCGGCGATCCTGCGCAGCGCGCCGTGGCGCCCGTTCCTGAGGTAACATCCACGGACCCTCATGAAACTCGGGCGGGGTGACCGCGTCGATCGATACGTGCTCGTCGAGCCGCTCGGCCGCGGCGGACAGGGCCACGTGTGGAAGGCGGAGGATCCTCTCGCCGGCGCGGTGCGCGCGCTCAAGCTCCTGGCCATCGACGAGACTACGGCCGTCGATCTCGAGCGCATGCGGCGCGAAGCGCGGCTTCTGGCGCGACTCGACCATCCGTCGCTCTGCAAGGTCCACGGCCTGTTCGAGGACGTGCACCACGAGGTCCTCGGCTTCGCGATGGACCTCGTAGAAGGGCGCTCGCTCGCCGAGGTCCTCGGCGACGCACGGCCCACCGGCGTGCACGTCGAGGGCCACCTCGGCGACGCACGGCTCACCCGCGTGCACGTCGAGAGCCTCCTCGGACACGTCGCACGAGCCCTCGCCTGCCTTCACGCTGCCGGCATCGTGCACCGGGACCTCAAGCCCGCCAACGTGCTCCTCACCGAGCCCTTCTGGCGCGCGCCCGCGGAGCCCGGTCTCGTGCGCGTCGTCGACCTCGGCATCGCGACCGCGAGGGCCCACGAGCGCCTCACGGGCGTCGGCACCCGGATGGGCACGGCCTTCGCGATGGCGCCCGAGCAGATCGAGCCGTCCGCCTGGACCGAGGGCGAGCCGCTCGGCGCGGCCGCGGACGTCTTCGCGTGGGGTCTGCTCGCGTGGCGACTGCTCACGGGGGGCCATCCCACGGGCCTCGACGACGCGGCGCCCCTCGGCGACTTCGCCATCGCGTATCGCCGCGCCGCCGAGCTCCCGAGCTGGCCCACGCGCGCGGACCCGGACGCTTGGCTCATCCTCGCGGCGCATTGCCTGCGCCTTCGACCGAGCGACCGCCCCCGAGACGGCGCAGCCCTCGTCGCCGCCCTCGGCGCGCTCGCCGGGCACACCGAGCCCGAAGCGCGAGGGGGCGCGGCACCTCCGCCCGTGACTGCGGAGCACCGATCGGCCTCGAAGCCGAACGCCCCTTCGCCCCCGACGCCGCGCACGCCAGCGCCGCACGCTCCCGCGCCGAGCGCCCCCGCCCCGAGCGCCCCCGCCCCGAAGCCCCGCGCGCCGGTCGCGCTCGTGGGCGTCGCCGGCGTGGTCGTCGTCGGCGCGCTCGGCGTCGGCCTTTTCGCGGCCTCGCGCGCGGACGAGTCCGGCGCCACGGGACCGCTCGACACCGCGGCTGCGTCTCGATCCTCGTCCGCTCCGCCGGCGCCATCGGCGGCTGCGTTTCGATCCTCGTCCGCTCCGCCGCTGCCATCGGGGACCTCCTACCGAGCGCGCCTCAGCTACCGTGACCACGATGCGCTGCCGGGCGTCCCGTCGAGCAGCAACCACGCGCCTCGGTGCGAATCCTTCGGCAAGTGCGTGATCGCACGGATCCTGGGGATGGATCGGTACCGGTTCCACCGCGGCGAGGGCGATCAGGAGGACGAGCCCGACGCAGTGTTTCCCGGGGACCGCGCGGGACAGCAGCGATTCATCGAGAAGACGCTCAGCCCGCTCATGGAGGAGCCCGCGCCGAGGCGTCTCAAGCGCCGCATCAGCTGCGGCGAGCCACTCGTCGAGGTCACGTTGGGCACGGGCACGCTCGACGTGCGCATCGTCCGAGGCGACTGCAGGGACCTGCGCGCGCTGCTGCGCACCTGCAGCGACCTGCCGCTCGTGCCGAGCGGGGTCAAGGATTTGCTGGCGCGAATGTCGACTGCGAGCGAGAAGGAGTGCAGCGAGGTGATGGCCACGTTCGACGAGAAATGGCTCGACCGCTGCTGCCCGATGAGCCTGGTGCCGGATGGCTGAGACGGCCGGACACCGAGCACCGGAGCCGCCCTCGATCCAGGAGGGGCGCCCCGCCGTCGTGTGCGCGTTTCCGCGCCAGACCGCGCTCGCCCTGCCCTTGTCCGAGGCCGCGGTCGGCCGTGAGTGGCTCGAGGCCGCCGGCCTCGCCGACACCGAGGTCTCGACCCGGCACGTGCGCTTCGCGCGCGCGGGCCGGAGCTTCCGCGTCGCGGATGCCGGCTCGCGCAATGGCACCTGGGTCGACGGCACGGCGCTCGGGGCGGGCGAGGACGTGGCCCTCACCGATGGGGCGCTCGTGCGCATCGGCCGCACGCTCCTCGTCTATCGCGAGGCGCTGCGCGGCCCGCTCGAGCCCGATCCTCCGCTCGGCGGCATGGTGGGCCCCTACGGCCTGCGCGACTTCCGTGCGGGGCTCGCGGCCATCGCGCGCCAGCGCCCGCAAAACGTGCTCATCGAGGGCGAGACCGGCGCCGGCAAGGAGCTCGCCGCCCACGCCGTCGCAGCGGCCCTCGAGCGCGGCACGCGGCTCGTCGCCGTCAACGTCGCCGGCGTGGCCGCCGGTGTCTTCGAGGTGCAACTCTTCGGTCGCGTGGCCGGCGCCTACTCCGACGCGCGCACCCCCAGCAAGGGCGTCATCGCACAGCACGAAGGCGGCGCGGTCCTGCTCGACGAGGTCGGCGAGCTGCCTCTCGACCTACAGCCGAAGCTCCTGCGCCTGCTCGACAACCGGGAGATCCTCCCCGTCGGCGCCACCCAGCCCGTGCGTGTCGACGTGCTCCTCATCGCCGCCACGAACCGCGACCTCGAATCGCTCGTCGCCGCAGGCACCTTCCGCCGCGACCTGCACGCGCGCCTGGCCATGGCGCGCCTCGTCCTGCCGCCGCTCCGCGACCGCCCCGAGGACCTCTTCGCCGTCGCGCAGGCCCTCGCCGCCCGCGAGCGCCTGCCTCTCACGTCGGACGCCACCGAGGTCGAGGCCGTCGAGCGCATGCTGCTCTACCCATGGCCGAGCAACACCCGCGAGCTCGCCGCCGTCCTGCGCCGCGCGAACGCCCTCGATCCCGAGACCCGGGGCCTCAAGCTCTGGACCGTCGAGCAGGTGCTGGGGCCGACGGGGCCGACGGGTGCGAGCGGCCCCGGTGGCCCGAACTCGCCGCGCGCCCTGAGCCAGCAGCTGGTCACGGCCACGCTTGAGGAGTGTGGCGGCAGCGAGGCCGCGGCGGCGCGGAGGCTCGGGGTCTCAAGGGGGAAGTTGAGGCGATTCCTGGGGAAGGGGTAGATTGGGGCGGGTCGTTGCTGGCGGTGGCTGGTGGCTGCTCATTGCTGACGGTGGCCGGTGGCGGCGGTTGGTGGCGGCGGTTGGTGGCTTTCCGAGGCCCTTCAGCTACCGGTAGCGCCCCTCGGGTAGGGCCTGCTCGAATGCGCGCTCGCGAAAGGCTCGCCGCGCGCACCGGCCTACGCCGCCCTCGGGAGCGACAAAGACCCCCCTGTCTTCCTGGAAGACACGCCACTTCTGTCGCTGTCCACGCCCTTCGAGGCGCCTCGAGGCCCTCGAGGACGCGAGCCGGTCCGCGAGGCGGCTCGGGCTGTCCGCGATCCGGCTCGGGCTGTCCGCGATCCGGCTCGGCGTCGCAGCCGCCGCGAGGGGGCCCAGACAAACCGAGCACTTGAGCGCCTCGTCGAGCCGTGCGCGACGTGCGCCCGTCGGCACGGCGCTCGCAATGAGCCTCCGCGACCGCGCAGAAGCGCCAGGAGGTCATCATGCAGAGCACCACGCAGAGTCCCTCGCAGTCGCCCGCCGAGGGCACGTACCTGCTCAACGCCGTCGAGCGCATCCTCGAGGATCCCGCCGCCATAGAGCAGCGAATCGGGCGCCTGCTGCGCGAGGCAGGAGGTGATCACGACGCGGCGAGCCGGCGTGCCATTTCCTGGTACAGCAATCGCAGTGCGCTCGCCGGGGGCGTGGCGGCAGCGCCATCGATCGTGCCGGGCTGGGGTACCCTCGGTGCGCTCGGGGCCATCGGCGCCGAGATGGTCTACGTGCTCAAGCTCGAGGTCGAGCTGTGCCTTGCCCTCTGTGCCATCGACGGACGTGACCTCCGCGATCCGCTCGTGCGGCAGCTCGCTTTCGGGCTCGCTGCCGTCGGGCTGCAGCACCTGAAGCGCGGGCGCAACGCCGTCCAGGATGCAGGGGCGATCGGCATGGAGGCCCTGTTCCGCTACACGCCGCGGGAGCTCGGCAAGGCGGTCCTCGAGGCGCTCGGATATGTCGCCGTCGCAGCCGCGAGCCGCAGCGTCGGCAAGGGTGTGCTGCGCGCCATCCCGCTCGTCGGCATCGGCCTCGGCGCCGGGATGAACAAGCTCCTGACGCAGCGACTCGGCCGCGCCGCGCACGCTGCGCTCGCGCTCGAGCGGGCCCGCCGGGAGGCGGTCGCCAGGGGCAACGGGTGAGGCACTCCACGTGACCGAGCCGCGACGGCCACGGCGCCGGGCGCGCAAGCTCGGTTCCCACGTTCAAGAGAGCGCCGGCGTGATCTCCGTTACCGTGCGCGAGGTCCGCGCTGCCCACTTCGTTCGCGGTCTTTCCGTCTGGTGTCCGCCACGGCGGTGGCCATAGAGTCCCCGAACAGAGAGGAACCAGTCGTGAAGAAGCCGCCTCGCAAAAAGGCCGTCGCGGCGACGAAACCAGCGAGCGCGAGCCACGACGACGCGCTCTTCGCTCGCGTCGTCGACATCATCGAGGCGGCGCGCGCCATCGGGCGTGGGTCGGGTGGGACGCCGCCGAGCTCGCGAAGGAGCTTGCCCCGTGGCCGGCCGCATCGCCAAAGTTCCCGGAGGGACGGACATGGGTGTTGATCTGCTCGAGAAGCTCCTGGACGCCGCCGAAGCCCATGGCGCGGACTCGGAACCCGATCACGAGGTCGGTGACCTCCAGGGCATCCTGCGGTCGTGCTGGAAGCTGATGACGGCCGCGCAGAGGCGGGAGGTGTACCGGGAGCACGCGGAGCTGCTCGGGGAGTGGATCGGGGAGTAGCGGCGCGGCCGGGGCGGGCCGGAGCGAGACGACGAGGCCGCAGGGGAAGCGCGTGTTCCGTGGGTTGCCCTTGCGGGCGGCGCGTCATGTGAGCGTAGCGAGGCACGCGCGCGCGGCGCAGCGCTCGGCCGAGCGGCTCCGGTCGGCGCTCGAGCGGGCTGTCATTGCCGCGCGGATCCGGGTGCATCGGCAGGACGACCAGCCCTGCGTGATGGCGCATCTCGAGGCGGCGAGGACCGAGAGGGTCGACGGCGGGCCTACGTCCGGCGACCGCGGGCGACCCTAGCCCTCGGACGAACGTCGCCGGAAGCCGCCGTGCCTTGCCTGGTAGGCAGGCAGCCTCTCACCCACGATGGCCAGGGCGTGCTTCGCGTCATCGGCCGAGAAGATCTGATCGTCCGGTACCTCGGGGCAACGGATGCGTGGATCGAGCCGGCGACCACCGAGCTCGGAGCTCCAGCCGGGCACGGCGACCGCGACGATCAGGCGCTTGTAGAGCCAGGCGAACGTGACTTCGCAGAGCGTCCCCGCGCCGCCCCCGACGGCGACGACCGCATCCGCGTTGGCGACGAGCCCGTTGCGCGCGTGGTCGAGCCCGGTCGCGAGCACGATGTCGACCCAGGCGTTGGCCTCGCCGGGATCGAAGTGGGAGAAGGCCGATCGTGTCGCCCTCTCGGTAGCGCTCCGAAGAGTGGGCCCCTTTGCACGCGGCCTCCATCACGCCGCGCAGGCCCCCGGTGAGCACCCGGAACCCCGCGTCGACCGCCAGGCGGCCGACGTCGAAGGCCGCCACGTAGGTAGCGCTGCCCGGGGACACGCCGGCATCGCCGACGACTGCGAGGATGTTCCGTCTCATGGTGCTTCCGCTCGTCTCATGGTCCTTCCGCTCGTCTCATCGACCGCTGCCCCAGGGAACGCAGCCAGGCAGCGCTGTTGGCGGCTTCGCGCGCGAGGACTTCGTCTGCCAAGGTCGTCCACCGCACGTGCTCGACGCCGTGCGCGCCGACCACAAGGCCGCCGGCTTGCACGCGGAGCAGAGCGGTGTCGTCCAGGTACAGAGCGTCCCGGCGCAGACGGCGCACACAGCTCGGATCGATCCCGTCGATCCCGCGACGAGCGGCGAGGCGGCGGACCTGGTCCATCTGCTCCTCGTACGGCGCCTGGAGCAGCGCGTCACGAGCCTCGTCCGAGAGGTGCGCCTCGCCGTCGGGCGCGGCGGCCAGCAAATGATAGAGCAGATCCAGCGGCGCCCACGGGGGCCTTCGGGCGCGGCCGTGCCGCCACAAACCCCCTGTCTTGATTCAAGACACGGCACTTGTGGCGGCTTCGGGCACCTTCGGGCGCGGCCGTGCCGCCACAAACCCCCTGTCTTGATTCAACCTGGATTTCGCGCGCAGGGGAAATGCTCGGCTCGCGAGCTGCTGGCGACGCGAAATGGGGCGGCATTGCGACGGCGACCGGTCGGCGGCCGAGTTCAGGAGACACCTCCCCCTTACCCCCAC
>JADLAB010000599.1 GCA_020848455.1 Polyangiaceae bacterium
CGTGCGCCCCGTGGCGCGACCGCTCCCGGCGCCGCGCCACGCCGCACCGGCGGTGAGCGCGAAACCTCGCCCCTGCGCTAACAGGCGCCTCGGCCCCGGGCCAAAAAACGCGCACGCTCGGACTCGACCTCGCCCTTCGGGCGAAGGTCTCGCGGCTACAGGGATCCCGCCCCCGCACCCCTCACGCGCACTCGCCCCCGCACCCCCTCCCGCACCCGCACGCGCGCTCGCGCACGCCCCCGCACCCCCTCCCGCCCCCGCC
The DNA here is from genome assembly GCA_020848455.1 of Polyangiaceae bacterium. Taxonomy (GTDB): domain Bacteria; phylum Myxococcota_A; class Polyangia; order Polyangiales; family Polyangiaceae; genus JACRDA01. The sequence continues at coordinate 263 of JADLAB010000599.1, forward strand.
CCCGCCCCCGCTCCCCACGAAGCCCGGCGTCGAGGTCCGCGCCCCGAAAGGGCGAAGCACGTGTCAGACGACGTCGACCTCGACGAGCACGACGGTGATGTTGTCGCTGCCGCCGCGCTCGTTCGCCAGCCCGACGAAGGCCTCCACCGCAGCGTCGCCGCCGAGGGACACGAGGTCGGGGATCTCGACGTCGTCGAGGTAGCCGTGCAGGCCGTCGGAGCAGAGCAGGTAGCGATCGCCGGCCTTGAGGTCGAGGACCGAGATGTCGACCTCGACGTAGTCCCGGCCGCCCACGCTGCGCGTGATGACGTTGCGGTGCGGCGACACGGCGGCCTCCTGCTGGGTGATGAGACCCTGCTTGACCTGCCACGCGACGAGGGTGTGGTCCTCGGTGAGCTGCGTGACCATGTCGTCGCGCACCTGATAGATGCGGCTGTCGCCGACCTGCCCGGTGATGAGCACGTTGCCGACGCCGAGGGCGACGCTCATGGTCGTGCCCATGCCGCTCTTGGCCTTCTCGACCTCGCTGATGGCGAACACCATGTAGGTGGCCGCCTGGATCGCGCTCTCCACCAGGCGCGAGGCCTGCGCGACCAGGTTCTCGTCGAGGCCGGCGCGCGTGTCGCCCAGGGCCGGCAGGCCCCGCTTCACCATGCCGAACACGGTGTCGACCGCCTCGGAGCTCGCGACCTCGCCGGCGGCGTGGCCGCCCATCCCGTCGGCGACGATCCACAGGTTGATGGCGTCGTCGCGGAGAAACGCGTCCTCGTTCTGCTTGCGGCGACGCCCCACGTGCGTCAGCGCGTAGGAACGGAAGACCAGGGGGTCTGGTGCGGTGTGTAGCTGAGCCCGCGGCATCAGGATCAGGGTGCAGCGCCAGAGACGCTCGCCTTCAACATAGACTCGGGCCCGGGGCGGTGTCGAGAATTGAGCGCGGTGCGTCAACCGCCGGTCGTCGGCCGCGGGGGCGCCGGATCCAGGGGCGGGACCGGGCCCGCGGGCGGGTCGTCGCTCGTGCCGGGGGCGGTCAGGGCGGGCTCGGTGGCCTCGGCGGTGGCCGGTTCGTCGAGGGCGAGCGCGAGGTCGTTCTCGGTCGCCGGCGGCGCTGCGGCGGCGGGGGTGGCCGCGGCGACGGGGCCGAGCGGCGCGGCGCCCGACGGCGCGTACACGACCACCGACTCGCCGGCGAGCAGGCGGCTCCCGCGGCTCCGGTGATTGATGCGCTCGAGCTGTCCGAGCGTGAGCCCGTAGCGCGCGGCGATGCTCCGCCAGGTGTCGCCGGCGCCCACCGTCACCTCGAGGCGGCGGCGCCCCTTCTTGCCCTCGAAGTGCGCGAAGAACGGGTCGGAGCCGACCTTCACGATCTCGAAATCGGCCGGGTCGGCCAGCACGGCGTTCGCGGGCACGTGGTCGCGCGGCAGGAAGAGCTGCAGGCGCATGCCTTCCTGCAGGGCTGCGTGCACGTCGAGGTGGTTCCAGCGCCGCACCTCCTCGGCCGACACGCCGCAGACGCGCGCCACGTCGCCGACCGTGTCGCCGTGGACCACCTGGTACAGCATGCGCCGGGCGTCTGCCGGGCCGAAGTCCTCGTCCGGGACCACCACCACCGGCTTCGGGCCCGGGGCGGTCTTGGCGGCGACCGTGTTCTTCGGGACGAGCAGCGCCGTGCCCGGTCGCGCCGGCTCGCCGCTCGCGAGGTCGTTCAGCTTTTCCAGCGCCGCGCGGCTCGTGCCGTGGCGCTCGGCGATGCGCTCGAGGGTCTCGCCCCAGCGCACCGTCTCGCCCGCGAGCGCCGCGCCCGGCAGCTCGCCGGCCTCGAGCCGCTGCTGCGTGCGCGCGCCGCTTCCGGCGGGCACGCGCACCGTCCAGCTCGCGCGCGGCGTCTCGCTCGCCTCGAGCGCCGGGGTGCGCGTCCCGGCGAACGCCGGGTTCAGCTGCGCGAGCTCGGCCAGGCTCGCGCCGCTCGCGTCGGCGATCGACTCGAAGCTGACGCCGGGCCCGACCGCGACCGCGTCGAAGGGCTCGGGCTTGTCGAGCGTGACGCCGTCGCACCCGAACAGCGCGCAGTTCTTCGCTGCCACGGCGACCGCGAGGATCTTGGGGACGTACAGCGCCGTCTCGTAGGGTAGCGCCGCCTCGAGCCGCTCGAGCTCCCAGAAGTCGTTCGTGTTGTACTTCCGGATCGACGTGAGCAGCCCGCCGAAGCCCATGTTGTAGGCGGCGAACGCGAGCTCCCACGAGCCGAAGCGCTTGTGCAGATCGCCGAGGTGGCGCGCGGCCGCGACCGTCGCGCGCTCCGGATCGAGCCGCTCGTCGACGCGCCGGTTCACGGTCAGGCCGTAGATGCGCGCCGTCTCCGGCACGAACTGCCACAGGCCCGCGGCCCCGGCGTGCGAGTAGGCGCTCGGGTCGAAGCCGCTCTCGACGAGGGCGAGCCACAGCAGGGCCTCGGGCAGGTGCTCCTGGCGCAGGACCTTCAGGATGCCGTCGCGGTAGCGCCCGCTCTTGCGCACGAACGACGCGATGAGCGCCCGACCCTTCGGATCCTCCTTGTAGTACTCGAGGTAGCGCAGGAGTGCGGGGGTGAACCGCACCGGCACGTCCGGCAGATCGAGCTGGCTCAGCCACGCGAGGTCGCTCGCCAGGGGCGCCGGCGCGGCCGGCGTCGGAGCGGCCGCGGGCGACGCGGTCGGGAGCCCGGTCACGCTGAGCGACGGGCCGGCGCCGTCGGTCCGACCGGCCGAGCGCAGCTCGCCGGGCGGGAAGAGCAGGCGGTCGACCTCGCGCATGCGCTCCACCTCGGGCGCGACGCTCGCGGCGCGCGGGACGGTGGAGTAGTCCGCCGTGAGGATCTGGCGGACGGACTCGTCCGGCTCACCGGGCTTGCTGCCCGGGAGCCTCGGCAGGGGTCGGTCGGCGCGCGGCTTGCCGGGCTTCTTGTCGGGCTTGGCCGGCGCGGCCGGCTTCGGGGCCGACTTCGGCGCGGTGGGCTTGCCGCCCGAGGGCTTCGGGGCAGGGGGCTTGCCAGGTACCTTCGGCGGCGGGGCCGCCGGCTTGGGCTCACCGCTCGGCGGGGCCTTCGGTGCGGCCGGCGCGCCCGCGGGCGGCTTGCCTCCGGCCGGTTTCGGTGGATCGTCCGCGAGCGCCGGCGAGGCCGCGCCGAGCGTCAACACACCGACCAGGCCGAGCCACAGTCCTCGCCGCATATCCTCGACGTTTCGCATGGATGGCGCAGCTGGTCAACTTCGTGAGGCCGCGCGCAAGGTTCCGACGCTTGCCGAGCGCGGGGCGGGCGGGCACGACGCAGGGCCTTGACCGGCGCGCGCTCCATCCTCTATGGGTGGGTGAGCGGGCGCTCCTGCCCGCCACGCACGCAGTCGGCGCGAGCTCGGGCACGAGCGCGCGCCGGCAGACCCGATCGCGCGCCATGCGCGCGGTCAGGCCGAAGAGGGAAGCCGGTGTAGCCGTCCGCCCACGAGGACGGCGGCGAGTCCGGCGCGGCCCCCGCCACTGTGACCGGGGACGAAGGCGAGACGACGCCACTGGGATGGGCTCCCACCTCGAACGAGGTGAGCACCCGCCTGGGAAGGCCTCGCCGGAGGACGATCCGGGAGCCAGGAGACCTGCTGCGCGCGGCAACCGGAAGGGCTCCGTGGGTCACGGGGCTCGACCATGTCCGGTCTTGCTCCGGGGCTCGGGCGAGCGGCGGGCGCGGCGACAGCCGCTTTCCTCCATCGCTGAAGGTGAGGCGCACGGCGTGCCGACGAGGCGCGGCGGGCCCCCACGCGGTCCCCGGGTGCAGCGCGGGGTGAGCGATGGAATGGAACAGGCGGTCGGGTGTGTGGCTCGGGCGGTGGCTCGCGGTCGCGCTCGGACAGGCGGCGCTCGGGCTCGGCGGGTGCGCCGAGCCGGGGGCGGCCGGCGTGACGGAGGGCGGCGCGGGGCACGGGGGAGCGGCGGTGCACGTCTCGCTCACCGGCGGGGGCGGGGGCGGCGGCGGCGAGCCGAGTGGCTGCGACGCCTTCGCGACCGACGTCGTGAGCGCCGCCTTCGGGCCCGGGCAGAGCTTCGGGCAGGACGCGATGCCGGGGATCGTCCTCGGCCCGCCCCACGGCGGGGGCGTCGCCTCGGGCTCGCTCGACGTCGTGTCGCTCGGCGACGGCGGGCAAATCACCCTCGCCTTCGGCGACACCGCGATCGTCGACGGGCCGGGCGCGGACTTCGTCGTGTTCGAGAACCCCTTCGAGCCGCTCGGCGACCCCGACCTCGTGTTCGCCGAGCTCGGGACGGTCGCGGTCAGCGCGGATGGCGTCACCTTCGTCGCGTTCCCGTGCACCGCCGACGACACGGCTCCGCCGCCGTACGGCGCCTGCGCGGGCTGGCACCCGGTGCTGCTCGACGGCGGCGCCGGGCCGGTCGATCCCGCGACCTCGGGCGGCGACGCCTTCGACCTCGCCGACGTCGGCCTCGCCGAGGCGCGCTTCGTGCGCGTCGTCGACCGCCCCGACCTCGCGAGCGTGCTCGATCTCGACGCCGTCGGGATCGTCCACCCGAGCTGCGCGCCGTAGATGTCCGGCCGTCGCAGCTGGGGGCGTGCGGGCGCCTCCGCGCTCGCAGCCTGGCTCGCGGGCCCGGCGGCCCACGCGTGGGCGCAGCCCGAGGACGAGCCCGGCGCCATCGAGGTGGACGTGCGGGCCGAGCCGCCCCGCGCGCCGACCGAGCTCGCGCGCGATCCCTCGGCGCCCGGCTACGTCCTGCGCACCGAGCGGCTCGCGGCGCCGGGGGCGAGCCTGGCGGACGCGCTCGGGCGGGCGCCCGGCGTCGAGGCGCGCCGGACGGGCGGCGCGGGCGATCTCGCCACGGCGTCGATCCGGGGCGCGACGAGCGCGCAGACGCCCGTCTACCTCGCCGGCCTGCGCCTGAACGACGACCTCACCGGCACCGCGGATCTGTCGGCGCTGCCGCCGTGGATGCTCGATCGCGTCGAAATCTACCGCGGCCACGCGCCGCGCGGCGCCGGCGAGCTCGCGCTCGGGGGCGCCATCCTGCTCGAGCCGCGCCTGCCCACGGGCCCGCGCCTCTCGGTCCGATCCGGGCTCGGCTCCTTCGGAGCCGCCGAGGGAGCGGGCGCGGCCTCCTTCGGCAGCGCGCGCGCGGGCGCGCTCCTCGCCGTCCGGCGCGCGCGCGAGACCGGCGACTACCCCTACCTCGACGACGGCGGCACGCTCTTCGATCCGGGCGACGACGTCGAGCGCCGGCGGCCGAACGCGGACGTGGCGAGCGACGACGTGTGGGCCGTCGCGCGGCTCGCGGTCGGTCGCTCGGGCTCGCTCGCGCTCGTGGCCAACGCATTCGCGCGCGACGCGGGCCTGCCCGGCCTGCTCGTGTCACCGGCCGAGCGCGCGCGCGCGCACCTGGCCCGCGGGCTCGGTGCCCTGGCCGCGCGGCTCGATTGCCCGGGCGTCGACGCGGCGCTCGGCTGTGCGCTCGGTCTCGAGCTCGGTGTGCTCGTGAGCCGCTACCGCCTCGACGATCCCGGGCGCGAGCTCGGGCTCGGGGCCGCGAGCGTGAGCCACGCCGGGACGCGCCTCGCACCGCGCGCCTGGCTCACGGTGGCGCCGCTCCCCGAGCTCGACCTCGGTGTGCGGCTCGGCGCCGAGGCGGGCGACCTCGCCGTCGGGTCCTTGCGCGCCGCCCGGCGCAGCGTGCGGGCGACGCTCGACGCCGATCTGCACCCCGTCGCCTGGCTCGACGTGCTCGCCATCGCCTCGCTCGAGTGCCACGCGACGCGCGCCTCGGGACCGGGGAGCACCGGGACGTCCGGCTCCGGAACCGAGCCGAGCGCGGCGGCGGACGCGGGCCCGTGCGACGAGCTCGAGCCCCTCGGGCGGCTCGGCGCGCGCGTGCGCCTGTGGTCGCGCGAGCCCGCGCCGGACGGCGTGCGCACGGACGAGCCCGAGGGCTCGCTCGCGCTGCTCGCGAACCTCGGCCGCTATGCGCGCGTGCCGACGCTGGCCGAGCTCCACGGCCTCTCGGGCGCGGTGCGCGGCAACCCCGAGCTCCTCGCCGAGCGCGGCTACGCGGCCGACCTCGGGCTCGCGGCCTCGCTCCACGTCGCCGGGATCGACGTCTACGCGCAGCTCTTCGGCTACCTGCGCTTCGCGAGCGAGCTCATCGCGTACCGGCGCAGCTCGCTCGGCGTCCTGCGCCCGTACAACGCCGCGAGCGCGCGCCTGCTCGGCGCCGAGCTCGCCGCGGGCGCGGGCCTCGGGCGCGAGCTCCGGCTCGAGCTCGTCGCGGCCGCGGGCGACGCGCGCGACACGAGCGCCGAGCGGGCGACGGCGAGCGATCTCGTGCCGCTCGAGCCGCGCCTCGCGCTCGGCCCGGCGCTCGAGAGCGAGCTCGCGCTCGGCCCGCCGGGCTGCTGCGCGCTCTCGCTGCGGGTTGCCTATCGCTACCGCGCCTCGCGGACGGCGGACCCGGCCGGCCTCGTGGTGCTCCCGGCACAGCACGACCTCGAGCAGGAGCTCGGGCTCGCCCTGCTCGACCGCGCGCTCTCGCTCCGGGCGCGCGTCTCGAACTTGCTCGACGAGCGGCACTTCGACCTCGTGGGCTACCCGCTCGCAGGCCGCGCCGCGCACGCGAGCCTGGAGGCGACGTGGTGACTGCGGCACCCTGCACCCGCGCGGTCCTCGGGGCCGCCGCGCTCGTGCTCGCCCCGGCGCTCGGCTGCGGTGTGCCGACCCCGCCCGCCGGCACGGGGGGCGGCACGTTCCCCGAGGGCCCGTGCGGGCGCGGCCTCGTCGTGGTCGAGACGGACTACCAGTCCACCAACGTCGCGCTCGTGGGCGGCGACGGCGCGACGCTCTCGGGCTCCTTCCTGTCGTCGGCGTCCGCGCCGCCGGGGCTCGTGGCACCGCTCTCGGGCGACGTCGTGGTGCCGACCGCGCCCGTGACCGGAGCCGAGCTCGTGCTCGTCGACCGCTATCCTGCCGCGGTGCTGAGCTGGGTCGAGCTCGCGACGGCGACGGTGCGCGCGCAGCTCGACGTGTCGACGGGCTTCGCCTCGAACCCCCAGGACTACCTGGCGCTCGGGCCGGGCGAGGCTCTGGTGGCGCGCTACGAGGACAATCCGACGCCGGGCGCGCTCGCCTTCGACGGCGGAAGCGACCTGCTCGTCATCGACCCCTCGGTGCCGTCCATCACCGGGCGCGTCGATCTGCGCCCCGCGATCGAGGTGCCGGGCTACCTGCCGCGCCCGGCGCGGCTCGTCGCCACGGCCGGCGGGCGCGTCTTCGTGCTGCTCTCCGCCTACGCGCCGGACTTCAAGAGCTCGCTCCCGTCGCGGCTCGCGGAGATCGACGTCGCCTCGCAGGCGCTCGTCGGCGTGACCGTGCTCGGCGATCTGCACGGCTGCGCCGCGCTCGCGCCGAGCGAGGACGGCACGCGGCTCGCGGTCGCGTGCAGCGGCGACTTCGGCGGCGACAGCCTGCCCACCGTGGGCGCGTCCGGCCTCGCGCTCGTCGACGTCGCGGGCACGCCGAGCGTGGTCGCCGAGCTGCCGGCGAGCGGGCTCGGGGGCGAGCCCCTCGGCTTCGCGGTCGACTTCGCCGGCGCGGACCGGGTGCTCGTGACCACGCTCGGGCACTACGGGCTCGGCGGGGCGGCCGACGTGCCCGACTCCTTGCTCGAGGTCGATGCGGCGGGCCAGGCGACCGAGGTGCGGAGCGCGCCGCCCTTCACGCTCGGCGACGTCCGCTGCCTGCGCGCTTGCGGGGGCTGCTTCGTCGCCGACGCGGCGGCGGGCGTGCTCGCGCGCCTGCGCCTCGAGCCAGGCGGGGTCGTGCCCGACGCCGAGCTCGTCGTCGAGAGCGCGATCGGGTTGCCGCCGCGGCTGCTCGGGCGGTTCTAGGAGGATACTCGGCTCCAGCGTGAAGTGGCTTCAGGCATCGGGCTTCGGGCTTCAGGCCCAGAAGCCGCGGCGTGGATCCTGTGGCCTCCCGCTCTCGCTGCTGAAGCCTGGAGCCTGGAGCCCCTGGAGCCAGAGGCCGGGGTGTGGATCCCTGTGGCCTCCCGCTCTCGCTCCTGAAGCCTGGAGTCTGGAGCCTGGAGCCCCTCGGGCCTGGAGCAGGCCCAGAGGCCGGGGCGTGGGTCCCACGCGGAGTGCACGCACGTACGCGCCCCGCGCAGGTCGCAGGTCGATCCGCCCGCGTGCCCGTCGCTGCCGGGCGATCCGCCCGAGCTCGCCCGCCGTCAGTCCGGCGGGCGCCGCGTCCTGCCCGTGCGCGCATCGAGGGTCGCGATCGGCACGCGCAGCACGGCCCGGGTGCCGCGCCCGGGCGACGCGCGGAGCTCGACCGAGCCGCCCAGCCGCGCCATCTGCTCGCGGACGGCGAACAGACCGAAGCCGTGCGCGGCGCGTGTCGGGACCGCGGCCGTGCCCACGTCGAAGCCGGCGCCGTCGTCCTCGACCGCCACCTCGACGACGTCCCCGTCGCGCCGGACGGCGACGCGCGCCTCCGCCGTGCCGGCGTGATGAATCACGTTCATCACGAGCTCGCGCGCGGCGCGGACCAGGATGGCCGCCGTCACGTCGTCGAGCAGCGGGTGGGGCAGCTCGCCCGTGAGCTCGACGCGCAGCCCGTGGTGCTTCTCGACCTCGTCGGCGAGCCACGACAGGGCCGCCGAGAGCCCGAGGTCGTAGAGGATGGGCGGGCTGATGTCGAACATCAGCGTGCGCGTGTCCTCGATGGTCCGGGTCACGAGCCCGGCCGCGAGGTCGATGGCCGCGCGCGCGGGTCCTTCGCTGAGCTCGCGCGCCGCCACGAGCTTGCCCCTCGCGACCGCGAGCGCCTGCGCGATGCGGTCGTGGAGATCGGCCGCGATGCGGCGCCGCTCGCGCTCCTCCGCGACCGTGGCCTCGAAGGCCAGCCGCTGCAGGTTCGACTGGTACTCGCGCAGCTTGGCCTCGGCGCGCTTGCGCTCGCTGATGTCGATGACGATGCCGAGGTAGCGTACGACGCGACCGTCGGCGTCGCGCACCGGCCGCCCGCGCGACATGAGCCAGTGCTCGCCGCCGGAGGGGTCGACGACGCGCCACTCGGCGTCGAGCTCGCCGCCGCTGCTCGCGGCGTCCTGCAAGGCCCGCGCGGCGCGCTCGCGATCGTCCGGGTGCACGGTCGTGAGCCAGCACTCGTGCGACGGCGCACAGCAGCGCGTCTCGAGGCGGTAGAGCTTCCAGAGCTCGTCCGACCACACGTGCTCGCCGGTCGTGAGGTCCCACTCCCACGAGCCCGCGTGCGCGGCCTCCTGTGCGAGGCGCAGGTGCTCCTCGCGCTCGCGCAGCACGCGCTCGCTCCGCTTGCGCTCGGTGACGAGGTCGAAGAGCGCCACGCAGTGGTCGCGCTCCGGGCAGAAGACCGACACCGCGTACCAGTTGTCGAGGTCGGGCACGTAGAGCTCGAGGCGCTCCGGCACGCCGGAGCGCGCCACGCGCCCGTAGGCCTCGAACAGCTCGGGGTTGGAGCGGCGGAGGCCCGGCAGGAGCTGCGACACGCGCTTGCCCGCCGCGTTGGCGAGCCCCGTCAGCGCGTCGAAGGCCGGGTTCACCGCGAGGTACTCGAAGTCCACGGCCCGATCGCCCTCGTAGATCATGCGCACGTAGGCGAAGGCGTGCAGCATGTGGTCGAAGAGCGAGCGGTACCGGGCCTCGCTCGCCGCGAGCGCGCGCTCGCCGCGCTTCTGCTCGGTGGCGTCCCGGACGGTCGCCATGGCGCCCACGATGGCGCCTCCGGCATCGCGGAGCGGGGTCGCCTCGACCCTCACCCACTCGGCGCTCGTGCGCCCGGCGCCCGTGCCCGCGACGAGCGGGAGATCGACGGCCTCGGAGGCCACGCCGCCGAGGGCGTCGTCGAGCATCGTGGACCGCTCGGGGTGGCCGAGCGCGCGGAAGATCGCGCGGCCGTCGCGCTCGAGCGTCTCCTGCGCCGACAGGCCCGTGAGCTCGGCGAGCCGGTGGTTCCAGCGGCGCACCCGGCCCGCGGTGTCGAAGACGGCGATGCCCGAGCGAGCGCTCTCGAGGAGCTGGCGCTCGAGGTCGCCCGAGGCGAACGGATCGGCGGTGGCAGCGGGGTCTCGGGTGCTCACGGGTCGCGGTTCTCGGTGCTCAGTCGGCGCGGGCGATCGAGGTTCGGTCGCAGCCCATGCACGGCAGCGTCACCATCGAAGTGCCCGTCGCCGCCGCGGTGTCCCTCATGCTCGTCGTGCTCTCCGCCTCGACCATGCACGTCGCCGGAAACCCGTGCGTGACCGGCGTCAAGCCAGGCAGCGAAACAGGGCGGCGCACGGTGGCCGGCGGCACGGTACCATGCGCGCATGCACGCAGGTGGAGCAAGGGCGCTCTGCGCCGGTCTCGGGGCGCTCGCGGTGGGACTCGGACTACCGGCGGCGGCGTGGGCGCAGGACGCGGCGACCGGGGTGGGGGTGCAGACGCACGCCACGTTCCAGAACGTCGGGGTCGAGCTCACCCTCACGGGCGACGCCGATCGCGACGCCACCGCGGCGCTCGAGGTCGCGGTGGCGGGCGCGAGCTTCCGCCCGGCGCATCGGCTGTCGCGCGTGGCCGACGGTCGCTTCGTGGGCAGCGCCTTCTTCCTGCCCGCGGGCGCGGCCTACGAGGTGCGCGTCACGCTCGCCGATCCCGACGGCGTGACGAACGGTACCCTCACGGCGAGCGGCGTCACGCGCGCGGTGGCCGTGCCGGTCTCCACGGGCAGCTCGTTCCACGTCGCGCCCGGCGGGGACGACGCCGCCGACGGGTCCGAGGCGACGCCCTTCGCATCCATCGGCCGGGGGCTCGACGCCGCGCAGCCGGGAGACTCGGTGGTGGTCCACGCGGGGACCTACCACGAGGAGATCACGCTGCCCCGCGGCGGGACGGCCGTCGCGCCCATCACGCTCCGCGCCGCCGGCGACGGGCCGGTCGTGATGGACGGCGCCGACCCCGCCCTCTCGAGCCCCGCGGCGTGGAGCGACGAGGGGGGCGGCCTCTGGAGCGCGCCCGCCGCGCCCACGCGCTACGTGGCCGTCGATGGCGTGCGGTTGTGGCGCTACGACACGCTCGCCGATCTCCAGGCGCTCACGGTCGGCACGGCGGGGGGCTTCTTCCACGACGGCACCGCCGTGCACGTGAGGCTGCCCGCCGACGCCGCGCCGAGCGGGCACGTCCTGTCGGTCGCGTCGCTCGCGCGGGCCCTGTGGCTCGAGGGCACGCCCCACGTCGTCGTGCGCGGGCTCACGTTCCGCTGCTACGGCTCCGAGGACTACTCCGAGGCGGTCATGGTGCGGGACGGCTCGCACGGCGTCTGGATCGTCGACTCCGTGTTCGAGAACGTGATGCCCGGCATCTGGGTGAAGGGCGCCGTCGACGACCTCGTGGTCATGGACAGCACCTTCTCGGACCGCGGACTCGGCGAGTTCCCCTGGCAGGCGGTGAAGGACCAAGGCGGCATGGAGAGCGGGGCCGTCGCGGTCGACAACGACTACGACGGCCAGGGCATCATCTTCTACCGCAACGTGGTGCACGACTCCTTCGACGGGCTGCACATCTGCGGCGACGTGCCGCTCGCGCACCCGAACAACGCCGACGTCGTCGCCAACCGCTTCACGCACCTCGGCGACGACGGCCTCGAGGCCGACGGCGAGTGCTCCAACGTCCGCATCGTCGGCAACCGCTTCGCCGACTCGCTCGTCGGCGTGTCGGCCGCGCCGGCGGTCACCGGCCCGACGTGGGTCCTGCGCAACGTGATCGCGCCGCTCCGCAACGTGGGTCCGGGCTCGGCGTGGCTGACGCGCGCGCTCAAGCTCAACGTCGGCGATCCGCGCGTGTCGGGCGAGATCTTCGTCTACCACAACACCGCGCTCACCGACGAGGGCGCCCAGAGTGCGTTCGCCATCACGGACGACTCGAGCTTCACGGCCCTGCACCTCGCCAACAACATCTGGGTCGGCACGGACTACGCCTTCTACTACGAGAACTCGGGCGACGAGCCGTTCACCGAGGACTACGACCTCTTCTTCTCGACCGGCACGCGCCTCATCCGGCACCAGGGCACGTCGTACGACACGGTCGCCGCGTACTTCGGCGCGACCGGTCTCGCGGAGCACGGCCTCGCGGCCGACCCCGCCTTCGTCGACACGCTCGCGGGCGATCTCGGCCTCGCGGACGGCAGCCCCGCGATCGACCGCGGCGTCGTCGTGCCGGGCGTGAACGACGGCTTCGTCGGCGCGGGCCCGGACATCGGCGCCCTCGAGCTCGGTGCGGAGGGGGGCGGCTGGCCCGCGGGCGGCAGCGGGGCGGGCGCCAGCGGGGCGGGCGGCTCGGCCTCGGCGCCGGCGGGCGCCGACGAGTCGTCGGGTGGCTGCGGGTGTCGGGTGAGCCCCGGGCGCCAGATCCGTCCCGAGATGCTGCTCGGCCTGCTCACGGCGCTCGGCGCCGGGCTGCGCCGCGCACGGCGCGGAGCGTCGAGCGGGCGCCGCTAGCACGGGCCGGCCGACGCGCAAGCAGAGGGCACGGTCGAGGCTTCTCGTGGGTGGGAAAATGTAGTATATGCCTCCGCGTCATCGGCGGCGCCCGTGGGGGCACGGCGCCGCGCGTGGGCTCGGAGGCAGCGATGCGAATCGTGGCGGCGGCCTTGTCGGTGGGCGTGCTCGTGTGGGCGGCGGAGGCGGCGGGCGGCGCGAGCTGCGTGCAGGCGACCCGCGATGCCGAGCGCGCGCAGCAGGAGCTCAGTGCGGCCAGCCGCGAGGCGGACGCGCGCGGCGCCGCGTATCACGGCTGCATGCAGGGCGGCAAGGCGGCGGCCTGCAGTGCGCAGAAGCAAGCGTGGGAAGGCGCCGTCGCGCGGCGTGGTCGCGCGCTCGATGCGCTGCGCACGGCGCGCGCTGCGCGCGAGCAAGCCTGCCGCTGAGCCGCCCGTCGCTCGCGCCGCGCGCGCCCCACGCGGGCGTTGACGCCCGCGCGCCAAGCTGGGACGCATGCGCCCACCGTGAGCGAACCCCGCGAGCCCGCAACGAGCCCCCGTCCCTTCGTCATCGGCGTGGCCGGCGGCAGCGGCTCCGGCAAGACCACCATCGCGCGCGCGCTGGCGGCGGCGCTCGGCGACTCGGCGCTGTCGATCGAGCAGGACTGCTACTACCGCGATCTGTCCCACCTGCCGTTCGATGCGCGGGTGCGCGTCAACTTCGACCACCCCGACGCCCTCGAGCTGCCGCTGCTCGTCGCACACCTCGAGGCGCTCTGCGCGTGGCAGCCGATCCAGCGACCGCGCTACGACTTCGAGCACCACGTGCGCGAGCCCGTGACCGAGCGCCTCGAGCCTCGGCCGGTCGTCCTCGTCGAGGGCATCCTGGTGCTCGCCGACGAGGGCCTGCGGCGGCGCTTCGACCTCAAGATCTACGTGGACACGGACGCCGACATCCGGCTCATGCGGCGCATCCGCCGCGACATGGAGCACCGCGGGCGCGAGTTCACGCAGATCCGCCGCCAGTACTACGAGACCGTGCGGCCCATGCACCTCGCCTTCGTCGAGCCCTCGAAGCGCTTCGCCGACGTCATCATCCCCGAAGGTGGGCAGAACCCGGTGGCGCTCGACCTCATCCTCGGCAAGCTGCGCGAGTTCCTGCGGACCTTCCCCGCCGACGCGGCGGCGGGCTGAGCGCCGGGCGGCGGGCGCCGGCCATGGAAGCGAAACGGCGGCGACGCTTGCCGCGCGGCTCCCTCGGGATCCGCACGGCGCACGTGCCGCCGTTCGACGCCCCGGACCGGGGCGCGGGGCTCAGCCGCCCTTCTTGACGAGAGTGAAGACCGCCTCGGCCTCGGCCTTCGTCTCCTTGGTCGCCTTGTCGGGAGCGATGAGCAGGATGGCGAGCACCTTCTCGGGTGCGCCCGTCTCGATGAAGGCGTAGCCGAGACCGATCTTGATCTGGTCCTTCATGCCCTGGCCGCCGCCGATGCGTGCCGGGAGCTTGTCGGGGCCGAGCTGCACGACCTTCGACTTCTTCCACTTCACGTCCTTCAGCTCGGCGAGCTTCGCGATCTGGTTGACCTTCGCGACGCCGTCCTTCGAGTCCTTGAAGGTCGTGAAGAACATCGCGGCCGTGTGGTCCTTGGTCGACAGGATGCCCCAGCCGTCCTTCTCGGCCTTGTCCCAGGCCTTGAGGTTCGGGATCTGGATCTTGCTGTTCGGGACGGTCAGCCACTTGACGTCCGGCGGGGCCGCCGGTGCCTTCGGGCCGCCGCCGAGCGCCGGGGCCTTGCTCGTGTCGATCTTGCCGAGCTCCGCCTCGGTGTCGCTCATGAGACCGGCGCCGCCCTCGTCCTGCATCTCCTTCGAGAGGTCGACCTCCTCGGCGGCCGCGACCGGCTCGGCCGAGGACGAGGCCGTCGGGGTCGCTGCCGTGCTGGCGCTCGGCTTCGCGCTCGCGCCGCTCGCCGTCTTCACTGCCGAGCCCGAGCCGGCCGGAGCCGTGCCTTCGCCGCCGCAGCCCACCCCGAGGAGCAGCGCCAGGCCGCCCACGCACAACGCAATCGCACTGCTCTTCATGACCTTCGCTCCCATCGTCCCATTACCTCGCTTCACTTCTTCTTCTTGTGGGGCTCGAGCATCACGTTCCAGGCCTTGTCCTTCTTCTTGTACTCGTCCTCGCAGCGCACCGCCCGGCGTTCCGGGAGTGGCTTCGGGACCAGGCCCTTGAACTTCTCGACGTTGCTGCCGAGCACCATGCAGAGGATGTTGAAGAAGCGCTGCTCGCCCATCGAGTGCTCGTCGAAGTAGGCGGGCTTCTTGCTGCCCTTGTCGGAGTCGAGCAGGTACATCGCGACGGCGCCGTCGCTCGCCCACTCGGCGCCGACGGTCGGCACGTCGTCGATGAGGAAGGCCGTGGCGAAATCGTCGACCGCATCCTCCTCGCCGCCGGTCACGCCGAGCTCGAGCTCGCCGATGATGGCGTGACCGATCTCGTGCAGCACCGTGAAGGTGAGGGCGTTCAGCGTCTCGTCCGAGGCGGTCTGGTCGTCGTGCCCGAGCGACGAGAACTTCTTGTAGAACTCGTCGGCGAGCTCGTAGCACACGCTCACCATGTGCTTCTTGGGCATGTACATGGCGTTGACCTGGCCGCACTCGCCGGCCACGACCGGCACGTCGCGCGGCAGCTGGATGCCGTTCAGCGCTGCAATGACGGTCGCGAGGCGCTTGTGGTCGAAGAGCGGCCGATACATCTTGAGCTCGGCCTTCTTCGGCTCCTGGACCACGAAGCGAAAGCCCGTCTTGCCGGGGGCGGTCGCGACCTCGGGCGAGCCGCTCGCGCCGGTGGCGTTCATGAGCCCGGCATTCGGGGCCTCCGTGCCGGTGCTGCTCGCGACCGTGGCCGTGCTGCCGGTGGCGCCGTCGGTCGTTGCCTTGGCCTTGCCGCAGCCCGTGGACGCCGCGCCGAGCAGCGCGGCGACCGCGCACACGACCGCACCGCGCCACGCCCCCGCGCGCGGCCGTGCGGACCTCGTCACCCCGCGCGATTCGCCCAGCTCGTTCGTGCTCGCCATAGGCGCCGCACTTTCGGGTAGAGGCAGCCAGCGCGTCAATCGAATTCGGGCTCTCGCCGGCGCTCCCCGGCCCCTTCGGCTCGGGCGCACGAAGCCCAGCAATGCCGGAAAATTCTGCCCTCAGTGGCAGCGCACGCGGCAACGCGATTGGCGATTGAGGCACTCGCCGAGGCAGCGCTGATAGTCCCCGTACCCGGCCGCGCTCGAGGGCTCGGCGCCGCAGGTGCTGGCCACGCAGCGCTGGTGCTCGGCCGTGCAGACGTCGAGGCAGCGCGGGGGCGCGGCGGCAGGCGCGCCCGTCGCGCCCGTCGTCGGGGCTCGGGGGACCGCGCTCGTGCTCGTGGCCGGGGTCGCGCTCGCGCTCGCTGCGGCGCCCGGCTCGGCGGCGCCGGCGCTCGTCGCGGCCGAGGGGGCGCCCGGCTCGAGCCCGGCCGCGGCGCTGCCCGCCGTCGCGCAGGCGTCGCGCGCGGCCTCGAGCTCCTCGCGCAGCGTGGCCTCGGCCGCCTTCGAGCCGCAGTTGACGGCGACCGTGCGCGTCGCCTCGCGCAGCTCGCCCACCGCCAGGGCCGCCAGCTTGCGCTCGGCCTCCGGGGCGGTGCCGCCGAGCGAGACGCCGAGCGCCACGGCGCCGCCGAGCGCCACCAGGCCGAGCACGACGCCGAGTCCGATGCCGAGCGTGCGGCGCGTGCGCGCCCGGCGGCTCGCGTCGTTGGCCGCCGCCCATCGTGCGGCAGCGGGCGCGGCAGCGGGCGCGGCCGCCGGGGCGGCGGCCGCCACGGGTGGCGCATCGAGGCCGGTCGCGGGCGGCGGGGCTGCCGGCGCCACGGCCCCGGCTACGGCGTCCACCGCCGGCGCGGGCAAGCCCCGCGCGGCCGGGGTGGCGGGGTCGGGCCCGGGGCCCTCGCTCGCCGGGCTCGGCCACTCGACGAGCGGCCGGTGCCGGCGCAGGACGCCGAGAAGCTCCTCGACGGCGCCGCGTGCCTCGAAGGAGCGCACGAGGGCGCGCGCGAGGGCGTCGTTCGACGTCGCGGGCTCGGTGACGCCGAGGTGCTGCGCGAGCTCGACGAGCTCGGAGGTGGTGAAGGCGCGCGCGACGAGCCGGCGCAGCTCGCTGAGGTCGTGACCCGACATGCTGGCGTGCCCCGAGCCTACGCCAGATCGGCGCCCGGCGTCCCGGTCGAGGGGGAGGCCTTCGTCCGCAGCCGGGGGCCCGGATCGGCGACCCGCGCTCGGCACTTGTCTCGGCCCGCCGGAGAACGTAGCGTCTGCCGCGGCGCGGCGCGTGGGCCGACGGCGCCCGACAGGAAGAAGGGGACTCGCAAATCGTGGAGAAGACTGGCTTCGGTGCCACCCAGCACGCGCGGCCACCGCTCGTCGGGCGAGAGGAGGAGCTGGCCCTGCTGCGGCGGGCGCTCGCCGA
>JADLAB010000600.1 GCA_020848455.1 Polyangiaceae bacterium
CACGTCGTCGGGCCTGGCGACCCGCGTCCACTCCCATGCGCGCGCGGGCACGCGTTGCGCCCGCCCGGGCCCCTTGCTACGCGCTCCTCGGCGCGCGCGCGTTCGCGGGCGTGTCCTCGAGTCGCGATGAAGCTCGTCCACGCTGCCGATCTCCACGTCGACAGTCCGCTCGTGGGGCTCGAGCGCTACGAGGGGGCGCCGACCGAGCGCATCCGGCAGGCGAGCCGGCGCGCGCTCGAGAACCTCGTGGCGCTGTGCCTGGCCGAGCGCGCCTCCCTGCTCCTGCTCGCCGGGGACGTGTTCGACGGCGACTGGCGCGACTACGCGACCGGTCTCTTCTTCGCCCGGCAGATGAAGCTCCTCGGCGAGGCCGGCGTGCAGGTCGTGATGGTGCGCGGCAACCACGACGCCGCGAGCCACATGAGCCGCGCGCTCGAGCTACCGTCCAACGTGCACGAGCTCGCGAGCCGCAGCCCCGAGACCCGGATCTTCGACGAGCTCGGGGTCGCGGTGCACGGCCAGAGCTTCCCCGGGCGGAGCGTGGAGCAGGATCTGACGGCCCGCTACCCGTTGCCCACGCCCGGCCTGTTCAACATCGGCCTCTTGCACACCTCGCTCGACGGCCGCGAGGGGCACGACTCCTACGCCCCGACCACCAGCGCCACGCTCGCCAGCAAGGGCTACGACTACTGGGCGCTCGGCCACGTGCACGCGCGCGAGGTCGTGGCGCAGGACCCGTGGATCGTGTTTCCCGGGAACCTCCAGGGGCGGCACGTGCGCGAGGCGGGGCCGCGCGGCGCGACGCTCGTGGAGGTGGACGCGGGGCGCGTGGTCGCGGTGGAGGCGCGCACGCTCGACGTGGTTCGCTTCGCGGTGGCGAGCGTCGATCTCGGGGCAGTCGACATGGCGAGCGGCCACGACTTCGTGGACGTGGCGCGCGCGCGGCTCGCCGACGCGCACGTCGCGGCCGAGGGGCGCCTGTGCGTGGTGCGCATCGTCGCGAAGGGCGCGGGGCGTGCCCACGCGGCGCTCGGCGGTGACCCGGAGCGCTGGGAGGCAGAGCTGCGCCGCGCCGCCAACGAGCTCGACGGCGTGTGGCTCGAGCGCCTGGTCGTGCGGAGCACGCTGCCGGGCTCGGCCGCGGATTTCGCGCTGCGCCCCGACGTCGTGGGGCAGCTCCTGCGCGCGCTCGGCGAGGCGCGGGCGGATCCGGCGCGCCTCGCCGAGCTCTTCGACGACTTCGCCGAGCTGCGGCGCAAGCTGCCCGCCGAGCTGCGCGAGCGGGGCTTTCGGCTCGACGCGCCCGAGCACCTCGTCGAGCCCCTCGGCGACGTGGAGGGACTGCTCCTGTCGCGCCTGCTCGGCCCGGGCGGCGAGGGGTGAGCGCCGCACCGTGAGGTTCCTCGCGCTCCGTCTGCTCGCCTTCGGGCACTTCTCCGACGCGTCCGTCGATCTCGCGGCGCCCGGTCCCGCCCTGCACCTCGTGTACGGACCCAACGAGGCCGGCAAGAGCACCGCGCTCCGCGCCATCACGGGCTTGCTTTACGACATCCCCCACCTCACCTCGGACGCGCACCGCCACGAGGCCGCCAAGCTCCGCGTCGGGGCCGAGCTCTGCTTCGCCGATGGGCGGGTCGTCGAGCTCGTGCGCCGCAAGGGTCGCAAGGACACGCTCCTCGGCCCCGACGGCAAGCCCGCCGACGCGGCGGCGCTCGAGGCCGCGCTCGCCGGGGTGGGCGAGGCCGTGTTCCGGCAGGTGTTCGGCCTGGATCACGACGGCCTGCGAGCCGGCGCCCAGGCCCTGCTCGCGGACCGCGGTGACGTCGGCGAGAGCCTGTACGACGCGGCGCTAGGCGGTCGGGGCCTGCACCCGCTGCGCGCGGCGCTCGCCGCGGAGGCGGAGGAGCTCTATCGCCCGAGGGCCCCGACGGCGCGGCTCAACCGCGCCGTGGCGGACTACCGCACCGCCAGGAAGGCGGCCGACGCCGCGGCGCTCGAGGCGAACGGCTGGCGGCGGCAGCGCGAGGCGCTCGCGGAGGCCGAGCGGGCGCGCGACCTCCTGCGCCAGCGCCGGCGCGACGTGGGCGTCCTCAGCCTGCGCCTCGAGCGCGTGCGCCGTGCGCTGCCCCACCTCGCACGCCACGCGGCGCTCGCGGCAGCACGCGGTGCTCTCGGCGAGGTGCCGACCGTGCCGCCCGACGCGGCGGCCCGCCGCATCGGTGCCGTGGGCGAGCGCGACGAGGGCGCGCGCCAGGAGGCCAGGCTGCGCGCGGCGACCGCCGCGCTCGAGGCGGAGCTGCGACAGCTCGATCCGCCGGTACGGTTGCTCGCCCTGTCCGTCGAGCGTGCGAGCGCGCTCGGCGAGCGGCTCCAGCGCCAGCGCGTGGCGGCGCAGGACCTGCCCGGGCGTCGGGCGGAGCTCGTCGCGGCCGAGACCTCGGTCCGCGCCGTGCTGCGCCGCCTCGGCCTCCCCGGCGCGCTCGAGGACGCCGAGCGTCACGCCGTCGAGGACGGGGCGGCGGCGCACACTCGCGCGGTCGCGGCGCGCATCCGCGAAGCGGAGGCCGAGCTCGGGCGCGGCGAGCGCGCGCTCGCCGAGGCCGAACAGCGGCGCGGTCACCTCCGCGCCCGGCTCGGCGCGCTCGGACCCGCGCGCGACCTCGCGTCGATCGCTGCTGCCCTCGCCAGCGCGCGGCTCGCGGTCCGCCTCGAGCGCGAGCTCGCGGACGCGCTCGCGCGCACCGAGGCGCTCGCGACGCGCGGCGCGCGCCGTGCCGCTGCCCTCGCCTGGCCGCTCGCGGAGGCGCTCGGCGACGACGAGCCCGATCCGGGACACGCCGCGCGGCTCGCCGCCGAGCTCGGTCGCGTGGCGTCCCTGCCCGTTCCCGGCCGCGAGGCGCTCGAGCTCGCCGCCGCGCGCGCCGCGCACCTCGCCGAGCGGCGCCGCAGCCTCGGCGAGCGCGAGCGGCAGGCCGCGGGCGAGGCGCGCCGCGTCGCCAGCGAGCAGGAGGCGCTGGCGCGCGCCGGCGACGTGCCGAGCGAGGCGGACCTCGACGCGTGCCGCGCGCGCCGCGACGCGCTGCTCGGGGCCGCTGCGGCCGGCGAGCGCGTGGTGTGGAGCGAGCTCCTGCGGGCAGTCTCGGCCGCAGACGCGCTCGCCGATCGCCTGCGCCGCGAGGCGGACCGCGTGGCGCTCTCGGCCGGGCTCGCCGCGCGCCTGCGCGAGAGCCGGGAGCTCGGCGCGGCCCTCGCCACCGAGGCCTCGGAGCTCGCCGGCGAGGTCGCGGCGCACGAGGCCGCCTGGCGAGCGCTCTGGGCGCCGAGCGGTCTCGAGCCCGCGGAGCCCGCGGCGATGCGGGCGTGGCTCGACCGCCACGCGGAGCTCGTGCGCCTCGCCGACGAGCTTGCGGAGGCGCGCGCGGCCGTCTCGACCCTCGCGGCGACGCTCGAGGACGCGCGCACCGCGCTCGGCGCCGCCCTCGCGGCCGAGGGCGCGGCGCCGCGGGACCACGAGCCCCTCGGAGCGCTCGTGGCGCGCGCCGACGAGCTCGAGCGCCGGGCGCGCGCGGAGCACGCGACCCGCGGCGAGCTCGAGAGCGAGCTCGGGGCGCTCGAGGCGCAGCTCGCCATGTGGCATGAGCGCCAGCGCGGGCTCGCCGACGCGCTCGCCCAGGCGCGCGCGGAGCTCCGCGACGCGGCGCAGCGCATCGGCCTCGGCCCCGACGCCTCGCTCGAGGAGGCCGAGGCCGTGCTCGACACGCTCGGCGTGCTCGGCGGCGCGCTCCACAAGCTACGCGAGCGGCGCGCGCGGGTCGCGGAGCTCGAGCGCGCCGGCGCCGAGCTCGAGCGCGAGGTGCGCACCCTGTGCGAGGCGCACGCGCCGGACCTCGTGGGTACGGCTGCGGGGCCGGCCGAGGCCGAGCGCCTGGCCTCGGTGCTGCTCGAGCGCTCGGCGCGCGCCCGCCGTGAGCTCGAGGACCGGACGCGCCTCGCGGCCGAGCTCGCCGCCCGCCGGGCGGAGCTCGCGGAGGTGACCGAGCGCCGCCTCGGCGCCGTCGCGGCCCTCGGGCAGCTGTGCGCCGCCGCCGGGGTCGCCGACGAGGTCGAGCTCGAGCGTGCCGAGGCTCGCGCGGCGGAGGCGCGCGAGCTCGACCGCGCGCTCGCGGAGACGTGCCGGGCGCTCGGCGAGATCGGCGACGGCACGAGCGTCGAGGCGCTGCGCGCCGAGGCGCAGGGCCACGAGCCGGTGGCGCTCGCGGAGCGGCTCCTCGAGCTCGGCGAGGAGAGCGCCGAGCTCGAGGCCGAGCTCGAGCAGGCGACGGACGCGGCCGTGCGCCTGCGACTCGGGCTCGAGCGCTACGAGCACGAGCAGGGGGCGGTCGACCTCGCGAACGAGGCCGAGCAGCGCCTCGCGTGGGTCGAGCGCTCGGCCGCGCGCTTCGTGCGGGTGCGGCTCGCCACCCTGGTGCTCGACCGCGAGATCGAGCGCTACCGGCGGGCCAACCAGGGGCCCGTCGTGGCGCGTGCCGCCGCGCTCCTCGGCGCCCTCACGACCGGGAGCCTCGTCGACCTCGGCGTCGAGTACGCCGCCGACGACACGGCGCACCTCGTGTGCCTGCGGCCCGGCGGCACCCCGGTCGCGGTGGAGGCGCTGAGCGACGGGGCGCGCGACCAGCTCTTCCTCGCCCTGCGCCTGGCGACCCTGGAGAGCTTCCTCGCGCGCGCGGTCGAGCCCCTGCCGCTCGTGCTCGACGACGTGCTCATCCACTTCGACGACGAGCGCGCCCGCGCCGCGCTCGGCGTGCTCGCGGACTTCGCGGCGCAGACCCAGGTGCTGTTCTTCACGCACCACGCGCGGCTGCGCGACATCGCGCGCGAGCTCGCCACCGAGCCGCGGCACCGCGGGCGCATCTTCGAGGCGCTGCTGCCGGCCACGCCGCGCTGAGCGGCCTACCCGTGCCCGCGGCGCTCGCCCGTGCGGTCTGCGCTCGCCGGTCCGAGCACCTCCTCGGGCGCGTCGATGCGGCGGCGCACCCCCGAGCCCGAGCGGGCCTGTCGCCCGAGCGGAGCGCGGTCGAGCTCGCCGACCGCGCGCCGCATCAGGCGGTGGAAGCGCTGCCCCGGGGTGGCGTCGGGACCCGCCTCGAGGTGAAAGCAGAACTCGTCGAGCGCGTAGGGCAGGGTGCGCGGCGTCACGAGCCCCGAGGCGCCGATGGAGGCCTGCAATAGCCTCCCGATGCGCCGCGCGTTGGCGAGCGTGGCCTCCCCCGAGCTCTCGGGCATGGCGGTGCGGACGGCGCTGCCGGGCGCGACGACCTCCGCGGCGTAACGCGCCATCGCCTGCCAGAGATCGTGCGAGACGTGGCGGAGCCGCACGCGGCGCGGCTCCTCGGCGTCGTCGCCGTCGAGCTCCACGGCCACGAGCACGTCGCAGGGCTCGAGCGGGAAGCGCATGCAGTCGTCGGCCCGACCGAGCGTCAGCCGCACCCGGTCGATCTCGACCACACCGTCGAGCGCCGGCGCGTCGGGCGGGGCCAGGAGCCGTCGCACCTTGTCGAGGTAGAGCCCGAGGTCGGAGCTCGGCCCGAGGCGCAGCGCGCTCGCGACCGCGCGCGGGTCGGCGGGGTAGAGGCCGCTGCCCGCGTGCCAGATGGCCTCGATCCAGAAGCGCAGTGGCTTCATGGTGCCCGCGAAGGTCGTCCCGGCGACGAGCGACAGCGCGTGCCGGCACTCGGCGCACGCGAGCGTGCCTCGGCGCGAGCTCAGAGGCTCCTCGCGCGAGCCGCACCACACGCAGGTGAAGCCCCCGGGCCAGCGCAGCCGTTCGAGGAACCGGTAGCAGGCGGGCTCGTCGTAGAACCGCTGCCGCAGCTCGGCGAGCGTCTCGGGGCAGTCGCACGGGGGGCCTTTGCGAGGAGTGTCCACGAGGCGGTGGAAAGCAACCGGCGCGCCAGGTCGTGAGCTCGGCCGAGGACCAGGAAGACCGAGCGGTTACGGAGCGATCGCCTTCGCAGGGTGTGTCCAAATTTGGAACCTGATCGCAGGTTGTGGTCACCATGTAGCGTTTGTGTGCAGTCGTTCACGGGCTAAAACCGCGCCGTGTGCGGGTAGCCGTGCCACAATGCGCGCCCGGGCCGACCGCAGCAGCTCGCGGCGGCGACGGAAGGCAGACGCCCATGAATCGAGCGCTCGCGGCTGGTCCCATCCTGGCTTTCCTCCTCGTCCCGGCGTCGGCCTGGGCGGGCGAGCCCTACGGCGCCGAGGCGCGCGACGCGCGCGCGGTCCACGACGGGCACCCGTGCCCGGGCCACCACGGTGGTGCTCACGGCTGCCCGCACCACGGGGCCGGAGACGCCGCGGTCGACGCGGCCTTCGACGACGACGAAGAGGGCGCGTACGACGACGAGGAGGCGGACGACGGGCACGCGTACCCGTGCCCCCACGAGGCGGGCTCCGACCACGGCTGCGGGCTCCACCCCGGCGGCTGCCCCGTCGGCGCGGGAGGCTGCCCCCACGACGACGAAGAGGGCGGCTGGCGCGACGGCGGCTGGGAGCCCGGCGAGGGCGTGCGCATCGTGCCGAGCGCGCAGTACCGGCTGCGCTTCCGACACGAGGAAGGGCGCGATGTTCGCGCCGGCGATCCGGTCCGCAACTACTTCCGCCACCGGGTGCGCGCGGGTCTGCACACGACCTGGCAGGACAAGCTCGGCGTCTTCGTCGAGGTGCAGGACGTCCGCACGTACGGCGAGGAGACGAGCACCGTCGACGCGGCCGGCAACGCCATCGATCTGCACCAGGGCTACGCCATCCTGAAGCCCACCAAGGGCCTCGAGATCCGCCTCGGGCGCCAGGAGATCGGCCTCGAGAACGAGCGGCTCGTCGGCAAGAGCGCCTGGGGCGAGGAGGGTCGCGTCTTCGACGCCCTGCGCCTGTCCTTCGACAAGGACGAGCTCCACGCCGAGATGTTCTACGCGCGCCTGCGCGAGCTCGCGCCGGCCGGCGCCGCGGTCGAGGCGGGTGTCGACCTCGGCACGCGCGCGCATTTCGCCGCCTTCGACGTGCGGCACAAGCTGTTCACCGAGCTCGTGCCGTCGATCATCGGCACGGTCGACCTCGACGACCAGAGCGGCAAGCGCCACGTCACCCTCGGCGCGCTCGTGGAGGGCGAGATCGAGAAGGTCGCGACCTATGGCCTCGAGGGCTACTTCCAGACCGGACGCACGACCCTGGAGCTCTCCCACTCCGCCTTCATGTTCGGCCTGCGCGCGCGTGGCACCTTCCCGGTTCCGAGCCGGCCCTACCTCGAGACCGCCGCGAGCTTCTCCTCCGGCGACGCCGACCTCGACGATCTGGTCGACCGCACCTTCGCGAGCCCGCAGGGCACGCCGCACAAGTTCTACGGCGACGTCGACATGTTCACGAACCTGCCGCGCGACACCGCCAACCGCGGGCTGCGCGAGGTCATGGTCGCCATCGGCTGCGCGCCGGTCGAGGGCATGGCCCTGCGCTCGAGCTTCCACCTGTTCCAGTCGATGGCGGATCGCAACGACGCGCTCGTGACCTTCGGCGAGGAGCTCGACAACCGCTTCGAGTACCGCTTCTGGAAGCACGCGGCCGTCGACCTCGGCTACGCGTTCTTCGTGCCGCAGCAGCTGAAGCGCCGCGGCGTCGCGGACCCGGTGGTCGAGCACTTCGTGTACTCGACCGTCGACCTGTCGTTCTAGCGGCGTCGGCGGTCGACCGTCGCAGGTGCGCAGGGCGCCGACCCCTCAGTCCGCGGGGACGAGCATCGCCTGCGAGAGCGAGCGCGCGGTCTCCGCGCCCGCGAGCTCGGTCACGAGGCGGAGCGCGAACGCGAGCGCGGTCGCGGGACCTCGGCTCGTGACGATCGGGCCGTCGACGACGACGGGGGCCGTCTCGTAGCTCGCGCACGCGAGCTCGGCGGCGAAGGCCGGGTACGAGGTGGCGCGCCGACCCGCGAGCACGCCGGCGGCCGACAGCGCGATCGGTGCGGCGCAGATCGCCGCCAGCCGACCCCCGCGCGCGTGCTGCTCCTTCAGCAGCGTCTGCACGGCCGCGCTGTCGCGCAGGTGCTTCGAGCCCGGCATGCCGCCCGGCAAGACGACCATGTCCCACGCCTCGCCCGCCCGCTCGGCGAGGCGCGCGTCGGCCTCGACCGCGATGGCGTGGGCGCCGACCACGCGCCGGTCCTCGACGCCGAGCACCTCGACCTCGACGCCGGCTCGTCGCAGCACGTCGACGATGGTGATGGCCTCGATCTCCTCGAACCCCGGCGCCAGGAGCACACAGACGCGACTCATGCGCCGATCTCAGCACGGCCGCCGCCGGGGCGCAGCTCGGTCGCGCGAGCGCGCACCGCGCTGCGTCAACCGCTGCAGTCAGGGTGGTCGACGCAGTCGCTGCAGCCGCAGCCCTCGTCGAAGGCGTCGCAGGCGGCGTCGTGGTTGCAGTGGATGGGATCGGCGCAGAAGGGGTCGCTCGCGCACACCGCGCACACGCAGTCGGCCAGGCCGAGCCCGTTCGCGTCCGTGCACTCGGCCGCCGCGCAGCCGCGACACAGGCACTCGGCGTGGAGCGCGGGGTCGCATCCGAGGGCGGGCAGATGGCAAGCGAAGCCGCCCCCGCCCGAGCCGCCCCCGCCGCTCGTGGTCGAGGTGGAGCTCGACGTGGTGGAGGTCGTGGGCCAAGGCTGGCTCGCCGTTCCGCCCGACCCGCCGAACGCGGTGCTGTGCTGGGGCTCGCAAGCGACGGCGAGCGAGGCGCCGAGCGCCACGAGTGCGCAGGCAGGAGAGGTCACGAGGCGGATCTCAGCACGGCCGGGAGCGCGCCGCAGCAACGACGCTCGGCTCGGCGTCCGCCACCCGCGCGGCCTCTCCAGGCCACAAAAAGACGAAGCGGCACCCGCGCCCAGCGCGAGCACCGCTCCATGGGACTACACGCGGCTCAGCCGGCGGTGCAGATGATGTTCTCGAGGCAGTCCGTGCAGCCGCAACCCTCGTTGAGCGGATCGCACAGGCCGTCGTCGGTGCAGTGGGTGGTGCACCACGAGTCGGCGTCGCAGCTCGGGCACACGCAGTCCGAGACCGCGCCGCCGTTGGCGTCCGTGCACACCGACGGGTCGCAACCGAGGCAGCCGCACTGATCGGCGAGCGCCGGGTCGCAGCCCGGGTCGCTGATGGCGACCGTGTCGCACTGGAACCCAGCGTTGCCGCCGGTGCCGGTCGTCGTGGTCGTGGTCGTGGTCGTCGACGTCGTCGTGGTCGTCGTCGTGGAGTTGCCAGAACCACCGGTGCCGTCCGTCGTGGTCGACTTCTTGCAGCCGCCGTACGCCGCGCCACCGATGATCAAGACTAGGGAAGACAATGCAATCACACGCTTCATGAGTTGCTCCTCTCAGGGTTTCCGGGGGGTACGCCTCTACGCCGCCAGGATCTCGAACGCTACAGTATCTCGCCCGGGGGCAAAAGCCTTTGCTTTTTGGCTGTCCGGCGCGCCCCCAAACCTGACTCGTCTCCGACTGCCGGGCCACTCAGGTAGCTGAGCGGCGCCCGCGCCCGACACGATAGTGTACGCCCACGCTAGCACCGGCCCCCCGGGGGGTGGCCAGAAAAGTCGCCGCAAATGTGCTAGGGGCGGAACGAGCGCCCGGTGAAGCGAAACGAGGCGAAACAGCCTCGGCGACCTCGCCCGCCCCGGCGCGTCCGTGCTGCACGGAGCCGGCAGGGTTCGGAGACTCCTCCGTGTCCCACTCCCTGGGCGGTGACTCCGTGGCTTCGCTCGTTCCGCTTTTCGGCCGCTGCCAGCCGTCGAGCACGCACCCGGCGTGGCTACCGTTGCGTAACGGAGATGGGCGCCTTATCCTTGGTCTTTCCGGCCGGCTGGCTCGCCTCGGGCGAGGAGCCTCGCCGGGTACCTTCGAGGAATGCCCATGTCTCACAAGCTGTCGTATCACGCGATCGCCGCCGCCCTCGCCACGCTCGGGGTGGGTGGGGTGGCGGCCTGCTCCAGCGGCGTGCCGGCGGCGCGAGCTCCCGAGCTCGAGAGCACGGCGACCGCCACCGAGGCCGTCGTTCCGGAGGCGAGCGCGGCTGCGTCCCTCGCGCCGGCGCCGTCCGCCGACGAGGCCGCGACCGGCCTGGCGGCGAGCGACGTGCCCGTGACGACCGACGCCGCCGCGACCGGAGAGACGGCCGCGGGCGCCACGGCGAGCCCTGCATCCACCGCCACGGCGCTCCCGACCACGGCGAGCACGAGCGCGGCGAAGGCTCCCGCGCCCGCCCCGAAGGCACCGCCGAAGGGCGCCGGCGGCACCGGCAAGACCGGCGCGAAGAAGTGCGGCTCCGGCACGTGCCGCCACTGACGCCCTCGCGGGTCTCGACGCGCCGGGAGCGCCACGCTACCCGCTCGGGCTCGGCATGACCATCCACCAGGTTCCGAGCGCGCCCACCCACGAGGTCGCGAGCGCCGCGCGCACGGTGGGCGAGATGTTCGCCCGGCGGGCGCGCCACAGCGCCTCGCGCCCGGCGATGTACGCCAAGCGACCCGGCGCCTCGGGATGGGAGCTCACCACCTGGCGCGTCTTCCACGAGCGGGCGCGCAGCGCCGCGCGTGGCCTGCGAGCGCTCGGCGTGGCGCGCGGCGAGCGGGTCGCGATCCTCGGGCCCACGCAGCCCCCGTGGGCGGTCTACGACATGGCGGCCCAGCTCGCGGGCATGGTGAGCTTCGGCATCTACCCGAAGCAGTCGGTCGAGCAGGTGCGCTACCTGCTCGAGCACGCCGACGCGCGCGTGGTGCTCGTCGAGGGCGAGGGCGAGCTCGACACGGTGCTCGCGGCCGCGCAGGGCCTCGACGTCGTCGCGGCCATCGTGCCCTGGACCCACGAGCTCTACGAGCGCGCGGCGTCGCGCGACGCGCGCCTGCGCTCGCCGCGCGAGCTCGAGGGCGAGCCGCTCTCCGAGGCCGAGGTGGACGCGAGCCTCGCGGCGGTGGATCCGGACGACACGGCCATCCTCATCTACACCTCGGGCACGACCGGGCCGCCGAAGGGCGCGATGATCAGCCATCGCTCGATCCTCGCCCTGCTCGCCGACGCGGCCTCCTTCCTGCCGCTCGACGAGGCGGATCTGTCGATGAACTTCCTGCCGATGGCGCACGCCGCCGAGCGGGTGCTCGGCTTCTACGGGCGCATCGCCAACGGGCTCGCCACGGCCTACGCGAGCTCGGTGGGCGCCGTGCTGCAGGAGGTGCAGGAGGTGCGACCCACGCTGTTCGGCGCCGTGCCGCGCATCTTCGAGAAGGCCCACGCCAAGATCCACGCCGAGGTCCAGAAGCAGCCGCGACTCGTGCAGCGGGCCTTCGCGTGGGCGAGCGCCGTCGGCAAAGAGAGCGTCCCGTACCGCACCGCCGGGCGGCGGATGCCCCTGTCGCTGCGCCTGCGGGTGGCGCTCGCCGACCGGCTCGTCTTCCGCAAGATCCGGGGTGCCTTCGGGGGGCGCGTGCGGCAGTTCGTCACCGGCGCCGCCCCGATCTCGCTCGACATCCTCGAGTTCTTCTGGGGTGCCGGTCTCGAGATCTACGAGGCCTTCGGCATGACCGAGGCCACGGTGGTCACGCACATCAACCGCGCGGGCGCCGTGTCGCTCGGGACGGTGGGCCGACCCATCGGGCGGATGGAGCAGCGCATCGCGGAGGACGGCGAGGTGCTCCTGCGCGGGCCCTTCGTGTTCAAGGGCTACTTCAAGGACGCCGAGGCCACCGCGGCCATGCTGAAGGACGGCTGGCTCCACACGGGCGACATCGGCTCGGTGGACGCCGAGGGCTACCTGCGCATCACCGACCGCAAGAAGCACCTCATCATCACCTCGGGTGGCAAGAACATCGCGCCCGCCAACATCGAGAAGGCCATCAAGAGCCAGGACCCGCTCATCAGCCAGGTGCACGCGCACGGCGACCGCCGGCCCTACGTGGCGGCCCTGCTCGCGCCGAGCCCGCTCGAGGCGCTCGAGTGGGGTGCCGAGCGCGGCCTCGTGACGAAGGACGAGCTCGCCCTGCGCACCCGCGAGCTGCTCGACAACCCCGCTTCGCGCAGCGAGGACCTGAACGCGCTGCTCGCCAAGGTCGTGGCCCACCCCGAGCTCGGCGCGCGGCTGGCCCGCGCCGTCCGGGCCGGCAACCGCCAGCTGGCGCAGGTCGAGCAGGTCCGGCGCTTCGCCGTGCTCGACCGCGACTTCAGCCAGGAGCACGGCGAGCTCACGCCCACGCTCAAGCTCAAACGCAAGTTCGTCGAGCAGAAGTTCGAGCCGCTGTTCGAGCGCCTCTACGCCGACCCGAGCTTCGGCTTCGAGCCCTGAGCTGCGGCGCGGCGTCGCGCGCACGGCGCGCTCCCGTGTCGCCGCTCGGACGTACTAGACTCGAGCGGCCCCGTGACACCGCCATGAGTCGCTCCCCCTACCGTGAGGCCGCCGACCGGATCGTCGGCGCTGCCGAGGACCTCTCGCCCGACCGCAGCCTGCGCGTGCTCGACGCGTCGGGGCGCCCGGGCCGTGCCGGCGCGGCGGGTCCGCCCGGTGCCGACGGCTACGGCGCGGGCGCCGATGGCCGCCGGGGCGGCGACGCCGGGCCGGCCGAGGCCGGGCAGCACGCGGGTCGCATCGCCGTACGCCTCGGGTCGGAGGCCGACGGCGTGCTCCGGCTGCGCGCCGAGGGCGTGCGCGCCGACGGCGTCGCGGCCGCGCTCGACGAGCTCGTCGACTTCGGCGACGCCGGCTACGTCGATGTCGTCGCGCGCGGCGGCCGCGGCGGGGACGGCGGGGTGGGGGGCAGAGGCGGCGACGGCGCTCGCGGTTACCGCGGGAGCGACGCGACGCGCTACTCCTCGGGTGGCAACGGCGGACCCGGTGGAGACGGCGGGGCCGGGGGCGACGGTACGAGCGGGGCGCCCGGGGGCTCGGGCGGCGAGATCCGCGTGCGGGTGGCGGACGACGACACCCACCTGCTCATGCTCCTGCGCCACGACGTCGGCGGGGGCGACGGCGGGCAGCCGGGGCGCAACGGGGGCGGTGGCTCGGGGGGCTCGGGTGGCGCCGGGGGCAGCTCGCACTCGTGGACGACGACGAGCACCTACACGGACTCGCAGGGCCGCCAGCAGTCGCGCACCCACTTCC
Organism: Polyangiaceae bacterium; assembly: GCA_020848455.1. Classification (GTDB taxonomy): domain Bacteria; phylum Myxococcota_A; class Polyangia; order Polyangiales; family Polyangiaceae; genus JACRDA01. The sequence continues at coordinate 13,185 of JADLAB010000600.1, forward strand.
ACAGCAACCCCGGCGGCTCGAGCGGCCCGCGCGGCAGCGACGGGCCGGCGGGGCGGGCCGCGCTCGCTCACGGGGCGCACGGTCGCGATGGCGCCTTCGTCCTCGAGGTCGAGGCGGGCGAGCGCGTCGAGCGCTACGGGAGTCGCTACCACCTCGAGCTCGCGTCCTTCCGCCACGACAACGAGAACGGCGACGGCATCTACGAGCCCGAGGAGAAGGTGCGCGTCTTCGACATCGCGCTCGCGAACATGGGCGGCATGCCCACGCCGCGCACGCGCGACGTCGAGCTCACGCTCGAGCGCCGCGGCTGGGTGCGGCCGCTCGCCGAGAAGATCACGCTGCCGAAGGGCATCGCCGCCGGCGCCTCGCACCTCTGCGCCGGCGAGGCGCTGTCGTTCCAGATCGGCGACTTCGTCCCGCAGGGCCCCGGTGACGCACTCCGCGCCGAGGAGCAGATCGGCCTGGTCGCGACCGTTCCCGCCGCGCGCCGCCGCTTCGAGGGCTTCGACGCCGAGGCCGGTCCGCGCGCGGGTCGCTTCGTCATCCAGTTCCCGGTGCAGGCGTCGACCATCGAGAGCCTGTGCGCCCTGGCGCCCGGTCAGGCCGCGCGCGTGCGCTTCGCCCTCTGCAACGTGTCGGGGCGTGCCTTCGGCAGCGCGAGCGAGCTCGGGCGGGCGGTGCGCGTGCGACTCGTGATCGAGCGCAGCGAGCTCCGCCCCGGCGAGGTGATCCTGTACGACGACCGCGGTCGCGCCTGCGGCGACGAGGGTTTCGTGCACGACCTGCCCCGGATCGAGCCGGGCGCGACCGTGGCCTTCGAGGTTGCCGTGGCCGTCGGGGCCTCGGCCGAGCACTACCGCGCGGTGACGCTGTGGCTCGTGCTCGAGCTCGGCACCATCGCCGAGCCGGCACGCCTGCGGCCGGTCCAGATCGGCGCGTTCGAGGTGCGCGTGGCCGCGCGCTACGTGGCGCGCCCCGACGCCGATCTCCTCCTGGTCGTGAACCACGGCACGCGGCGCGAGGTGCTCGACGCGTGGCACGCCGCCGCGCGCACGCTCGGGCTCGAGCTCGCCGTCTGGGATCTGAGCCTCGAAGGGGCGCTCGACTTCGCCGCGCCGGTCGCGGGCGGGCCGTCGCTCGGGGAGACCTTCGCCGGCAAGACCGTCGTCGTGCTCGACAACTCCATCACGACGGCGGAGGGACCGAGCCACCCCCACCGCTTCTGCTCGAAGGCGGATCTGCACGCGCTCGTCCGCGCGGGTACGCGCGTGCTCTTGCTCGGTGCCGGGACCTCGCTCGAGGGTCTCGTGCTGCCGACGCTCGGCGCCACGCCAGCCGCGGCCGGGCAGGTCGAGCCCGAGCGTGCGCTCGCCGTCGTGCCGCACCGCTCGAGCGCGGACGTCGGCGCGGCGCTCGTCGCGGCCGGCTCGTCGGGGGCCGGCGGCGCGCCGGTGGTCGTGGACGAGCAGGTGACGCGCAGCCGCTGGTACCGCCCGGCCGAGGCCGAGCTCGTGCGGCGCGCGCACGAGCGCGCGCACGAGCTCATGGCCGCCCTGCCCGAGCGGCGCTTCACGATCGTGCCGCGCTTCGACCCGGCCGTCGTGAAGCGTGGCTGGCTGTGGCACCGGTACACGCTCGGCGCGCTCGAGCTCCACCCGGGGCTCGATCGCCAGGGTGGCCTGCTCGACGTGCGCGTGGGCGACGACGCGCTCGCCGACCCCGAGCTCCCGACCGAGCGCTCGACGCTGCTCGCGCTCCTGCTCGCCCGCCCCTTCGAGGACCGGCTCGCGCGGCTCGTGCTCCTCGCCGAGCGCGCGATCGAGCTCGGGGCCGGTGCAGCGCCCGCGCCCGCCGGCGACGCCGCGGACGCCGGCGCGCTCGCCCCCGCGGAGGCCGACGGCGAGGAGGGCGAGCGGCCGGCCCCCGCCGACGCCGCGCGGGCCGCGACCGCGCTCGTCCGCGTGTGCGTCGACGCCCTGCTCGTCGATCTGCTGCACGAGCAGCAGACCGTGCTCGCGTCGCCGTGGCGCGCGGGCATGAAGCGCACGCGCAGGGCCGCGGCGCTGCCGAAGCTCGGGGCGCTCGCGGCGCGCCCCTTCGCGTGGACCACGCCGCCCGCGCCCGGCTCGCTCGTCGCGACCGAGCTCCTGCGCCTCGCAGCGCGCCTCTCGTTCTTCGCGCAGAGCCAGGTCGACTGGTGGGAGCACGTGCCCCCGTTTCGCTTCTGGCGCCGCGCGCCGGCTGCGGCCGTCCTGGGTCGCGCGAGCGTCGAGGGCTACCTCGCCCACGTGTTCGGGTCGGACGCGGCCCTCGACGCGGCGCGCGCGCGCCTGAAGGCGGCGCTCCGACGGCTCCGCCAGAGCTACGCTCGTCGCCGCAAGGCGGACGCCGAGACGCCGCCCCGCGCCGAGCACGCGCGCCGGCTGCTCGCGGCGCCGCTCGAGCGCGACGGGCTCACCGCGGACCTCGAGCTCGGCGAGAGCGCGGCCGAGCGCGTCGTCGGTGCCGACGAATTCGCTGCCGCCTGCGAGCGCGACCGCAAGCGAGCCGCCGTGCGTCGCCGGCTCGAGCGCGCCCAGCGCGGCCAGCAGGCGAGGCTGCTCTTGCCCGAGACCGCCGCGGAGCTCGCGCGGCGCGGCGCTTGAGCCGGCGCTCGGGCGCGGGCGAGCTCACTCGGTGACGGCGATGTGGCGCACCTGCACGGGCGTGATGGGGCGGTCGCCGTCGTCGGTGGGGGTCTTGCCGATGCGGTCGACGACGTCCATGCCCTGGGTCACGCGGCCGAAGACCGGATGACGCGAGTTGCCCGGCGAGAACCAGTCGAGGCGGGCGTTGTCGACCGTGTTGACGAAGAACTGCGAGCCGCCGCTGTTCGGCCGGCCCGTGTTGGCCATCGACAGCGTGCCGCGCTGGTTCGAGATCTTCGCGTTCGGGAGGAACTCGTCCTGGATGTTGCCGTGCGGCGGGCCGCCGGTACCGCAGCGCGGGCTCTTCGGGTCGCGGCTGTACGGGCAGCCGAACTGCAGCATGAAGCCGTCGATCACCCGGTGGAAGTGCAGCCCGTCGTAGAAGCCGCCCTTGGCCAGATCGAGGAAGTTGCGGGCGGTGATGGGCATCTGGTCGAGGAAGAGCTCGACCGTGAAGTTCCCCATCGAGGTCTCGAAGACTGCCGTCGGGTTCGCCATGGGATTCTCCGCGTGAAACGCCGGTGGCGAACGCTTCGCGCACCGAGCCCGAGGCGTCTACGCCGGCCGGGCCGAGGGTGCAATCGCCGGGACTCCTCAGCCGCCGCCGGCCCCGCCCGCGCCGCCTGCCCCCGCGCCCGCGCCGCCCGCGCCGCCCGCCCCCGCGCCGCCGCCGCCCGCGCCGCCGCTCTCGCAGAGCAGGCTCACGTAGGTGACGAAGCCGGTGTCGGTCCACACGTCGAAGGTCCCCGCCGCGGCACCCGGGATCGCCGCCATCGCCGTACAGGTCGCGGTCGGGTGGCTCGCCGTCACGACGTAGTCGCCTGGATCGACGTTGAAGTAGAGCGCCGCGCCCCGCGAGCTCGTGGCGGTGAGCGCCGGGTCGATGAGGTTGATCGCGTTGCCGTAGTGCGGCCCCGAGCCGCTCTGCGGTGCCAGGGCGAAGGTCACGCCCTCGACGCCCGGGTAGGCGGCGCCGGGCGACGGTGGGGGCTCCACGGCCGCGAGCGCGATCTGGGCCTTGGCGGGATCGAGGGTGACTCCGGCGCTCTGGGCGACGAGGTTCGCGAGCCCGTTCGCGACGAGCGGCGCCGTGAGGGCGAGGTCGCTCGCCTCGAGCCGCGAGCCGAGGAGCGCATGCGCGTAGCCGTCCTTCACGAGCGACACGTAGACCGCCTGGCCGGGCGCGAGCGCGAAGCTGGCGTCGCCTTGCGCGTTGCTCTGGGCGCACGGCGTTCCGGGCGCGGTGGGCACGCACACGGTCACGTCGGCGAGCGCCGCCTCGCTGAGCGCGTCCTCGGCGTGCACGTGGAGCGCGACGGTAGGCGCGCCGCCGCCGCCGCCCTGCGCCTGCCCGCCCGCTGCCCCGTGTCCGCCTGCGCCGCCCGCCGCGCCACCGCCGGTGCCGCCGGTCGCGCCCTCCTCGCCGCAGGAGCTCGCGACGGCGGCCGCGAGTCCGGCGAGGGTCAGGGCCGCGAGGGCGACACGCGAGCTCGACGCAGCGCTCCGGTACGTGGTGCGCGCGCCGCTCGCTCGAGGTTCCGTGGTCCGCATCGAAGGTGCCTCGTCACGCGCGCCGCCGGCCGGAAGGGCCGTGCGGGTAGCGCACGCCGGCCATTGGAGCACGCGCCCCGGGCCCGCGTCGATCGGCGTCTCGCGCGCGGCGCCCTCGTGCCAGCCCGCACGGCCCGAGCGCCCTCGTGGCGCAGCGCTCCGCAGCTGGTCTACGCTCCGCGCGTGCGCCCCCGCTCCCTCCGGTCCGCCTTCGCTCTCTTGGTGCGCGCTCTGCTCGTCGCCGGCGTCGCCGGCGTCGCGTGCGCGCCCGGCGCAGGGGCGCTCGAGCCCGAGCTCGCGCGCGACGAGCGGGCCGCGCGCGCGCGCTCCGCCCATGCGCTGCTCGACGCGTGGCACGAGGCGGCGGCGCGCGGCGACGAGGCGAGCTACTTCGGCGCGTTCGCACCCGAGGGGGTGTTTCTCGGCACGGACGCCGGCGAGCGCTGGGACGTGGCCGCGTTTCGCGCCTACGCGCACCCGCACTTCGCGCGTGGCAAGGCGTGGGCGTTTCGCGCCGAGCGCCGCACCGTGACGCTCGGCGACGGCGCGCGCGTGGCCTGGTTCGACGAGCGCCTCGCGACCGAGAAGCTCGGGCCGGCGCGCGGCTCGGGCGTGCTGCTGTGGCGCGACGGCGGCTGGTGCATCGCCCAGTACAACCTCGGGCTCACCATCCCGAACGAGCGCTTCGAGGCGGTCCGGGACCTGCTCGCGGCGCCCCCCTGAGCCATCCTGCCCTGCCCGAGGCCCGCCGTGCCGGTTGCCGGGGCGGTACAGCTGGGGCATGGACGGGTCATGCGACTCGGCGCGCTGGCTCTCGGAGTGGCGGCGGTGGTGGGGGGGCTCGGGCTCGGCGCTTGCGACGGCGCGCCGCGCACGCCCGCGACGACCTCCGGCGCCACGACCAGCGGTACGCGACCGGGGACCGAGCCCACGGGGACCCACAGCATGACCAGCACCAAGAGCGATGCGCCCCTTGCGGACCCGAGCGCGAGCGCGGCGCCGACGGGCAGCGCGCCCGCGCCGATCGGCGCGGCGACGATGGAGGCCGACGGGACCCTCGTCCTCATGCTCCGCGCCGAGGGACCGAGCGGCGCTGTCGGCGACGCGCAGTTCCGCTATCCGCCGAGCCACCCGCAGTACCAGAAGATGCTGAAGCACGTCGGTGGCATGAAGCCCGGCGAGTCCAAGCCCGTGCCACCCTGGCCCGAGGGCGAGTGACCGGCGACTGGCTGCACCGCGCGCCGAGCGCCTTCCACGGCAAGCGCCTGCTCCGCCTCGGCCTCGCCGCGAACTACGGCATCGACGAGGCCGGCGTGCGCGCGGCCATGGACCGCGGCGTGAACCTCTTTCTCTGGACCGCCCGGGCCAAGGGGCTGCGCAGCCCGCTCAAGGAGGCGCTCGCCGGGAGGCGCGACGCGGTGGCGGTGGTCGGGTACGCGACCATCGGGTGGTTCGGCTGGAGCGTGCGGCGCGCCGCGGAGAGCCTGCTGCGCACGCTCGGCACGGACCACCTCGACGTGCTGCTGCTCGGCTGGCTCGGAGTCGGCGCGGCGTGGTCGCGCGGCACCGAGCGCGAGCTCCTGGCGCTGCGCGAGAGCGGCAAGGTGCGGGCGATCGGCTGCAGCATCCACGACCGCAAGCGTGCCGGCCGCCTGGCCGAGAGCGCGCCGCTCGACCTGCTCATGATCCGCTACAACGCCGCGCATCCGGGTGCGGAGCGCGACATCTTCCCCCATGTCAAAGACGGACGGCCGAGCATCCTCGCGTACACGGCGACCGCGTGGCGCAAGCTCCTCAAGCGACCCAAGGGCTGGGACGGGCCGGTCATGACCGCCGGGGACTGCTATCGCTTCCAGCTCTCGAGCCCGCACGTCGACGTCGCGCTCACGGGGCCGAAGACGCGCGTCGAGCTCGAGGAGAACCTCGCCGCGCTCGACAGGGGGCCCCTCGACGCGGACGAGGCGAAGTGGATGCGCGCGTTCGGGGCCAAGGTCCACGGGTGACGCACGCCGGCCCCGCTCGTCGCGCTGCCGGGGTGGCGCTGGCGGCGCTCCTCGGTGCCCTCGCCGGCTGCGCGGACCCGAGCCCGAGCGAGCCCGGCAGCACGGCGGACGGGCCGGCCCGAGGTGCCGTCACGTCGTCTGCGATCGCCGCGGCCGCGCTCCCCGCGGCGTGCTCCGCCTACTTCCGGGCCCTCGACTGCCTCGGGGCGAAGATGCCCGGGGCGAGCGGGGCGTCCATGCGCGACAACGCGGTGCGGATGCGCGCGGTGCTCGCGCGGCCCGGGAGCGACGCCGCGGCGGCCTGCGCCAACGCGCTGCCGACCCTCGCCGCGCTGCTCCCCGAGCACGGCTGCCAGGGCTCGGTGGGCGAGCCGAGCGCGTCGCCCGCCGCGCGGTGACGCCGAGCGGTCCTGCGACACCGACGACCGGAGCGCCCGCAGCGCGCGCGCTCAGCCGCCGCGCTGGCTGAGGTCGCTCGCGCCGCCGTAGAGGTCGCTCGCGCCGCCGCGGGGCTTGCCCGGGCCCGCGAGCTCGCCGAGCTCCTCCTGCTGGCGCAGCTCCTCTTCGGTGTAGAGGTCGCTCGCGCCGCCGAGCCGCCGGCGCGTCGTGCGCGTGACGCGGCCCGGCCGGCGCAGCGGCGCGGGCTCGCCGGTGTCGGGCCGCTCCTCGTACGTGGGCTCCGCGCCGCCGGGCCCCGCGAGGGCCGCCCGCACGGGCTCGCCGCGATCGGGGCTCGGTGCGCCGAAGGTCACCGCGATCGGGCGCAGCCGCCCGCGGCGCGGCTCGAAGCGCGGCCGCAGCGGTGCCTGTTGCACCTGCTGGAAGTAGGTGGGCTCGGGCGCATCGGGACCGCGATGCGCGACCTCGGTGGCGGCGACGGGGGCCGGCGACACGAGCTCGTGTGGCATCTGCAGCTCGGGCGCCACGGCGAGCGGCACGAAGTGCTCGCCGGCCTTCCAGGCGATGCACAGGCGAACCTCCGAGCCGGCCGGCAGGCCGCGCACGAAGAGATCGCCCGCGAGCGGCACGACCTCGTTGTCCCAGCTGCGGAGCACGCCGTGGCCTCCCTCGACCTCGGCGGTGAGCACGCGCACGACGAGCTTGCCCGTCGGGTCGCTCCAGCGCGCCCGCGCGAAGCGCGCCGGACGCACCTCCCAGTACACGTACGCGGTGGTCGGATCGACCGCGAGCGCGACGATCTCGTCGACCCCGTAGCCGCCCGGCAGCTCCGCATCGCCGACGGCGAGCGCCACGTCGTCGGTGGTCTCGGCGGCGGCGTCGGCCTCGAGGCGCGCAGCCTCGGCGTTGAGCTCGGCCTCGCTCGCCTCGATTTCCTCGAGCTGCGCCGAGCTCGGTCGCGGGGGTGGGGCGAGCTCCGCCTCGGCGACCGGCCCGTCGGCCGCGAGCTCGACGACGCCCAGGCGGGCGGCGACGCCGGGCGGCGGCGCGACGCGCCCGCCCGACGGCTCGGTCGGCGGACCGGCGGCGTCGTCTCCCATCGCCGGCGTCGCGGGGCCATCGGTGGCGCGTGCGGGCGTCGCGACGCGTGCCTCCGGCGGTGCTTCGGCGGCCGGCGAGGTGGTCGCGGGCGCAGGGGTAGCCGGGGCGGCAGGCGTCGGGGGAGAGTCGGTCGGCTTCATGGAAGGCTCATCGGGGCTCGCCCCACCGGCGTCGACGGGCGCATCGGCGGGCGGATCGGCTGGCGTGCTCGCGGGCACCGGCGTCGCGTCGGCTCCGGGCGCTGCCGGGACGGCGGCCGACGCCACCTCGCGCGAAAGCGTGGCCGCGAGCCGCGCGCGCAGGCCGAGCGCCTCGGCGTGGCCGGGCTCGCGCTCGAGGACCTGGTCGAGCACCTTGATGGCGCGCGGCAGGTGCCCCTGCGCCGCGTATATCTCGGCCAGGGTCACGGTCGGGAGCGGCGGCGGCGTGCGCGGCATCGGGGGCCGCGGCGCGGACGCGAACCGGGCGGCTGCGTCCGGCAGGTGAAGCCCGCGCTCGACGACGCGCGCCAGCAGATCGCGTGCCTTGCCGAGCCAGCCGCGCGCCCGGTCGCGCCGTTCGCCGACCGTGGTGCGCTGCACGATCTCGTCGACGAGCTCGACCTGCGTGAGCACGCGGGGTCGCGGCACGCCGAGCGTCTCGGCGCGGCGGATCAACTCGTCCTTCGGCAGGGCGCGCAGCTCCTCGGGGCGCATGGGGTCGGAGCCTAGCACTTCGGGCCCCCGGCTCCAGGGCGGCGAGCATCGGCGCCCTACGCGAGCGCCTCGGCGGCCGCCTTCACGGTGCGCGCCACGTCCTCGGGCGTGTGCACACCGCTGATGAACGCGGCCTCGAACTGCGAGGGCGGCCAGTACACGCCGCGCTCGAGCAGGCCGCGGTGGAACTTCGCGAAGCGCGCCGTGTCGCAGGCCTTGGCGTCGGCCCAGGAGCGCACCGGGCCCGGCGTGAAGAAGAGCGTGATCATCGAGCCCACGCGCTGCACGCACGCGCCGGCACCGGCGGCCTCGCGGAGGCCGGTCTCGAGCGCGGCGCCGAGCGCCTCGAGCCGCTCGTAGAGGGCGGCGTCGAGCCGCGCGAGGGTGGCGAGCCCGGCCGTCACGGCGGCGGGGTTCCCGCTCAGGGTGCCGGCCTGGTAGACGGGCCCGAGCGGCGCGACCACCTGCATGATGTCGCGCCGACCGCCGTAGACCGCGAGCGGCATGCCGCCGCCACAGATCTTGCCGAGCGTCGTCAGGTGCGGCTTGAGGCCGAAGCGCTCCTGCGCGCCGCCGCGCGCGAGGCGGAAGCCCGTCATCACCTCGTCGAAGATCGCGACGGCGCCGTGCGCCTCGCAGAGGGAGATGATCGCGGCGAGGAAGCCCGGCTCGGGCGGCACGCAGCCCATGTTGCCGACGACCGGCTCGACGATCACCGCGGCGATCTCGCGGCCGCGCGCCTCGAACAGCGCCCGCAGGGCGGCCGTGTCGTTGTAGGCGAGGGTGAGCGTGCCGCGCGCGACCGACTCGGGCACGCCCGCCGAGTCGGGCACGCCGAAGGTCGCCAGGCCGCTGCCCGCCTTGACGAGCAGGTGATCGGCGTGGCCGTGGTAGCAGCCCTCGAACTTCACGAAGAGCTCGCGCTTCGTGAAGCCGCGCGCCACGCGGATCGCGCTCATGGTGGCCTCGGTGCCGCTCGACACCGAGCGCAAGAGCTCGATGCTCGGCACGGCCGCGATGACCGCCTCGGCGAAGCGCACCTCGAGCTCGGTCGGCGCGCCGAAGGACAGCCCGTCGGCGAGGACCTTCTGCACCGCGGCGACGACGGAGGGCTCGGCGTGCCCGAGGATCGCGGGGCCCCAGCTGCCGACGTAGTCGATGTACTCGCGCCCGTCGGCGCCCACGATGCGCGCGCCGTGCGCCGCCTTGACGAACACCGGCTCGCCGCCGACCGCGCGGAAGGCGCGCACGGGGCTGTTCACCCCGCCCGGGATGACCTTGCTGGCGCGCTCGAACAGACCCTTGGAGACGCTGTCGCTCATGCCGCCGTCCGTAGCGCATCCTGGGCGGCGCCAAAAGTCGCGCCCGGGCGCACGGCGCGGTGCGCGGCCGGGTGGGCTCAGCCCTCGAGCGGGCGCCAGGGCAGGGCGCGCGCGAGCGACTCGCTCACCGGCAGGACGTGGAGGCCGAGCTTGCGGCCGCCGAGCACCGTGCGGTTCTCGACCACGTCCTCGAGCGCCTCGGTGTCGATGAGCAGGTGGGCCTGGTAGCTCTGCTCGACGGCCTCGAAGGTGACGCCCTGGAAGGTCACGTTGCGACCGCCGGGATCGAGCGTGATGAAGTAGCTGCCGCCGACGCCGGACTCGCGGACGGGCACCGCCTCGGGCTCCGGATCGTTGCCCGGGAACGGGTTCGGCCCCTCGGCATAGGGGCGCGTCTTCTTCAGCGGCTGCGACACCGGCGGGGCCTCGCCGCGCAGGGCGAAGCGCAGGCTCGTGCCCTCCTCGAAGCTGATCTCGATGTGGCGCGGCCCGACCTCGACGGCGACGCCGGGCGTCTCCTCCTCGACCACGACCTCCTCGATCGTCTTGCCGGCGGTGACGACGAGCTTGTGGTTGCCCGTGATCTGACGGCTGTCGGTCTTGAGCTCGCGGCGCAGGTGGATCTCGTGCGACACGTAGAACTGCAGGTTCTTGATGTCTTCGGCCGTGAGGCTGCTGGCCGTGCGCAGCTCGTGGGTGAAGGGGGCGAGCTTGGCGCAGCCGGTGGCGCCGAGGCCGAGCGCGAGCGCGGCGACGAGCAGGCGTCGGTGGGTCATCATGTCGCTGTAACGCATCCGGGCCCGCGACCTTTCACCCCGGAGCGGCTCGGCGCCGGTGTCCGGTAAATGTGACGTTACGGCATGTACGACGCCGCCGTGACGACGTAATCGCCGGTCGTCGGCTCATAGCGCCACAGGCCGACGAGCGGCAGGCCGGTCGTCGGGTCGGCGCTGATGCCCCCGACGTCGATGCCGCCGGCGCTCGCCTCGGCGACCGTGCTCGCCGGCTCGAGCTCGTCGCCGTGCTCGTAGTAGGAGAACGAGACGCGCGTCGCGCCGAAGCCGCCCGCGTACTCGCCCGCGAAGGCGATGAGGGCGCGCCCGAAGCCGTCGACCGCGAGGCGCAGGTTGGTGATGCCGCCGCACACCGGGAGCGCGACCGGCTCGCCGTAGAAATCGCCCGAGCCGCGGGTGTACGCGACGTAGTCGCACTCGTCCGCCCCCCGGCTCGCGAAGTGCACGGTGCGGCCGTTCTGGCCGAGCTCGAGCAGGGGCAGGGTGAGGAACGAGAGCGGGGGGAGCGACGCGAACGCGAACTCGCCCTCGGCGTCGTCGAGGTAGACGTACTGCCCGTTGCAGGTCGCGAGCACGTGCGCGACGCCGTCGGCGTCGAGGACGGCGCGCTTGTCGTAGCAGCTCGTGCCGAGCACGCTCTGCGGCGGCCCGACGGGAGTGTCGTCCGCGATGCGAAGGACGCGGACCTCGGTCGCGCCGAAGTCGCTCTGGCTCGTGTACGCGACGGCGAGCTCCCCGCCCGGCGACACCAGCATCTCGGGCGCGGAGTCGTAGTGCCAGCCCCCGGGCGACTCGCCGGCGGCCGACAGGTTCAGGGGGCCGTGCCAGGTCTCGCCGTCGAAGCGCAGGTAGAGCACGTCGTAGCTCCCGTTCGCCGTGCCCTCGTAGGCGAGGTGGAGCTCCTGTCCGTGTGCGCGCAGGCTCGCCCGGCCGCCGGGCTCGAGCGGCTCGACGACCCAGCTGCCCGGCCGCCCGTGGGCGAGCCACAGCCGGTAGGGGCTCGCGCCGTCGTACTCCGACCACACGAGCCAGCTCGTGCCGTCGCTCGTGTGGGCGACGGCGGGCGGATAGAGGCCGTTGACGGTGTTGGCCAGGCCCTCGAGCAGCCAGCTGCCCGCGTCGAGGTGGGGGTAGTCGAAGGCCCCGCCCGCGCCGGTCGCGCCAGCCCCGCCGGTCCCGCCGCCGTCGTCGCCCTCGCTCGCCGGCGCGCACCCCGACCCGAGCGCGCCGAGCAGCACGGCCGCGCACCCCGCGGCGAGCATCGATTTCGGCAGCGCGCGCATCGTGCTCGCGATGATACACCCTTGCGCACAGCCCGACCGTCATGGATGCCGTCGTCCTCGCGCTCGACACGCGCCCCGGCGCCCGGCCCAGCGATCGGCTCGCGGGCCTGCCGCTCGCGCTCCGCGCCGTTCTCACGGCGGCGGCGCTCGGGGCGGCGCGCGTGTGGCTCGTGCTGCCCGAGCGTGCCGAGCAGGAGGGGCTGGTCCTCGCCCGGGATCGGCGCGCGCGCCGGCTCGCGCTCGAGGTCGCGTGCCTCGGGCCGGACGTGCCCGCGGCGTGCCGCGCGCTCGCGGCGCGGGTCGGAGCGGATGCCGGCGCCGTTCCGCTGCTCGTCGTCGATGCGGCCCACCTCCACGACCCGGCGAGCCTGCGCGCGCTCGCTCCGTCGCAGCGCGGGGACACGCTCGGTGCTGCCGCGACGCGGGACGGGCTCGCGTGCGGGGCGCTCGCGGCGCGGGACGGCGCGCGGCTCCTCGGCGCCCTCGGCGCGAGCCCCGGGCCCGACCTGCGCGCGGCCGCGCGGGCGCTCGCCGCGCGGGGCGAGCTCACGCCGGTCGACGTCGCGGCCGGGTGGTGTGCCGACGCCGGGACCCCGGACGGGCGGCGCGAGGCGACGCGACGCCTGTTCGAGGCCTGCCGCAAGCCCGTGGACGGGCTCGTGTCGCGGCACCTCAACCGCCACCTGTCGCTCGCCCTGTCGCGGCGGCTCGTCGCGCTGCCCGTGACCCCGAACCAGCTGTCGATCGCGACCTTCTGCCTGTGCCTGCCGGCGGCCTGGCTCGCGGCCGAGGGCGGCTACGGGCCGACCCTCGCCGCGGCGGCCCTCATGCAGCTCAACTCCGTGTGCGACGGCGTCGACGGCGAGCTCGCCCGGGTGCGCTTCGAGGCCTCGCGGGTCGGCGCGTGGCTCGACACGGTGCTCGACGATCTGTCGAACCTCGTGTTCTACGCCGCGCTCGGGCTCGGCGCGCGGCAGCTGCCGGGGGGCGACTTGCTCGCGGTCTCGGCCTGGGTGGCGGTCGGTGCGGGTGTGCTCACCGCGGCCCAGTACTACCGGGAGCTCGCCGTGCTCGGCTCCGGCGACCTCTACGCGCTCGGCTGGCAGCTGCCCGCCGGCACGGACCTCGGCGCGCGCCTGGTACGCGCGGCGGCGCTCGTCCTGAAGCAGGACTTCTTCCTGTTGCTCTTCCTGCTCCTCGCGCTCGCGGGCGTCCTCTCCTACGCCTTGCCGCTCGTCGCGACGGGTGCGCTCGTGACGCTCGCGGCCGCCACGGCGCGCGGGCTCCGGCGCCGGCGCGCGCTCAGCGCAGGAGGTAGTAGCCCACGATGACGACGATGAGGCCCGTGACGAGGCCGGACAGCGCGCCGACGGCGACGGTGCGCCAGAGCGCGGCATCGGCCGTGCGCTGCCTGGACGCGTGGTCGCCGAGCCGGCGACCGCCGGTGCGCTTGAAGCGCTCGGCCCGCAGAACCCGGACGGCGTCCTGCATCAGCGCCGACAGCTCCTGCGCGGTCGGGCGCTTGTCGCGCGAGCGCTGCAGGCAGCGGTCGACGATGTTGCCTACGACCGGTGGCACGTCGGGGCGCCGCTGCCGGATGGGCGCCACGTCGTGCGTGAGGATGCGCACCATGAGGGCGTTGTAGTTCGGCGCCTCGTGGGGCAAGACGCCCGTCAGCGCCTCGTGGAGCACGACCCCGAGCGACCAGACGTCGGCGCGCCCGTCGAGATCCTCGCGCCCCGCCGCCTGCTCGGGGCTCATGTAGGCGGGCGAGCCGACGACCGTGCCCGTCTTCGTGAGCGAGAAGTTCGTCGAGCTCGCGCTCTGCACCTTGCTGATGCCAAAATCGAGGATCTTGCCGACCAGCTGTCCGGTCGCCGTGCGGTGCAGGAAGATGTTCGCCGGCTTGAGGTCGCGGTGCACGATGCCCTGCTGGTGGGCCAGGCCGAGCGCCTGGGCGACCGGCGCGCACACGTCGAACAGCGTCTCGGGGTCGAGGACGCCGTCGCGGCGCAGCTTGGCGTCGAGCGGCTCGCCGTCGAGCAGCTCGAGCACGAGGAAGGGCGAGCCGTCCTCGGCCTGGCCGAGGTCGAGGATGTCGACGATCGACGGGTGGTTCACTCGGCCGATGGCCTTGGCCTCGTTGAAGAACCGCTGCAAGAGCACGCGGTTGCTCATGACCTGCGGGTCCATGACCTTGAGCGCCACCTCGCGCTCGATGAGCTCGTTGCGCGCCGCCCAGACCGACCCGCTCGTGCCCTTTCCGAGTGCGCGGAGCAGGCGATAGCGCGAGTGAATGAGCTCCCCTTCTCGCAGCGTCACGGTCGGCGGCGACGTTAGCACGCACCCCCGTGCCTGGTTAGTCTGCCTCGCACCCGGCGCCGGGCGGCGACCCGGTCGCCGGAGGTTTTGAGTTGCGCAGTGCGCCAACTTGGATGATCGTGCGCGCCGCGGTGACCCGGGCAGGTGCCCGGCGGGGCCGCATGTCCAAGTCTGCGGCTCAGGCCGCACGACCCGCCCACGCGCTCGTGCGCCGGCGGAACAGCACGGCGGGCCCGTTCTCGGAGCTCGCCACGTCACGGTACCGAGGAGACGAAGATGAACCGATACGGGATGTGCATCGTGCTTTCGCTCTGCGCTCTGGGTGGCCTCGCGGGCTGCGGTGACAGCGCCGGACCCGGTGGCGCGACGACGAGCGGTGCCAAGAAGACGACCAGCGCCGCCAAGGCGAGCGCCAGCACGAAGCCGAGCGCGGCCCCCGCGGCGAGCGCGAGCGGTTCGGCGGCGGCGCCCGGCGAGAGCGCCTCGCCGGCCATGTCGGGCTCCGCGAGCCCGTCCGCCAGCGCGGCGGCGAGCGGCAGCGCAGCGCCGGCGGCGAGCGGCAGCGCGGCGGCCGGCGGCATGGCCGCCTGGGTCGACGGCTACAAGGCCATGATCACGGAGCTCGACAAGCTCGTGAAGGACGCCAAGGGCGACTGCAAGAAGCTCGGCGAGGAGCTCGAGAAGTACCTGAAGGACAACGGCGAGAAGATCGACAAGGTCCTGAAGGAGATCGGCGCCAAGCTCGAGCAGGTCAAGAACGAGGCCGCCAACGACGACAAGATCTCCGACATGGAGGATGCCGTCACCAAGGCCCTCACCGACACCTGCGCGAAGGATGCGAAGGTGGCCGAGGCCGCCAAGCGGATGAAGATCGAGAAGGAGAAGTGAGCTCCGGTCGCCGCGAGGCGACCCAGCTTGTCCCTCCCAGGCGGCGGGCCTCGTGCCCGCCGCCCGTGACGACGCCGTGCGTGAAGCTTCGCGCTCGGCCGAGGAAGCGATGCCGCACCGGGTGAAGATCGTGCTCGTCGCGCTCGCGCTCGCGGCGTGCAGCAAGAGCGGCACGGCCTCGTCGACCGGCTCGGGCTCGGCCGGGCAGGCCGCGTCGTCGAGCACGGCCGCGGCGGCGCCACGACCACCCGAGGTGGATCCGGCGCTGCTCGACGGCGTGATGAAGGGCTACGCCGAGGTCGGGGCCGAGGTCGACGCCGCGGCTGGTGACTGCAAGAAGCTCGGCGAGCTCCTCGCGAAGTACCTCGCCGCCGGGGGTGCGGGGCTCGAGAAGCTCCTCGGCGAGGGTGGCGGCGCCGACAAGCTCGCCCCGCTGCTCGAGCAGAAGTGGAAGGACTTCGAGGCGCTCGACGAGAAGCTCACCGACGTGCTGGCCGTCAAGTGCGCCTCCGAGCCCGCCGTCGCCGCTGCCGCGAAGAAGCTCGGCTACGGGCGCTGAGCCGCGCGCACGCGGAGCGAGCAGGCGGCATCCGGACCTGAAGCTGCCACAGCGCGCGCTCGGCATGCGTGGAGGCGCGGCGCAGCGTCCGGGCGCGGTGCGTCTCGGGTCGGCGGAGCCGGGCCATGCTTGTCCATCGACAGAACCGCATGCGAGTTGCTCGCCGCACACGCTGACAAGGAGCAACGAGACAAAGACCGCTTGGGCCGCTCGGCGCTCGGGCATGGAGTGGCGCAGCGTGAGGACTTGAAGACGGGCCACTCGCCAGCCCTGGAGCCTTGGCCTCTGAGCACGCGGCACCAGGACGAGCCGACAATCCGCGGCGGATTTCGAGGAGTCCCCGACTGGGACCACCCCCTCTCCTCCGGGCTCGGCACTGGGCTCATGTCGCCCAGCGTGCCAACGCCTGCACGGCGCGGGCACCGTCGACGACACGGTCGAGCCCGCGGCTGATCGTGATCGAGCCGGGCGGTCCACCGGAAGACTTGCCG
>JADLAB010000601.1 GCA_020848455.1 Polyangiaceae bacterium
CTCTCGAAGGAGACCTGCCGGTTGCCGAAGAAGTCGCGCGCGTCGGCGTAGTAGAAGCTCGCGCTCAGGCTCCAGGGCGAGCCGAGGAAGGCCGGATCCGCGAAGCGGGCGCCGAGGGTCCACTGATCGGCGGCGAGACCGAGGCGCGCCCCGACGAGGATGCCCGTGCCGGCGAGGTTCGTCTCGGCCGCCTCGACGCCGAGGAACGGCGACAGCGGCTTGGCGTTGCCGTCGGCGTCCTCGTCGGCGGCGATGCCCATCGAGAGGTTCTGCACGACGAGCGTGTTGCGCTCGGTCACGTGCACCACGAGGACGGCAGCGCCGCGCTTGCTCCCCTTCTTCAGGCTCAGGCGCACCGACGAGAAGAAGCCCGTGCCGAGCAGCCGGTAGCGGGTGAGCTCGAGCTCCTCGTCCGCGACGTCGAGCACGTCGCCGGCGGAGAAGGGCACGAAGCGCAGGATGACGGGGAGCGAGGTGCGCTCGTTGCCCTCGACCTCGATGCCCTCGAGCGTGTACCGGACGGTCGCGGTCGCGACGGGCGCCGCCTCCCCATCGCCATCGCCCTCCGGCTCGCCTGCCGCCGGCTCGGCCGCCGCCGCCGCGCCCGCCGCCGCTGCGCCCCCCGCCCCCGCCCCCGCCCCCTCGCCGTCGGGCGGCGCGTCGGCGGGCTCGCCTCCCTCGCGCTCGCCTCCCTCGCGCTCGGGCGCGGCGCGCTCGGGCGGCTCGGCGACGGGCTGGGCCGCAGCGTCCGGCGCGAGTCCGACGACGAGCCACCACGCGAGCGCGGCACCGGCCGCCGCGGGGCGCAGGCACGCGTGCCGCGGGAAGCGAAGGGCCACCACGTCGCCAGCATAGCAAGCCCGGCCGCCGAGCCCCCACTCCGCGGTGTCCGGCCGGGCGTTCGAGCACGCTCGCCACGTTCCCGCTCGAGCCGTCAGCTATCACATCAGCTATCGGCCATCAGTTTTCAGCTCGGAGAGAAGCGGCATGCAGGCGGCCAGTGCTCGCGGCCCTGCTGTGCGCCTGACGGCTGACGGCTGACGGCTGCGACACAAACCCCCTGTCTTCCAGTAAGACGCGGCACTTCTGTCGCTCCCCGCACCCTTCGAGCCCCCCGACAGCGACACAAACCCCCTGTCTTCCAGTAAGACGCGGCACTTCTGTCGCTCCCCGGGCGTCACGTCCGCGTGAGGCAGCGCGACGTCGCGCGGTACACGCATGTGGCAGTCCGGATGCCGCGTGCCAACGGCCCAAGGGTCGAGGCTCGCTCGGGCTCGTCCCCAAACCGAGGGCAACCTCGTCACCTCGATCACCGGCTTCGGCACGCCCGGTTCGCACGCCGATCGTGCTCGCGCGTCTCAGTCGATCTCGACCTCGGCGATGCCGATCCCCGCGGCATCGACGCACGCGAGCGCCCGCAGGAGCGCGTACCAGCCGTCCGGCCCGCCGTGGTACGAGAGGAGCCCTATCGCGATCTCGTCCTCGAACGGGTCGGTCACGTCGACGAGCTCCGCGCCCGAGAACGGCACGTCCGACCCGCCCGAGAACGCCCCGGCGTGCGCGAGCTCGGCCCACGCGGTCGCCGCGGCCGAGATGGCCTCGAGCGCCCGCCCCTCGGCGTCCTTGGCGCGCAGGCGGACGAGCACCGAGAGCTCCTTCAGGTACGTGTCGCGCGGCACGTCGACCTCGAAGGGCAGGGTCGGCTTCTTCACGGCCTCGCGCGGGAGCTCGGTGACGCGCGTCACGACCTCCCCCGCTCCGGGCTCCTCGACGAGGGCGAAGGCGGACAGCCCGCGCCCGGTCCAGACGTGGGTGTCGGCCATCGCGACGAAGGGGGCGAGCACGCGCTCCGAGAACGCGGGGAGCGCGAGCGCGAATCGCTCGGTGACCTCACCGTCGGCGACGTCCTCGCCGAGCGCCGTCGCCACGGCCGGGGCGCGCGTGCCGTCGGTGGAGAAGCACCCGACCGAGATCCCGGCCGCGAAGGCCTCGCACAGGCGCGCGATGCCGAAGCGCCGCGGCCGCGAGCGCGCGCGGGCCCCGGTGCCGGCCCCGGTGCCGGCCCCGGTGCCGGTGCCGGGGAGCTTCGAGACCCCCGTGACCATGAGCCTCCGCGGTCGCACGCCGAGCACGAGCTCGATCCGCCGGTCGTAGGTCGGGGGGAAGGGTTTGTCGGGGAACATGGGGACCATCGGTGGGACTCCTCGCGTCGGTCTCGGTCACGCCTCTCGTACCACCACGACGGCGCCGCTCGCGACCGGTCCGGTCGGCCAGGCGGGCGGAGGCGTGCCGGCCCAGACGACCGCGACGCCCGGCTCCTCTGCGAGGCGCGCGAGGGCGCACCCGAGGGCGACGGCCGCGGTCGCGACGCCCGTGTCGCCGGTGGACACGACCGGCAGCAGGCGCTCAGGATCGGCGCCCGAGGCCCAGAGCGCGCGCGTCGCGCCCCCGACCCACGCCTCGGCGGCCGCGCGCTCGCCGTTGAGGTCGACGAGCACCTCGCGGATGCTCGGACGCGCGACCCCGGCGTGCACGAGCGCCGCCTCGAGCGCGTCTTCGGGACTCGGCGCGCAGGCCCAGCCCGTGAGGAGCGCCCCGCCCGCCGAGGCGCCCGGCCCCCCATCCCCCGCACGCCCCCGCTCGAGCCACAGGCACGCCGCGGCCTCGCCGGGCGTGTAGCCCGTCGCCTCCTCCGGCCGGTGGAGACGCCCGGTGACATCGGCGAGCTCGAGGAGCGGCGGCTCGCAGCCGCTGTCGACCGCGACGACGACACAGGCGTCGCAGGCGTTCTGGTCGAGGAGCTCCGAGACGACGTCGAGCGCGCCGATCGCCGCCGCGCGATCGCCCGGCGCGCTCCGGACGACGACGGGCGGGATGCCGCGCTCCCGAAGCGCGCGCGCCACGCGCTCGGGCAGGGCCTCGGCAGCGCGGGCGAGGCCCGCGACCTCGCTCGCGAGCGGCTCGAGCCAGGCCTGCACCGTCGGGATCCTCGGGCCACATACGACGAGCCCGACGCGGGCGCGCGAGCCGTCGAGCGCACCCGGCCCGTGGGGCGCCTCGAAATCAGCGAGACCACCGAGACCACCGAGCGACGCGAGGCACTGCTCGAGCGCCGGCTCGACCATCGCCATCCAGCGCTCGAGGCCCGTCAGCGTCGGCACGACCGCACAGGCCGCGCGGATGCGTCCGCCGCGCAGGCTCCGGAGC
>JADLAB010000602.1 GCA_020848455.1 Polyangiaceae bacterium
CCCCCGCGCCGACGCCGAGGCCCGCGAGCACGCCCACCCCCAGCAGCCACGCCCGAGTCGCCCGCGCGCCAGCTCGTCGCATGCCCCTTCGACACCCCCCACCCGGCGGAAGTTCCTCGCGTCGAAGTCGGGGTCGCTCGGCGGTCGCGGGCCGCTGGCGGTCGGCTCGGCGCCGCGCGGGACCGCGCGACCCCGGGCGGGGCCCGGCCGGTCTTCAGTCGTCCGGCAGCGAAGGCTGACGTCGGCTCGGCAGCCGGACGGTGAAGGCCACCCCTCCTGCCGGGAGCGACACGACCTCGATCGAGCCGTGGTGCAGCTCGACCAGGCGCCGGGCCACCGCGAGCCCGAGGCCGGTGCCCGTGCGGCGCTCGCGGTCGGGCTGCAGTGGCTCGAACTCCTCGAACACCGTCGACCGGTGCGCCTCGGCGATGCCTGGCCCCTCGTCCTCCACGGCGAACCCCGCCACGCCCGGCGCGGTGAAGCCCCGGAGCTTCGCGGTCGTGTGAGGCGCGCTGTGCTTGATGGCATTCGACACGAGATTGAACAGCACCTGCCGCATGCGCAGGGCATCGACGTAGAGCCGTGGGTAGTCCTCGGGGATCTCGACCAGCACCGTCACTCCCGCCGCGGCGGCCACCGGCCCGAGCGCTCCGACCACGTTGTCGGCGAGCGAGGCGAGCGTGGTCCACCGCCGCTCGAGCCGCAGCTTGCCGACCTCGATCTTCGACAGGTCGAGCAGATCGTCGACGAGCGCCGTGAGGTGGTGAGCGCACTCGAGGATGCGCCGCACGTGCTCCTCTTGCGGGGCCGTGAGCGGGCCGGTGCGCTCGAGCAGGCCGGCAAACCCCACGATCCCCCCGAGCGGCGTGCGCAGCTCGTGCGAGGCGCTCGCCAGGAAGCGCGTCTTGGCCTGACTCGCGCGCTCGGCCTGCTCGCGCGCGAGGTCGAGCTCCAGGTTTTTCCTCTCGAGCGCCGTCGCCCGGCGGTGGAGCTCCAGGAACACCGCGACCTTGCTGCGCAGCACGAGCGGGTTGACCGGCTTGACCACGTAGTCGACGGCGCCGACCGAGTACCCCGAAAGGAGCGTCGCGTCGTCCGTCTCCCACGCGGTCTGGAACAGGATCGGTGTCGCCTGGCAGCGCGGGCGCGAGCGGATGAGGCGCGCGGTCTCGAAGCCGTCGAGGCCCGGCAGATGGACGTCGAGCAGGATCGCCGCGAAATCGCGCTCGAGCACCCGCCGCAGGGCCTCCTCGCCCGTGGTCGCGGTGGCGATCCGCACGCCGAGGTCCTCGAGCGCGGCGACGAGCGCCAGGAGGTTGCGGGGGTTGTCGTCGACGACCAGGATCGACGGGGCTTCGTCGCGCGGTGGCGGCGTCATCGGCGAACCCACGCCCCGAGCAGCGCCAGGAGCTGCTCGGTGTCCACCGGCTTCGAGATGTAGTCCGACGCGCCGGCCTCCAGGCACTTCTCGCGGTCGCCCTTCATCACCTTGGCGGTGAGCGCGATGATGGGGATCTCGCCGAGCTCCGGCTCCGCCCGGATGGCGCGCATCGTGTCGTAGCCGTCCAGGCCCGGCATCATGATGTCCATGAGCACGACGTCGACGTCCGGGGCCGCGCGCAGCGACGCAATCGCGTCGGTCCCGCTCGTGGCGTAGCGCACCTCCATGTGGTGGCGCTCGAGCACGCTCGTCAGGGCGAAGATGTTCCTCACGTCGTCGTCGACGACGAGCACGCGGTGACCCGCGAGCCGCCCGGCGGCGGCCACGGCTTGCTCCGGCAGCGGCGCGGGCAGGGGCGCCTTGGCCCGGTGCGGGGTCGCCCCGGCCGTCGGGCACGGCTGTGGCAGGTACAGCGTGAAGGTCGACCCCTGCCCCGGCACGCTGTCGACGCGCAGCTCGCCGCCGAGCAGCTGCGCGATCTCGCGGCTGATCGAGAGCCCGAGACCGGTGCCGCCATACTTGCGGCTGGTCGTCATGTCGGCCTGCTGGAACGCCTCGAAGATGATGCGCTGCTTCTCGGGCGGGATGCCGATCCCCGTGTCGACGACCGAGAAGGCGAGCACCATCCGCGCCTCGGCCAGCGTGGGCCGCGCCCGCGAGAACCCGCTCTTCGCCACGGCCATGCGCAGCGTCACCGACCCGCGGCTCGTGAACTTGAAGGCGTTCGAGAGCAGGTTCTTCACGACCTGCTGCAGGCGCTTCGGGTCGGTCTCCACGTCGGGCGGCGCCTCGGGGTCGATCACGACGCGGAACTCGAGCCGCTTCTCCTCCGCCACCTGCCGGAAGGTGCGCTCCACGTAGTCGCTGAGCTCGGTGAAGGGCACGCGCGCCAGGTCGACGGTCATGGTGCCGGACTCGATCTTCGACAGGTCGAGGATCTCGTTGATGAGCACGAGCAGATCGGAGCCGGCTGCGTGGATCGTGTTCGAGAAGTCGACCTGCTTCGGGTTCAGGTTGCCCTCCTCGTTGTCGGCCAGCAGCCGCGCCAGGATGAGCAGGCTGTTGAGCGGGGTGCGCAGCTCGTGTGACATGTTCGCCAGGAACTGCGACTTGTACTTCGAGGTGAGCGCGAGCTGCTCCGCCTTGTCTTCGAGCGCGCGCTTCGCGTCCTCGACCTCGCGATTCTTCGCCTCGACGTGCGCCTTTTGCTCGGCGAGCAGGCGCGCCTTCTCCTCGAGCTGCTCGTTCGTGTTGCGCAGCTCCTCCTGCTGCGCGCGCAGGAGCTCCTCGGACTGCCGCAGCGTCGCCGCCTGCTGCTCGAGTCGCTCGGTGGTGTTCTTTAGCTCGCGCTGCTGGATCTGGAGCTCCTGGGTGAGGGTCTGCGACTGGCTGAGCAGCTCCTCCGTGCGCATGATGGCCGACAGCGTGTTGAGCACGATCCCGATGCCCTCGGTGAGCTGCTCGAGGAAGGTCAGGTGGATCTCGCTCAGCCGGCTGAAGCTCGCGAGCTCGATGACCGCCTTGACCTCGCCCTCGAACAGCACCGGCAGGACGACGAGGTTCATGGGCCTGGCCTCGCCAAGACCGGAGCTGATCCGGACGTAGTCGGCGGGCACGTCCGCGACGACCATCGGGGTCTTCTCGACCGCGCACTGGCCGACCAGGCCCTCGCCGAGCGCGAAGTGATCGGGAATGCCGCGCCGGCGTTGGTAGGCGTAGGCGGCCAGCGGGCGCAGCTCCGGCTCGCCGCCGGCCGCGTCCATCACGTAGAAGACGCCGTGCTGCGCGGCGACCACCCGCCCGAGCTCCGACAGGATCATCTCGGCCACGGTGATCATGTCGCGCTGACCCTGGAGCATGCGGGTGAACTTCGCGAGATTGGTCTTGAGCCAGTCGGTCTCGGTGTTCTTCCGCGTCGTGTCCTTGAGGTTGCGGATCATCTCGTTGATGTTGTCCTTGAGGGCGGCGACCTCGCCTTGCGCCTGCACCGTGATGGAGCGCGACAGGTCGCCCTTGGTCACGGCCGTGGCCACCTCGGCGATGGCGCGAACCTGGGTCGTGAGGTTCGCGGCGAGCTGATTCACGTTGTCGGTGAGGTCCCGCCACATCCCGGCCGCGCCGGGCACGCGCGCCTGACCGCCGAGCTTGCCCTCGATACCCACCTCGCGTGCGACGGTGGTGACCTGGTCGGCGAAGATCGCGAGCGTGTCGATCATCTCGTTGATGGTGTTCGCGAGCTTTGTGATCTCGTCCTTGGCCTCGACGGCGAGCTTCTGCTTCAGGTTGCCGTTGGC
>JADLAB010000603.1 GCA_020848455.1 Polyangiaceae bacterium
CCCGGAAGTGCGCGCGTGCCCCACACGATGGACAGGGTACGCGTCGTCCCGCGGTGGGTCTTCGTGCGCTCCGAGTCCTTGACCGGGCCCGCGCACGGGCCCGCCGCGTCGTGGAGGCACAGGAGCCGACCCACGTCGATCTCCTGGCCCGAGGCGTTGAACACGTAGCGCGTGCCGGGCGCGGCGAGCGCGATGGCGAGGGGCTCCGTCGCGCGCTCGAGATCGACGACGCTCACCGGTAGCCCGCTGTGAAAGGAGGCGACGTTGCACGCGTCGACGGCCGCGTTGATGCTGCCGAGCACACCCTCGCCGACGGCGCGCACGAGGTACTCGGAGGCGGGCTTGCTGCGGCCGGTCGGCTTGAAGCCCGCCTGGCGCAAGAGCTCGCGGACGGCCGCGCGGACGGCGTCGTCGCTCCGGAAGGGCGCGTCCGAGGGAGCGAGGAGGGCGACGAGGGCCGCGACCGGGCCGACCTCGCCGAGCGGGCGCGCGAAGTGACTCGCGAAGGCCGCGACCTCGAGCAGCGGGTGCGGGGCGACGGTGAGGCGCGGCACGGGGGCGTTGTCGCGCGTGCCCCGCGGAAGATCAAGCCGGCGCGCGCGGGCTCTTGTGACGTAACGGCACCTCGTGTAGCACGAGGGATCCTGGAGGTACCGTACGGTGAAGCGCTCGAAGCTCGCGGCTGGGTGGTGTGCAGGCGTGGTGGCGGTGGCGCTCCTCGTGGGGCTCGTGCGGACGGCGTCGGCGCAACCCGCCGAGCCGCCGCTCGAGGCCGCGTTCGGCAAGGAGGCGCTCGCCGAGGTCGGGGCGCTCGTCGTGGGAGAGCTCGAGCCGGCGGCGGTCGAGAAGCTCGTCGAGCTGTGCGGCAAGCACGACAAGGTCGAGGACAACGTCGCGTGCCTCGCGCGCGACGCCGAGGCGGCCGCCATCCTGAAGGCCGCGCACCAGAAGGCGGAGCACGCGCTCGTCGAGGCCCTCGGCGAGGCCGTCGTCAAGGAGCACGGTGCGGCGCTCCTCAAGCTCGACAAGCCGACGCTCGGCGAGCTCGCCAAGACCTGCCCCGAGGGCGAGGGGCGCGAGGCGTGCGTGAAGCAGCACCTGTCCGGCGCGCCTCCGGCCGGCGAGCCGCCGAAGCCCGCGCCCGAGGCCCAGGCGTATCCGCCCGAGGTGCTCGAGCTCTTCCCGCAGCCGATCCTCGACGTCCTGCCGAAGCTCCTGACGCGCTTTCTGCGCGTCGAGGACTACCGGGCCCTGAAGAAGGCCTGCCCGGAGCCCGCGCCCGAGGCGCTCGGCGCGTGCCTCGCGAAGCCCGACACGCAGGCGTTGCTCAACGATCTGCTCGGCGTCGCCGTCGTCGACGACATCGTCGGCTACATGGACGCCGAGATCCCGAAGCGCCTCGGGGCCGACGCCTACCACGAGCTCTTCACGACCTGCGAGAAGCAGGGCGACGACTGGGCCAACTGCACGCTCGCGAAGAGCCTGGAGGACGAGGCCTGCACCGCCCTCGAGGAGGCGCTCGCCGACTGCGTCACCGACAACGACATCATCACGCAGCAGTTCACCGAGGTGCAGCGCGACAAGAAGGCCGCGTTCGCCGGCGCGGAGTTCTACGTCGACGTCGCGGGCATGCTCGCGGCGCTCGATCTCGAGACCACGAAGAAGCTGCGCCAGGCCTGTCCCGCGAACGGCCGCGACGAGTTCCTCGCGTGCCTGGCCGCCGACCCGGTGTTCTCGAACCTCGACGACCTGTTCTCGACCATCGCCAGCGCGGCGGTCGCGGAGGCGGCCGGCGAGATCCGGGCGGCCGGCGGCGGCGAGATCGACCAGGCGAAGTACCAGGTGGTGGTCTACCAGGCGCTGCTCGCCTACCCGGTGCACGCCCTGAAGAAGCTCACGGCCGAGTGCCAGAAGCAGAAGCCCGAGCTCGCGAGCATGAAGACGGCCGCGGACCTCGACGCCCTGCTCGCCTGCGTGGACGAGGCGTCCGAGACGAGCCCCGTCGCGAACCCCGCCTTCATCGGCAAGGACACCCTGCGCAAATGGCTCGGGATCGGCCGCGAGAAGGTGATGGACATGCTCCGCAAGAAGGAGCGTGCCGGTCAGGTCAAGAGCACCTGGCGCATCCTCATCGTGCTCGGCGCCATCGGTGCGCTCGGCGCCCTGCTCGTCCTCGGCTCGCCGCTCGTCTTGCGGCGCAAGTACCCGAGCGTGTCGGGCGGCGTGATGTGGAAATCGAGCGCCTTCGCGGCGGCCACGTTCCTCGTGACCATCGCGCTACTCGGCGTGACGCTCCTCATCCAGCGCACGGTGCAGGGCTACGTCGCGACCGACTCGACGAGCCCCGTGATGCGCATCGCCGCCGGGACCTTCGACGCTCTGCAGGAGGACAAGTACGTCCAGAGCTTCTCCGATCTCTCGAAGGCGCGGCTCGACTTCATCAAGGAGCCGCTGCGCAACGTGATGAATGCGCGCGAGGACGACACGAAGAGCGAGGAGTACCTGTCCTTCGCGGCGTACGTCGCCACGCACTGGAGCGAGATGCTCGAGCAGCCCGAGGTCAAGCACATCATGCGCAACGTCGACGTCGTCAAGAAGCTCGTCGGCGGCTTCAAGTCCGCGCTCAAGGTCTACAAGAGCGTGGACTGGATCCTGAAGCTCCTGCCGATCCTGCTGCCGCTCCTCACGGTGCTGCTCTACCTCCTGCCGATGAAGGACACCTTGAAGGAGATCGCGACCGCGCCCGCGCGCGCGGCGGCCGAGTCGGCCGGTGCGGGTGCGGCCGGCGGTCCCGGCATGTTCCAGCGCGCCAAGGGGACCGTGCTCGCCGAGATGAAGCTCGTCTGGCCGTTCCTCGCGGTCGTGCTCGTGTTCCTGCCGCTCGTCGGCTTGTGCCTCAGCCTCATCGCCAAGCCGCTCGTCGACATGTTCGTGGAGCACGCGCTGATGTCGGTGTTCTACATCGGCTTCGGCGCGCCCTCGGCCCTCGGGTTCTACCTGTCGATCGGCGCGGCGGCGCTCCTGCTCGGCCTCGGCGTCGTCATCTACATCCTCGCGATGAGCTTCTTCCTCGGCAAGGTGCGCGTCATCCTGCGCTCGAAGTACCACTTCGGGCAGACCTACCGGCAGTACAAGCAGTTCTGGCTCTGGGGCGTCGTGGCCGTCGTCTTCGCGATGGCGCTCCCGGTCGGCTACGCGTACGGCGCGAGCTTCCTGATGGACAAGCTCCACGCGGACCTCGACTGGCTGCAGCTCACGACCAATGACATGATCCTGGTGCCGCTGATCGCCTTCCTCGGCTTCCCGGTCCTGTACTGGGCGCTGCGCGGCTTCAAGGCGCTCAACTGGATTCGCAAGTACCCGGTGGTGCTGACGGCGACCCCGGCCGCAGCGCCGGCGGCTGCGGCGCCGCCGGCCGCCACTCCGGCGAGCTGAGCGCCGGACGTCGGAGACGCGGCGCCCGTGCCGCACCCGTGACAGGGCGATCACGGCTCGGGCGCCGCGAGGCACGAATTCGTTCGGAGATCGGGCGGTGCCGGGGCGGCATCGCCCTTGCGATGCCGGGCAGTGGCTCGTCCCCCCCGGCTTCCTTAGCTTCTCTCTCCCGCTCCGCGCCGCCCCGCTTCGCTGCGCTCCGTCGCTTCGGCCGTCCTTCGTGCGCCGGTTGCGGTAGCCTCGTACCGTGAAACCTCGACAGCGACGGGTCGGGCGTGGCGCACGCGGGGCCGCGCTCGTGGTGCTCGGGCTCGGTGCGGCGGCGCTCGGCGCCGGCGGCTGCTCGAAGGACGAGAGCGCGTGCGAGGGCGCCGCGTGCGGCGTCGGCACGGGCGGCGGCGGCGGCGCCGGGCTCGACTGCCCCGCGAGCGGCGTGCTCCACGGGCCCTGGGCCCTGCGCTTCGACGCGACGAGCGCGGTCGTGCGCTGGGATGCCTGCCGGCCGAGCTCCGCGGGCCTCGTGGTCACGCCCGAGGAAGGCAGCGGCGGGAGCCTCTCGTTCGACGGCGTGCAGACGCCGAGCGAGGTGCTGACGAGCTACACCGTCATCGCGAGCGTGCCGCCCGATCTGCCCGGCACTTACTACCTGACCGAGGTCGCGGTCACCGGCCTCGAGCCGAGTCGCTGCTACCACTACGCGCTCGACGCCGACGCGACGCGCACGGGCCGCTTCTGCACGGCGCGCCCGAGCGGCGCGAGCTACGACTTCTACGCCGTCGGCGACACGAACCCGGCGCTCGGCAACACCGACACGCTCTACGCCGAGACGCTCACGCCGGCGCCGGACTTCGCGCTGCACCTCGGCGACATCCAGTACTACGCGTCGGTGTTCGAGTCGTACACCGTGTGGTTCCCGCTCATTCAGCCGCTGCTCTCGGCCGGGGCGTTCATGCCGGTCGTGGGCAACCACGAGCTCGAGCTGCCCCACGAGTACGAGGACTACTACGAGCGGCTGTGGGGCGGGGCGGGCTTCGACGGCGCGCTCGACCACTTTCGCTTCCAGTCGGGCGGCGTGTGGTTCGTCGGCGTGAACAGCGAGCAGGAGTTCGGGGCGGGCTCGCCGCAGGGCGCGTGGCTCGAGGCCCAGCTCGCCGACGCCTTCGCACAGGTCGGGCACCGCCTGACCGTCGTGTACTTCCACCGGCCGCTCATGACGATCGCAGACGTGTCGCAGAACGTCACGACGCGCGACTTCGTGCGGCCGCTGTTCGCCCAGTACGGCGTCAAGCTCGTGCTCGCGGGGCACGTGCACGGCTACGAGCGCTTCGTCGACGGCGACCTCACCTACGTCACCTCGGGCGGGGGCGGGGCGGCGCTCCACGATCTCGACGTGCACCTCGCCGATCGCCCGATGGAGGCCGCCCTGCGGCAGGCCGCGGTGAAGGACTTCCACGCCCTGCGGCTGCACGTCGGCGCGAGCTCGCTCGACGTCGAGGCCGTGGGCAACTCGGGCACCGTGCTCGACACGTTCTCGATCGCGCTGCCGTGAGCGCGCGGGCGCGGGCGCGTCACCGACCGGTGAAGTCGAGCAGGGGCGGCGCGTCCCCGGCGAACGCGATCGCGGCGACGCGGCGTCCGTCGCGCTCGACGACGAGGGCGTCCGGCGTGCGCACCACGCGCCGGCCCTCCTCGAGCGGCGCGATCACCTCGAGGTAGAACGCGCGGAACGCCGGCCGGCGCAGCACGGCGTCGTCGGTGCCGAGGTTGCGGTGCGAGAGCACCTCCTCGTAGGTCCAAGCGCCCGGACCGTCGGGTCGCGGCGCGAGCAAGAGCGCGAAGCGATCGACGGCCGCCACGAGCGCCACGCTGCCGAGGGCGCGCTCGAGCTTCGGCCCCACGTCCGGCCCGAGCGCCGCGAGCAGCGCGAGGGTCGCGCGCCCGAGGCGCGCCGTCGCCTCGCAGGTCGGAGCACACGGGAAGTGGGAGAAGGGCCGCAGCGGCAGGGCCGCCCAGTTCTGCTCGGGCCGCAGCGTGCCCGGGTGCAGGCGCGCGAGCCGCGCGACGTGCGTGGCGTCGTCCTGCTCGGCCGCCGCCGCGAAGGCCGCGACGCAGCAGTCCGGGTAGCCGAGCAGTCGTCCCATGCGCCGCACGAGCGGCGCGCGCTCGTCGTGCGGGCCGGTCAGGGCGGGCTCGACCGCGAGCGCCTCGTCGAGCGCCTTCGGCTCCCGTGCCACGAAGGCGATGGCCCGCCGCGTCGAGCCGCCCGGCCCCGGGGGCCCGGTGTAGACCCGAGCGGCGAAGCCCCGCTCGCGGTAGGCCGCTGCCGTCTCCTCGGCTGCGGCGACGGTCGAGCGCTCGATCTTGATGAGGTCGCGCAGGCCGTGGGTGAGCTGCACCACCTCGCGATCCGGGTTGGCGGCGAGCGCCTGCACCCAGGTCCGCGCGAGCCGCGCGAAGGCCGCGTCGTCGACCAGGCGCGCGACCGAGCCCGGCCTGAGCTCGTGGCCCGGCGCGAGGCCGATGGCCGCCCAGGCCGTGCCCCGCAGCGTGGCCGGCGCCGCGAGCGGCGTCGCGTGCGGTTGCACCTCGCCGCCCACGATCGGCCGGAGCTCGGCGGTGCCGTAGAGCTCCGCGTAGGTGCTGCGGATCCCGTAGCAGCGCCGGTCGAGCTCGCAGCGCTGGCAGGCCTCCGACTTCGTGAAGCCGGGGGCGGCAAGGCGGCGCTCCTCGGCCGGGATGTCGTGCGCGAAGTGCCGGTCGCGGAGCGCGGCCGGCATGTAGCAGGCCGGCACGCCGCACTTCGAGTCGAGGCCGGTGAGGTCCATGCCGAGGGCCCGGGCGCGCTCGACCGCCGCTGCCAGCGCCCAGGCGATGTCGGAGAAGCGCGGGATGAGCCCGGTGTCGCGCGGCACGTTGTCGGTGGAGGCGGCGACGAAGGACAGGTTGACGCCCACGCGCTGGCCCGGGCCGTGCCCCCCTCCGAGCTCGCGCGCCACGAAGTCGGGGAAGGCGGCGAGCTCGGCGACGTTGTAGCCGCAGAGCACGAAGTTGAGCCGCACGGTCACGCCGAGGGCGACGAGGTTCTGCACGCCCGCCACGGTTCGGTCGAAGGTGCCGGGGGCCGCGGTCACCCGGTCGCTCACGGCCGCGGTCGTGCCGTGCAGGCTCACGAAGGCACGGCGCAGGCCTGCCTCCACGAGCGCCTGCGCGTAGGCCGCGTCCGCCATCTTGACCGCGTTCGTCTGCAGCTCGACCTCGGCGATGCCGAGCCGCGTCGCCTGGGCGAGGTACTCGGGCAGGCGTGGATGGAGCGTGGGCTCGCCGCCCGACAGGTCGAGCGCCGCGCCGGCGGCGGCGACCTCCTCGAGCTCCCGGACGATGAGCTCGTGCTCGACCGCCGGCAGCTCGCGCGACACGAAGCAGAAGTCGCACGCCTGGTTGCAGTGGAAGTTGAGGCGCACGATGCGGCGCTCGCAGAGCTTGCCGTCGGGCGACGTCTGGAAGAGCTGGCTCCGGTACTCCGACAGCACGCGCGCCCGCTCCGCCGACACCGGGACGAGCGCTCGTCCCCGCGCCGCGTCGAGCGGTCGCGCGACGGCACCGACCGCCGCCGCGAAGCCGCGCACCGGGCCGGGGCAGACGGCGCTCACGCTGCAGTCGGCGCACGCGCCGACCCGCTCGTGGCTCTGGGCGTCGCGCGCCACGATGATCTCGCCGAGGCGGAGCACGCTCCGGGCGAGCGCGGGCTCGTCGTGCACGCAGGGGGGGAGCTCGCCGCCCGGAGCGGCCCGCACCGTGATCCCGGCGCGCGCGCCGGCCGCCGCACCGGCCGCGAGCTCGAGCGCCGCCGGGCGCACGTCGCCCGGGCGGAGGGCCGTGCGCCCGGCCGAGACCGCGCGCGCAACGACCGCCTCGACCCCGGCCGCGGTCGCCGGGAACACGCTCCGCGCCGCGGTCGCGACGCCGGCGAGCAGCCCGCGGTGGCCCGGCAGGACGGCGACGGCGAGCTCGACCGGGATGCCCGCGGCGAGGAGCGCCCGCACGCCGAGGACCGTGCGCGCGTGCCCGCCCGGGTCGCGCGTGATGGCGTCGGAGATCGCGGCGTCGACCGCGTTCCAGGCGACGACGGCGCGCGTCACGCCCGCCTCGCGGAGCTCCGCGGCGCGGCCGGGCTCGCCGAGCCGGGTGGCATTCGTCTCGAGCACGACCTCGCGGAGGCCGAGGACCCGCG
>JADLAB010000604.1 GCA_020848455.1 Polyangiaceae bacterium
CCTCCGACGTCAGCCCGCTCCCCTGCCAAGCCGCCACGCGCTCCGCCCAGATGGCCTCGTTGCCCATGGCCCCGAGGATGAGGCGTCAGCGCTCGACGCGACAGACGGGGGTGGTGCAGCGGGTACACGTGCCCCGCAGGCCGGGCGGCCCCGGCGGCCCCGGCGGGGACCTGGCGAGATCGACCTCGACCCCGAACAGAGCCCGCTCGAGCTCGAGCTGCTCGGCGCGCAGGGCGCGCAGGCGCGGGCACTCCCGAGCCGAGACCGGGCCAGGCCCCGCCACCGGCGGCTCGCCGCGCGGGCCCACGCAGCCCACCGCGCCGAGCAGCCAAGCGGCGAGCATGCGACCGAGCCCGCGACGCCTGCGTGTCACGTGCCCATCGTAGTCCCACCGTCCCACCGCCAGGAAGCGCCGGCGCGATCCGCACGATCCCGGCGGCGGCCCGAGACTCGAGGGTCGCCGGCCTGCGCCAGGCGCCCGCAGCCGTGTCGTGCTGGTCCGAGCTCTCCGCCGCGGGCCCGCGCACGGCTGCGCGCGGATGGGGGAGACGACTCTGCCGCGCTACCGATGCTGGTCGCGGGTCTTGCGTCGGCTCTACCACCGTGGCGGTCGCGTCGGGGCGGAGGAGCACGACGTCCGGCAGGAGCGCGTAGTCGGCCCAGGGCGTCGCGATGCTGCGGTCGAGCGCGGTCGTTACCGACTGCGGAGACCGGTCGTGAGCCGGTTCCCGAGTGCCTCATTCCATCGTGCCGCCGTCACGCGGCAGCTTCGCTACAATTGGCAGGAATGTCGTGGTGGTAACGCGGATGTCGTTGGCATTGCGACGGTATCGTTCCTCCAGGCGAACGACCAGCCAGCGAGCCCGATCGATCCACAGCCGCTTGTGCCGCGTGCCGGCTTGACCGGAGATGACGACGCACTTCTTCCCGTCAAGGAACTCCTCATCGACTCCGTCGACAGCGTCGAAATAGAGTAGGGAGCTTCGTAACGAGCCCGGCATGAGAAGCCCTGGGATATGCTCGGATGTGCCGAAGGTGATGCCACGGGCCTCCGCGGCACCCTGGGCGAGGCCGAGTCGCTCCTCTTCTCCGTGCTGGAAGTGCACTGCCACGCTCGACTCGTCGCCGCGAAGTGTCACCACATGGTCGCCGCCGTCAGAAGAAGTGAAGAAGAACCCGCCGTCGCGCCGAAAGCGCGTCTCGAAGTGTCGCGCATCGAGCAGCCCTAGGTGCTCACCCTGGACCAGCGACGCACTTCGACCACGATCATGGTACTCCTCGAGCGCGGAGTACTTCCACTCCACATAACAGAGTACCTCCTGGGCCTGAAACGCGCAGGCCGGGGCAGCGGTGAGGATGGCGACGAGGCCCGCCGCGTTGCGGCGCCGACGCAGTCCGGAAACGATCGCGCCAGCGGCGAGAACGAGCAGCGCCAGCGGCGACCCGCCAACGCCGCCTGTAAGTCCCACGGAGCAGCGGACCGGTCGCGGTTGCGGCACCGGCGGCACTGGCGGATCACAAGGGCTGTGTGGCACGGGATCGCAGTCCGTTGGATGGAAGATGCACTCTTCCTCGCAGCCCTGCCGCACGCTGGCACAGTCCTTGTCCGTATGGCCTGCCCCCACGCACTCCATTTCACGATAGAGGCACCGTCGCCTGCAGCCTGGTTCCCCCGGGCCGGGGTCCCGACACGCCGGCACCGGCGGCACATAGACGCAAGGCCGCGGTTGCGTGCCATCCGGGTCATGACCATTGACGGGGTCGCCGTCGGAGTACTCGTAGAGATTGGGGCGCTGCGCGCTTGGTCGTCGTTCCTTCGCAGTCCACCTCCCGACCCCCGGGTCGTAATCCCGCGCCCCAAACCGCACGAGCCCCGTCTCCGCGTCGCAGACCCCGCCGGCAAACCCGAACGGTACGACGCCGACGTCCGACCCCGGCAGCAGATTGCCCCAGGCCTCGTAGCTCATGCGCGCGACGACGGCGCCCGTCGCGACGTCGACGACGAGCCTCGGGCTACCGAGGTGGTCGGTCACGATGCGGTACGTGCCGTCGGCGCGGACCATGTACTCGGGCACGTTCGTCCGCTCGCCGTACACGTACCGGCTCACGACAGCGCCCGCGGCATCGAGCTCGGCCGCGATGCGGAGGTCGCTTTGCCAAAGGTATCCACGGACCACGACCCCGTTCCACTTCTTCAGGACGCGGTGGCGCTCGCCGTCGACGACGTACTCGATGGTGGTCGTCTCGGTGGTCGTGCACGTCGCCGCGCCGCCGCCCGGGGTCCCACCCGTACCGCCGGTCGCCGCGAGTGCTCCGCCGGTGCCGAGCCCCAGGGGGCCGCCGCCCATGCTCTCGGGCCCGCCACCGACTCCGATGACCCCGGGGCCACCACCCATGTGCTCGGGCCCACCGCCGAAGCCGACGATGCCGCCGCCGAAGCCCATCGGGCCGCCGCCGAAGCCTACGGGCCCGCCACCCGTCCCAGGCGCGCCGCCCGCGCCTCCAGAGCCCGGATCACCTCCCGCGCCGCCGGCGGCAGGAGCACCGCCTGCGCCTCCGGAGCCAGGAGCACCTCCGGCGCCGCCCCCTCCGCACGGCACGACGAACTCGCGCGTGTGCACGACCGACCGGAGGCTCCCGCTCGGGTCGTAGGCGTAGCTCGTCACCTCGCCCGCCTCGGGCCCGTACCTGTGGGCGCGCGCCCCGAGCGCATCGTGGTCGTACCTCGCACCGCCGAATGCGAGGAGCGCATCGGCCGGGTCGTACGTGCCCAGGGTCTCGACCGCCGAGCCGAGGTCGCCCGGCACTGCGTACTCGGTCGCCGAGAGGCGGTTGCCGTTCGGGTCGTAGGCGTACTCGGCCGCGAGGCCACCGTCGCGGGTGACGCGGACGAGGCGGCCGGCGAGGTCGTACTCGTAGGCCTCGACGGTCGGGGCGCCGCCCTCCACGCTCTCCGTCTTCTCGACGACGCGCCCGAGCGCATCGCGCACGTACGAGAGGTCGAGCAGCGAGACACCTGCGGCGCTCGCCGCGTACGCGACGATCTCGCCGTGGCCGTTGTAGCCATAGGCATCCGTGACGACGCCGAGCGTCGTTCCCGTGGGTAGGCCGCTCGCCGCATCCCGCGCGATTGCTTGGTCGCCCGCCTGCGCCAGGAGTCCATCCGCGTCGTACCCGAGCGTGACCGTGTCTGCGCCGACCGACTGCTGCGTCACGCGGAATTCGTCGTCGTGCTGGAAGCGGACGGTGCCGGTGACGTCGCCCGTGTACACGCGGTCGGTCGGAAGCGCACCGTCGTAGCCGAAGCTGAGCGTCACGTTGCCCGGACCCGCGAGCGATGCGAGCTCGCCGGTCACAGGGTCGTAGGTTTGCGTGACCGTGCCGAAGGCGTCGGTCATGCTCGCCAGCCGTCCCCCTGAATCGTAGGCGTAATTGGTCGTGGGCGTGGTCGCGACCGTGACGGTCGTGAGCTTCCGGTCGACGTCGTAGCTGTATTGCACCGCGTCGGCGCCGGGCGGTGCATAACTGACCAGCATGTCGGACGCCGCGTAGACCAGCGCGTGCGCCGGCTGCGCGGGCGGTGTGAGCGAGAGGAGGTTGCCGCCCGCGTCGTACGCCATCGTGGTCACGGCGCCGTCGGGGCGCGTCTCCGCGGTCACGCGGCCGACGGCGTCGCGCGCGAAGCTCGTCGTCCGCAGGATGGGGTCGGTGACGGCGGCGAGGCGCCCGTAGCCGTCGTAGGTGCGGAGCGACGTGCGGGTGCCGCGCGTCGTCGCGGTGAGCCGGCCCTCGACGTCGTAGGCGAAGGCGGTCTGCAAGAGTCCGCCGCCGAGAGCGCGCTCGGTCACGCGCCCGCGCGCGTCGAAGGTCGAGACGACCGCTCGGCCGAGCGGGCTCGTGCGCGTCAGCGTGCTGGCCACAGCGTCGTACGTCATGAGCTGCCCCCTCTCGGCCGCGCTGCGCGCGGCCGTCTCCCCCAAATCCGTGCTCGCCGCGCGCAGGCCCGGGACGGGCCGTGCGTGCACAGGCTCCCCGCCGCGGGCCCGCGCGCGGCTGCGCGCGGATGGGGGAGACGACTCTGCGCGGGCCATGACACTCGTGCCGCCACGAAGGTCGCACGACTGAGTAGCGCGCGCACGCGCGCAGGCGCAGCGGGCTCGGCCCCGCCCTGCTGGTGGGCGGGCCACGGCCGGCGGCGCACGCTCTGTGCCGCGCCCCTCGCGAGCATCCTCGCGGGGAGACACCGAGGGGGCGCGCGGGAGGAGGTGGGGGGCGCCGTGGGGACTGGGGAGGGGTGGTCGCCACAGGTCCGAGGGCGGTTGGGAGGCGGCCGCTCAATCACATGCCGACGCCTGCTGAACCGCCTCGAATTCGGCAGGCGGCAGTGCAGTCTGCGCCTTCGCGAGAATGCGCACCGCCTCCTCGGATTCGCGCGCCTCACGTGCAGCGTGTACCAACGCTCGAAAGACATCCACACGCGCGTGCTCCGCGGTCACATCATCCGCGAAGGACGCCGCCTCGTCCTTGCGCCCAACTGCCAGGAGTGCGCTGTACTGCATCGCTGCGACGCGACCTAGCAGCGGCGCGTAATTCTTCCCAGGGGCCAACGCGTCGCTCAGTTCGTCCATTCCTCCGAACATCTGGACCCAGCGCTTGGTCATGTCCGTTCCGGTGGCAATCTCGGCGAAACGCTGCTCACCAAAAAGGTGCTCCAGTACCCAAAACCAGAACACTACTACTGTCCCGCCCGAAGCGCCAGACGCGACCAAATTGCGATAGGTCGTCACGGACAGCTCCGGTTGTTCGACCGCTCGGTTGATTGCGACAAACCGTGTCACGTCTTCCATGGTGGCCCCGTCAGCGACAACCAGTGCTTCGGCCTCCCGTTGCAGACCGTGAAGCACTTGCTCGGCCGGAGGGAACTTCTTCCCGAGCTCGTGGATTGCGTCAAGAAGGTAGCTGTCGCGGACGCCCGTGAACGCAGAATCTTGCTCGGTTCCATGCTCCAAGCACCAACTGTACTCGACGAGGGCAGCCTGGAACTCACCCTTGCGGGCCAAGGCCATTCCAATTTGAAACCGAAGGACTGGGTCAGCGAGTGCTTGCGATCCGGCTTCCCGCGGCAGCGGCGGGCAAGTGCACGCGGGTTGGGCCACTGCCATGACCAGAAGCGCGGCGACGCATATCTCGCCGGCGCTCATAGTTTGCAGATTCCCGGCGCAACGCAGTGGTCAAAGGCATCCTGGTAGAGCTTCATCGTGCAAAGAGTCTTGCAGGTCTGTCCGTCGCCACAATTCCTGCCGCAGTCGTCCTTACATTTCTCCGCTTCCTCGTAAAACGGCAAGACACATGCGTAGCACAGTGGATCCTGAATCGCTGACCCCCAACTCCGTCCGTCGATATCGATACCGTTGACCGGGTTGTTACTCACGTACGCGAACAGATTCGAGTCCCCACCATCGAACCGGATCGGATCCTTCCCCGTCCACCTCCCGACTCCCGGATCATAGTCTCGCGCCCCAAACCGCGCGAGCCCCGTCTCCGCGTCGTAGAGCCCGCCGGCAAACCCGAACGGTACCACCCCGACGTCCGACCCCGGCAGCACGTTGCCCCAAGCGTCGTAGCTCATGCGCGCGAGGACGGCGCCCGTAGCGACCTCGACGACGAGCCTCGGGCTACCGAGATGGTCGGTCACGATGCGGTACGTCCCGTCCGCCCGCACCACGTACTCCGGCACGTTGGCCCGCTCGCCGTACACGTACCGGCTCACGACCGCGCCCGTCGCATCGAGCTCGGCCGCGATGCGCAGCTCGCTCTCCCAGAGGTACCCGCCGACGACGGCGCCGTCCCTCTTCTTCAAGACGCGGTGCCGCTCGCCGTCGATGACGTACTCGATCGTGTGGGTCTCGGTCGCCGTGCATGGGGTGGTGCCGCCACCGCCCGGGGTGCCGCCCGAGCCGCCGGTCGCCGCGGGCGCGCCGCCAGTGCCAAGCCCGGGGGGGCCGCCGCCCATGCTCTCGGGCCCACCGCCGAAGCCAATGACCCCCGGTCCCCCGCCCATGTGCTCCGGCCCGCCGCCGAAGCCGACGATGCCGCCGCCGAAGCCCATCGGCCCGCCGCCGAAGCCGACGGGGCCGCCTCCGGTGCCAGGAGCACCGCCCGCGCCGCCCACCGCGGGCTCGCCTCCCGCGCCTCCGGAGCCAGGA
>JADLAB010000605.1 GCA_020848455.1 Polyangiaceae bacterium
GGCAGAGCGGCATGCACTGCGTGTAACAGACGCCCGGATCGGGCGGCAGGCTCGGATCACCCGGCTGGGGCGGCAGGCCCGGATCGCCCGGCTCGGCCACGCCGGTGCACACCGTGGTCTCGTACATACCGTCGGGGCAGATCGAGTCGGGGACGCACACGAAGCCGCAGTCCTCCGGCGGAACGGGCGGCGGCTGGCCCGGATCGGAGCCGGCCGTGCCGGCAGGGGGAGGCGGCGGGGGCTGCCCGGGCTCGCCCATCGGGACGGGCTCGCCGCCGCCGCACTGGTACTCGGCGTGGAAGCCGGGACCGCAGGGATCGAGCGGCACGCACTCGAGGTAGCAGGACGGAGGCGGCGGGCAGTCGCCGTTCGCCGGGTCGCACGGAGGCGGGGGCGGGGGCGGGCAGTCGCCGTTCGCCGGGTCGCACGGAGGCGGGGGCGGGGGCGGACACGCTCCGTAATTGGGGTCGCAGTCCGGGGGCGCGGGCGGCGCGCCGGGGACGCCACCCTCGGCCCACGCCTCGCACACCCACTGCTCGCCGAAGCCCGGGGGACACAGGCCGCCGTCGGGCACGCACTCGTCGTGGCAGTTGCCGAAAGGAGCGCCCGCGACGCCGGGCATGCCCGGATCCGCCGCGCCGCCGCCGAGCACGGCCGGGTCGCAGAAGCTCTCGAGGTGGGTGCCGGGGGCGCACTCGCCGCCGGCCGGGAGGGTGGGCTCCTCGGGCGTCACCGAGCCGGTGCAGCCGTCGGCCTTGGCGCCGGCGAGCCAGAAGAGAGAGGCGAGCGCGATGAGGGACGTCGAGGCGTGGCGTTTGGCAAGCATGGTCTTTCGCTCCTGTGCGCGCGCCCCGATCGGCGCGCGTGGCACGAAGGGTCTCGGGTCGTCGGAGCCCGCACCAACGCGAGCCCGCCCTCTCGATGCCCCGCCGGATCGTCGGCTGGCGCGGCACCTCGATCGACTGTCCGCACGAGGCTCGCGGGGCGGTGGGCCGGGGCGCACGCCGCGGGGCGTACGGCCGGCTCTGCCGCCCGCTCGCTCGGGCTCGCAGCGACTTTCAACCACTCATGGCCGGCCGCCCGGGACGCGATCACTTTTTTTTCGCGACCGTGCGTGCTACCCGGCGCCATGGCGGTGACGCGACGCATCCTGGTGGTCGGCTCCGGCGGGCGCGAGCACGCCCTCGGCCGCGCCCTTGCCCGCTCACCCTCGGCCGCCGAGGTCATCGTGGCCCCCGGCAACCCCGGGTGCGCCGAGACCGCCGAGGGGCACGCCGTGCTGCGCCGGGCGCCGCTCACGTCGCCGACGCCCTCCGCGATCGCCGCCGCGGCGCGCGCGGCGCGGGCCGATCTCGTGGTCGTCGGCCCCGAGGCGCCGCTCTGCGCCGGAGCGGTGGACGCGCTCGCCACCGACGGCATCGCCGCCTTCGGGCCGAGCCGGGCCGCGGCCGCCCTCGAGGGCTCGAAGGTCTTTCTCAAGCGCTTCGCCGAGCGGCACAAGATCCCGACGGCGGCCTTCCTCGCGACGAGCGACTTCGCCGAGGCGGAGCGCTACATCCGCGGCCGCGACCGGCACGTGGTCGTGAAGGCCGACGGCCTGTGCGCCGGCAAGGGCGTCGTCGTGCCGAGCTCTGCCGACGAGGCCTGCGCCGCGGCGCACGCGATGCTCGTCGAGCGGCGCTTCGGCGAGGCGGGCGCGACCATCGTCGTCGAGGACCGGCTCGCGGGCGTCGAGCTCTCCGTCCACGCCATCTGCGACGGCGAGCGGCTCTTCGTGCTGCCGGTCGCGCGCGACCACAAGCGCGTGGGCGACGGCGACCGCGGCCCGAACACGGGCGGCATGGGCGCCGTGGCGCCGGTGGCGGTCGACGCCGCGCTCACCGAGCGCATCGCGACACGCGTGCTCGCCCCGACGCTCGCCGGCATGCGCCAGGAGGGCCGGCCCTTCCGCGGCGTGCTCTTCGCGGGGCTCATGGTGGACGCCGCGGGCGAGCCCTGGCTCCTCGAGCACAACGTGCGCTTCGGCGACCCGGAGACACAGGCCCTGCTCGCACTCTGCGACGGCGACCTCGCCGAGCTCCTCGCCGGGGCCGCGCGCGGGGCGCTCGACGCGAGCGCCGTCCGCGTGGTGCCGGGGCGCTGCTCGGTCGCGCTCGTGCTCGCCTCGCGCGGCTACCCGGAGCGACCCGAGACGGGCGCCGCCATCGAGGGCCTCGAGGCAGCGGCCGCCGTCCCGGAGACGACCGTGCTGCACGCGGGCACGGCCGACGAGGACGGGCGCATCGTCACGTCCGGCGGCCGGGTGCTCACGGTGACGAGCACCGCCGAGAGCCCCGCCGAGGCGCGGGCGCGGGCCTACCGCGCCGCCGAGTGCATCCGCTTCGAGGGCATGCACTACCGCCGCGACATCGGCGCGGAGTGGCAGACGCCGGCGCACTGACGCGCCCGCACGCGACACGGACGCTGGAGGGAGAGCACATGACCGACGCGAGGGTCCTCGTCATCATGGGGTCGGACTCCGATCTCGAGCAGCTGAAGCCCGCCTGGCAGGTGCTCGACCAGCTCGGCATTCGCTACGAGGTGCGGGTCGCCTCCGCCCACCGGACGCCGGAGCGGGTGCGCGAGCTCGCCCTCGGGGCGCGCAACGCGGGCTTCGGGGTCGTCATCGCCGCCGCGGGCGGCGCGGCCCACCTCGCGGGCGTGGTCGCGGCCCACACGACCCTGCCGGTCGTCGCCGTGCCCATCGCGGGCGGCACGCTCGGCGGCGTCGACGCGCTCCTCTCGAGCGTGCAGATGCCGCCCGGCATCCCGCTCGCGTCGGTCGGGGTCGCGGGCGCGCGCAACGCGGGCCTGTACGCGGCCGCGATCCTCGGCGCCAACGACGCGCGCATCGCCGGCGAGCTCGAGCGCTACCGCCGCGAGCAGTCCGCACGCGTCGACGCCGCCGACGAGCGCGTGCGCACGACGCACAGCAAGACCTGACAGCGCCAGCCGCGACCGGACTTGCCCTCGGTGCCCCGCCCGTGGGAAAAGGCGGGTGGCGCAATTGCGGGGGCCCGCTTCGACGCGCTGGGGCGCTGGTGACCTGGGGGGCACTCGTCGCGGTCGCGCCGACGACGAAGGAGATCTCCATGTTGCACCGACGCCCATCACCCACCATCACCGGACTCCTCACCGCCGTCGCCCTCGTCGGGGCCACGGCCTCGGAGGCCTGGGCCGACGACGACGCGCTCACGCCCGGCACCCGACCGATGTTCCTCGACGTCGGGCTCGGTCCGACGCTCTTCATGGGCGCGTCGGGCGGAGGGGGCAGCATCCGCGCGGACGACGGCTTCCCGCGCGGCAAGCTCCAGCTCGAGTTCGGCTACCACTTCTCCGGCGACAGCTCCGGGCCGGCGCTCGGCCCGAACATCGAGGTGAGCTTCGGCGCGCCGCCGCGGGACGTGACCGGCGTCGAGCCGGGGCTCAAGTTCTGGTACGATATCCAGATCGGGGACGTCGCCTTCTACCTGACCCCGTCGGCGAAGCTCGGCTACGGCGCCCTCATCTACCGCAGCGTGGCGGCCCACGCGTTCAACATCGAGCTCGGCTTCGAGGGCCGGCTCATCATCAACGACCGGGGTCTCGTCTTCTTCCGGCCCATCACGGTCGACATGCTGGCCGGCGAAGTCGGCTTCGGGGGCGCGTCCGCCAGCGGCTTCGCGGCGTTCTGGGATCTCATGTTCGGCGGCGGCGCCACGTTCTGACCGACGACGCCACGCCCCCACGGCGGCGCCCGGCCCGCCTCTTGCCCCGCACGGACAAAGAGGTAGCCTCGGCGGATCTCTGGAGGTGCTCGTGTCCATTCGCCCCGCCCCGCCGCTCGTCCTCGTGCTCGCCCTGTCTGCCTGCGCCGGCTCGAAGCCGCCGAGCA
>JADLAB010000606.1 GCA_020848455.1 Polyangiaceae bacterium
GACCGAAGCGGATGTGCCACTTGGTTACGCTCCGCTCCGCCGCCTCGCCGCTCGCGCGAGTCGCGTCGACGAGCGGTCGCGCACTTGGCGCCGCGTCGGGCGCGTTCGCCGTCGCGCCGCAGGCCTCCAACGTAACCGACCCCGGGTAGACTGAAGCGGAGGTGCCACTTGGTTACGCTCCGCTCCGCCGCCTCGCCGCTCGCCGGTCATGCCGTCGCGCTCGAACACTGCCGCGGGTTCCCGTGGCGCATCGGGTTCTACGACCTGGACCTCGGCACCATCGAGCTGCCCCCGGACAACGACGCCATCGATGCCGCCGTTGCCGAGCCGCGGCGCCCCCGGACCCACGCCGCCGCCCGCCGCCCCGCCTCGAGCCCGGACGCTGCACACGGCACGACGCCGGCCGCGGCCGTGGACGAGCCCGCGAGGAAGAGGCCCGGAAGGGCGCCCTCGGTGCCGAAGCGCCACGGGCCCATCTGCGCGGGGGTCGCCTCGGGCCCGTAGATCGCCCCTTCGGGCGCGCCCGCGTAGCTCGCGTTCGTGACGGGGGTCGCCACCTCGACGATCTTCAGGTGAGCCGACACCCCCGGCAGGACGCGCTCGACGGCGCCGAGGTAGCGCGTGGCGAGCTCGGCCTTCATCGCCTCGTACTCGGGGCCGCGGCGCATCGAGCGACGCCCGTGCCAGGCGCCGAAGGGCCGGAAGGGCGCGAGCGCGACGAGCTCGAGCGCGTCGTGCCCCGTCGGCGGGCCGGGCGGCGAGCCCGCCGTGCCCGGGTCCTTCAGCGACGGCGACGACAGGAAGAAGAAGTCGAGATCGGGTAGCTCGCCGGCGAGGATGGGCGCGTAGCAGCGCTCGAGATCGACCGTCGGGTACACCCACAGGTTGGCGTCGGTCATGCCGTGCGCGGCCAGATCGAGCGTCGTCCCGACGAACAGGCACACCGAGCCGACCGAGGGGCGCGTCCGCTCGCTCTTGCGGCGCACGGCCGCGGGCAGGAGCTCGGCCCCGACGAGCGAGCCGTAGGTGTACGCGGCATCCGCGTTCGACACGACCGCGCTCGCGTGGATCGTGTCGCCCGCCGCCGTGCGCACCCCCGTCACGCGCCCCGCCTCGACGAGGATGCGCTCGACCGGCGTGTTGCGGGCGAGCACCGCACCCTGCCGCTCGAGCGCGGCGACGAAGGCGTCGCGCAGCGCGCCCGCGCCGCCCACCGGGAAGTACGCGCCGTCGAGATAGTGGTCGAGCGTGCCGAGCCCCACGAGCGCGGAGGCGCGGCTCGGGGGCAGCCCGTAGTCGCCCGACTGCGCGGCGAGCACGGCGCGGAGCACGGGGTCCGCGATGAGCGGATCGAGCACCTCGGCGAAGGTCGAGCGGCCGTGCTCGAGCAGGAAG
Organism: Polyangiaceae bacterium; assembly: GCA_020848455.1. Classification (GTDB taxonomy): domain Bacteria; phylum Myxococcota_A; class Polyangia; order Polyangiales; family Polyangiaceae; genus JACRDA01. Next base: position 1,396 of record JADLAB010000606.1, read on the forward strand.
GGCACGTCCATCGCGGCCTCGAAGGCGTTCGGCCCGGCCGGCCGGCTCTCGAGCGCTGCCCGCATCGCGCGCAGCTCGGCGAGGAGCGCGAAGAAGCGCGCGAGCCCGGCGCGTTCGGCCGGAAAGTCGCGGGCTAGGCGCGCCTCGTACGCCTCCGCGCCGCGCGGCATCGCCACCTCGTAGTCGGGCAGCACGATGCGGTCGAAGCCCCCGGGCGAGAGCTCGCGGAAGCGCACGGCGTCGGCGAGCTCGAGCGCCTCGAGCACGCGCGTCATCTGTCCTCCGGGCCCGCACTCGCCGAGGTAGTGCAGGCCCGGATCGAAGCGGTAGCGCCCGCGCCGGAAGGGGTTGCAGTAGCCGCCGAACTGCTTTCGCGCCTCGAGGACGAGGACGCCGAGCCCGGCGCGCGCGGCCGCGAGCGCCGCCACGAGCCCGCCGATGCCGCTTCCGACGACGACGACGTCGTAGGGACCTGCGAGACGGGCAGCCATCGCGCCCGAGGGTGAAGGGGCGCTGGGCGAGGGGCAAGGGACAAGGGGCAAGGGACGAGCGGCAAGGAGCGCAGCACGCGCGGCGCCGTCGGCTCGACCGCCCGACGGGCGTAGGAACGACGGGCCGAGTCTGATATATTCCGTAAGGTAATATTTCAGAGGAGGCACCATGGGAACGCTGGCCAAAGGCTTCGAGACCTGGGGACCGCGGGCCGTCCATCGCACCCGTGGCCGGCGCAGCAACGCGGACCTCGCCGCGCTCGCCAAGGCGTACGACGTGCACTACGCCGTCCGCGTGCCGGACGGCGCCGCGCAGAGACCGGCGGGCTACGAGCTCGAGCTCTACGCGACCGCGCGCGCACCCATGCGTGCCTGCTACGGGGACGATGCCGCGGCTGCCCTGCTGAGCGACGCCCTGTACCGCATCGCCGAGGGCGCGACCGCGGGCGAGCCCGGCGCCGTCGTGTGCCGCCCGGAGGCCGACGCCGGCGCTCCCGAGCGACACACCGCCGTCACGGCCCGCATGCGCATCGGCCTGTGCCACCACGATCACGGGCGCGTGCGACTCCGCGCGTCCGCCGCCGACCCCTGCGTCAGCGCGCTCGAGGCGCGGCTCGAGGATCTCGGCGTGCCGGTGCGCGCGGCCTGACGGCGAGACGGCTCCGGCACCGGGCCGCGCCCCTTTGGGCGCGCGACTACTGCTCGGTCGGACCCCGGTCCCAGGAGCCGCCCGCCGGGCGGACCGCGCCTCGCAAGTCGTGGTCCGCCAGATCCGGCGGAACCCAGGGCGCAGGGTCGACGCCCGTGTTCCGGGCGGGGCTGGCCGGTGCGAGCGCCCAGTCGGTCAGCGGGTCGGCGAAGAGCGGATCCCCGCTCGCGAAGCCGCTCGTCTGGACGCAGCCGTACGGCCAGCCGGCGCAGCTGTCGGCGTTGACGGTGTCGATGCAGACGTAGTTGTAAGGGGGGAACCCGCCGAACGCGACGGCGCACGACGCGGTCGGGACGAGCAGCGCCACGGTCGTCGCGCTCGCGCCCTGTCCGACGTAGACGGGCTCGGGGTGGGTGGCGCCGGCGGTCCACCCGAGCACGTCGTTGACGAGCGTGGCGGAGGAGCCCGCGGCCACGTTGATCCCGTGCGAGAGCCACGACGCCGGCCCGCCCCGCGCGTACGAGTTGGAGACCGTGGCCGCGCCGCCCGCGTGGACCCACACGCCGGTGCTGCCGAACGGCGCCGCGCCGGCGATGAACACGCTGTTCGTGACGGTCGCGGTCCCCCGGAGCCCGGCGGCGTAGGTGGAGCCGGTACCCCCTTCGGCGAATACCACGGTCCGGTCGAGCACGAGCGACAGCGTGGAGAACAGGCCGATCGTCTGCGGGTACTTCGTCGTGTCCGAGGCCCGGATGTCGCTCTCGGTGACCACCGCCGAGCCCTGGCTCGAGAGCCCGTACTCGACCCCCCGCGCCGTCGAGCGGTGCACCTCGAGCAGGCTCGGGCTCCCCCAGGCCTTGATCCCGGCCTCGTCGCCCGTCGCGTGGCAGTCCTCGACGTGGAGCTCGGCATTGAACGCCTCGATGCCGATGGTGCCCACGGCGTCCGAAGCGCGCACCGTGAGCGTCGCCGAGTCGACGAGCAGGGCCGGCGCGGCGCTCGCCTGGGCCGTGCCCCCCACGAACAGGACGACGGCACCCGACTGCGCGGCGAGCGCGGCCGCCGACCCGGTGACGTGCACGTCGCGCACCGTCACCTGGCCACCGTAGAGCGCGACGGCCGAGCCCGTCGCGTTCTCGATCGTCATGCCCGCGTAGACGACCGGCGGCCCGCCGACGTCGAAGAAGGTGAGCGGCGACGTGCCGTCCGGCGACGTCCAGCGCGTGACGCGGACGGCGGGGCTCCAGGCCGTGAAGTCCGTGGACCAGCCGCCGAGGATGCTCTGCTGGGTGAACACCGCCTCGGAGTACTGGCCCTCGGCCACGAAGATCGTCGCGCCGGGGGCCGCGACGCCGACGGCGTGCGCGATCGTCGCGAAGGGCTGCTGGGGCGTGCCGGGCCAGGTGTCGTCGCCCGTCGAGACGGACACGTACAGGCCCCCCACGGGGAGCGGATCGATGTCGAGCCCGTCGCAGTCCGCGTCGAGCCCGTCGGCGACCTCGGGCGCACCGGGAAACACCGCGGGATCGAGCGGTGCGCAGTCGGCGTCGGCGCAGAAGCCGTCGGCGTCGACGTCGTTGTCGGGATCGAGCGGGCAAGGGTCGGCACAGTCTCCGAGGCCGTCGCCGTCGGAGTCCGAGCCGCAGCCCCCGGCCCCACCCTGCCCCGCGCCGCCGGTCGCGCCGGCACCGCCCGAGCCGCCGGTCGCGCCGGCACCGCCCGAGCCGCCGGGCGCGCCGGCCCCGCCCGAGCCGCCGGTCGCGCCGGCACCGCCCGAGCCGCCGGTCGCGCCGGCACCGCCCGAGCCGCCGGTCGCGCCGGCACCGCCCGAGCCGCCGGTCGCGCCGGCACCGCCCGAGCCACCGGTCGCGCCGGCACCGCCCGAGCCACCGGTTGCGCCGGCACCGCCCGAGCCGCCGGTCGCGCCGGCACCGCCCGAGCCACCGGTCGCGCCGGCACCGCCCGAGCCACCGGTTGCGCCGGCACCGCCCGAGCCGCCGGTCGCGCCGGCA
>JADLAB010000607.1 GCA_020848455.1 Polyangiaceae bacterium
GCCCGAGGCGATGCCGGCGGGGCTGCGCGCCGCGTACGTCCGGACGGTGCAAGAGAATGCGGGGCCACGCTACGGCTTCGAGCGCACGGACGGCGCCGGCGCCGTGCGGGCAGAAAACCCGGCCCAGGATCTGCGGGTCGGGCTCGAGGAGGGGTGGCTCCGCGTCTCGCCGGCCTCCGGTGACGAGCGCTTCTCGCTCGGGCTTCGCTGGCGCGGGGTGCGGCGCGGGGCAGAGCGCGCCGCCACGCCGGACCCGGGCGAGGCCGTGCTCGCCGACCATCGCGCGAGCTACCGGCGGGGCGACGGCAGCGAGGAGTGGTACCTGAACGGCCCGCTCGGCGTCGAGCACGGCTTCGTGCTCGAGCACCGGCCGCTCGACGGTCGGGTGCCCGCGACGCCGGCGGACGAGCCGCTCGTGCTCGAGGTCGGGCTCGACACGGCGCTCGAACCCGAGCTCACGGACGGCGGGAGCTACGTCGCGCTCCGCAGCCCGGACGGCGAGGCGGTGCTGCGGTACTCCGACCTCTACGTCACGGACGCACGTGGAGCGCGGCTCGAGGCGACGTTCGCGCTCGGCTCGCTCGACCCTCGCTCGGTCGAGCTCGTCATCGAGGACGCGGGCGCGAGCTACCCCGTGCACGTCGACCCGCTCGTGTGGACCGAGGTGAAGAAGCTCACGGCGAGCGACGCGCAGTACGACGACAACTTCGCCATCTCGGTCGCCGTCTCGGGCCCGACGGCCATCGTCGGGGCGTACCGGGAAGACGGACCGGGCACGGACCGCGGCGCCGCGTACCTGTTCTCGCGGGACCAGGGCGGCGCGAACAACTGGGGCGAGGTCAAGAAGCTCACGGCGAGCGATGCGCAGGACGGCGACGATTTTGGCGTCTCGGTCGCCATCTCGGGCCCGACGGCCATCGTGGGCGCCCGATTCGAGGACGGCGCGGGCATGAACCGCGGCGCGGCGTACGTGTTCTCGCAGGACCAGGGCGGCGCGAACAACTGGGGCGAGGTGAAGAAGCTCACGGCGAGCGACGCTGGAAACGCCGACCGTTTCGGCTACTCGGTCGCCATCACGGGCCCGACGGCCATCATGGGCGCGTACCTCGAAGACGGTGCGGGCTCGGACCGCGGCGCGGCGTACGTGTTCTCGCAGGACCAGGGTGGCGCGAACAACTGGGGCGAGGTGAAGAAACTCACGGCGAGCGACGCGCAGACCAACGATTACTTCGGCATCTCGGTCGCCATCTCAGGCCCGACGGCCATCGTGGGGGCCTACAGCGAAGACAGCGCGGTAACGAACAGCGGCGCAGCGTACGTCTTCGGTCTGCGCAAGACCGACGGCGACCCGTGCGGGTCGGCCGGCGAGTGCGCGAGCACCGAGTGCGTGGACGGCGTCTGCTGCGACGGCGCGTGCGGCGCCGGCGATCCGACCGACTGCCAGGCCTGCAGCGTGGCGGCGGGCGCGGCCGTGGACGGCACTTGCGCCCCCATCGGGGCGGGCACCGAGTGCCGCGCCGCCGTGGGCGTCTGCGACGTGGCCGAGAGCTGCGACGGCTCGAACGCCGCCTGTCCGATCGACGCAGCAGAGCCCGTGGGCACGGCCTGCGGCGGGGCGCCGAGCGGCGCGTGCGATGCCCAAGACGTGTGCGCGGGCACCGTCGGTGCCACGGCGAGCTGCGTCGTGGCCTATGCACCGAGCACCACCGTGTGCCGCGCGAGTGCAGGCGCGTGCGACATCGAAGAGAGCTGCGGCGGCGCGAGCACGACGTGCCCGGCCGATGCGTTCGCCTCGAGCAGCACCGAGTGCCGCGCCGCCGTGGGCGTCTGCGACGTGGCCGAGAGCTGCGACGGTGCGAACGCCGCCTGTCCGGCCGACGCCGCGGAGCCCGTGGGCACGGCCTGCGACGGGGCGCCGAGCGGCGCGTGCGACGCGCAGGACGTGTGCTCGGGCACCGTCGGTGCCACGGCGAGCTGCGTCGCGACCTACGCGCCGAGCACCACCGTGTGCCGTGTGAGCGCAGGCCCTTGCGACGTCGAAGAGACCTGCAGCGGGGCGGACGCCGCCTGCCCTGCCGACGCCTTCGCGCCCGGCGGCACGTGCCGCCCGAGCGCAGGCCCGTGCGACCTGGCCGAGAGCTGCGACGGGGCGAGCACGCAATGCGCGGCCGACGCCTTCGCGGTCGGCGTGAGCTGCCGCGCGTCCGTCGGCGAATGCGACGCCGCGGAGGCGTGCGACGGCGCGAGCGCGCAATGTCCGAGTGACGCTGCAGAGCCCGCGGGAACCGCCTGCGGCGGCGCGCCGGCCGGCGAGTGCGATCTCTCCGACATCTGTGCGGGCAGCGTCGGTGCGACCGCCGTCTGCACGAACAACGTCGCGTCCGATGGGACGCCCTGCGGCGTCGACGGCCTGTGCGTCTCGGGAAGCTGCTTCGAGCAGGGCACGGGCGGAGGCGGCGCGGGTGGCACCGGCGGACTCGGTGGCGCCGGCGGACTCGGTGGCACCGGCGGACTCGGTGGCGCTGGCGGACTCGGCGGCGCGGGTGGCGAGGTGGGCGGCCAGGCCGCTCAGCCGGCGGACGCTCCGAGCGAGGATGCGGGCTGCGGCTGCCGGCTCGCGGGCGGCAGCGGCGATGGCGATGGCGTGCCGGGCGGTCGCGGGTGGCTCGCGCTCGGGGCGCTCGGGCTCGCGCTCGCGGCGGCGCGGCGGAGATCGAGAACGACCGCGAGGATGATGACGACCGGCGCGGCGCTCGAGCGATGAGCGCGAGAGCGTAGAGCGGAGCGAATCCAGGCGGCCCGCCGCGACCGGCACGGGC
>JADLAB010000608.1 GCA_020848455.1 Polyangiaceae bacterium
CGTACCGCTCGGTCCCGAGCACCCTGCCGCCCGACTTTCACGGCTTCGCGTACGCCGACGCGCTCGCGCGCGCCGCCACCACCGTGGGGGGCCTGTTCGCCCGCGGCACGGTGCTCGCGGGCGAGGTCCACGTGTTCGCGTGGCCGATCCTGTGGCTGCGCTACGGCACCGTGCGCCCCGAGCCCGACGTCGCGCTCACCTTCGACGCTGCCGGCGAGCTGCATGCGATCGGCGGCGTGCTGCCGGCAACGCCCTGACCGACCCGGCGGTGCTCGCCGCCGAGCTCGCCGCGCCGCCCTCATGGCCGGTCGCCGAGGTGCGACTCGCTATTGCTCGCCCGTCGTCGCCGGGCAGAACGAGACCGTCGACGGCTCGGTGTCGATGGCCGCGATGGGCGTGCCGAGCGCCCAGGCGCCGAGCGCGTCGTGCACCGTGAGCGGCGTGCCACCCGCACCCTCGACGGTCGCGTTGTTCTGCTGCGCGACGCCGAACCAGTTGCTGTTGAGCATCACGATGTGCTGGCCGCAGTTGCTCGCGTAGCTGCCGGGCGCGACCGTCATCGACGCCTGCTCCTCCGAGCTCTGCAGGGCGTCGGCGAGCCGCAGCATGCTCGTGTGCGTCCACGCCGCGATTTGCGGGATGGTCGCCCCGGCCGCCTGCAGGTACTGGGCCGACACCGGGTCGGTGAGATCCTGACGCGAGAAGAAGGGCGTCGTCGTGTGGTCGAGCTGCAGGTGACTCGTCAGCCCGCACAGGTAGGCGTCGGCGCCGGGGTGCAGGGCGAGGCAGCTCTCGTCCGTGAAGGCGTGGTAGAGCGTCTGCTTCACGGCGGTCCATTGCGCCTGCATGCCGGAGAGATAGGTGGCCGCGATCGTCGGGTCGGTGACGTCCTCGGGCAGCGGCAGGAAGATCGAGTCGAGCATGCCGCCGACCTGGGTCGCGTTCGGCACCTGCGCCGCCCACCAGTCGAGCGTGTGCGACAGGCCGTTCGAGCCCGCCGAGCTGCCGCTGAAGAGCACGTGGGTCGCGGCGTCGAGCGACGGCAGGGTCTCGACGCCGTCGTCCGAGGTGACGCCCGCCGCGAGCGCCGCCGCGGCGGCCTCGAGGATGTCGTGGCCGCGGAAGTGCAAGCGGAAGGTCGGGCGCGTCCCGGTCGTGTCCTCGAGGACGGCATCGCTGCGCCGGCCGATCCAGCCGTCGGAGCTACAGTAGTAGATGTAGACCTGGTTCAGGTCGCCGAAGGCGTTGCTGGCGTTGCGGGCGAAGATGCCCGAGCCGTTCGTCGCTTCGGGCGCGAAGCGCGAGCTCATCTTGTCCGCCTCGTACGCGCCGATGCCGCACCAGCGGTCGTAGCAGACGTCGTAGTCGGCGCAGCTGCCGCCCGGCTGCATGTGGATGACCCAGCGGTTCGTGGCCTGCACCGTCGCCGCCTTGCGCACGTACATGATGGCCGGCGAGCCGTCGTTGCAGAGCGCCTCGGGGTCGGCGTCGAGCGTCACCTTGTGCAGCTCGTTGCCGACGTTGACCCCGGTGCCGGGGGGCTTGCCGCCCACGCACGCGCCGTCGAGCGCCGTGTCGACGAGCGGGATGGCGCTGCCGCCCGACCCGCCCGAGCCGCCGGCAGCGCCGCTGCCGCCCGATGCCCCTGCGCCGCCCGTGCCGCCCTCGCCCCCGCACGCGGCCGCTCCGAAGAGCAGCAAGCCCACACCGACCCAACGGTTGCTCATCCCGATCCTCCCAGCACCCAGGGCCTCAAGCTAGCGCGGGGGTGCGGTGCTGCCAACGGTCGCTCCGCGAGCGCCGGCGCCGCCATTCGTCCTCGCGTCGACGCCGAGGGCACGAGTCGAGCGAGCGCGGCGTCGACGGCGGGCGGGGCCGTCAGCGCTCGAGGCCCGCCTCGCGCCACAAGAAGCTCGTCGCGGGGAAGCGCCCGGGCGGCAGACCGGCCGTGCCGGTGGGGCCGCCCGGCCAGGTGTGCACGCCGTCGTCGACCGCGACGAGCGCGAGGGGCGCGCGGCAAGCTCGCGGCGCGATGCGCGTGCCGTCGTCGAGCGGCGTGCGCTCGGGCTCGGCGGGCGCGCAGCCGTTGCGCTCGGCCGCGACACGCAGGAACCACGCTTCCTGACCGAGCAGCGGTCGCAGCCCCGGCTTGTAGCTTCCGTCGTAGGTCACCGTGCGGTCGTGGCGGCCCGCGATGGCGACGAGGCGCAGCGCCGGACCTGCCCCGCAGCGCGCGAGCGTGCCGTCGTCGATGGCCGGGATGACCGGCGCGGCGAGCGCGAAGGAGCCCGCCGTGCGCGCGTCGCAGGCCGCGAGCAGCGTCATCGCGCCGCCGTTCGACTCGCCCGTCACGAGGATGCGCCCGGGATCGACGCAGTGCTCGTCGACGAGCCGCCGCACGAGCGCTGCGAGGTACGCGACGTCGTCCTGTCCGTGCGTCGAGAAGCGGCTCGTGCCCGTGTCCCAGCCGAAGCCCTCGGGCTGGGTCGGGGTGCCCTCCGGATAGGCGACGAGCGCCTTCCGGCCGGCGAGAAAGTCGGTCCAGCCCGACGTCTGCTCGATGCGCTCGGGCGAGCCGGTGTAGCCGTGGAGCACGAGCACGGCCGGGGCGGGCGCCGCGAGGGCAGGGCTCCGGACGAGCGCACGGCGACCCGCGCCCACCGGGATGTAGCCGCGGAGGGTCACTCCGCAGCCGCGCGCGCTCGCCGCCGCGCTCGCTCGGGGTGAGGCCGACGGCGCGTCCGCGCGCAGGGTTGCGCTCGGAGCGGAGGGCCGCCCCGCCCCGGTGTCGCTCGGCCCGGGCGCGCTCGCGGTCGGCGCTCTCGCCGTCGGCGCCGTGTGGGCGTCGGGGGTCCGGTCCGCGTCCCGGGGGCTCGCGCACGCCCACGCGCTCACGCCCGCGGCGAGCCAGGCGAGCGTGCCGCGCCCGCGGCGGGCGTGCGGGTGATGAGGTCGCACGCCCGCCACGCGCGCGGTCACTTC
>JADLAB010000609.1 GCA_020848455.1 Polyangiaceae bacterium
CCACTCGTAGATGGGATCGATTGCGAACACCCGGAACGCCTCGCAGAGGGCGCGGACGTTCGGCGCCCACATGAGCGAGCTGGCCGTCGCGCCGGGCAGGAGCACGAGCGGGGGCGCGCCCTCGGGGCCGCTCGTCCGGGCGAACGTCTTTCCGAACGAGGTCTCGACGAAGTGCTCGTCGAACGGGACGGGCCAGCGCTTGGCGCGCTCCTCGCATAGCGCGAGGAAACGGTCGCGGGCAGCGGGGGAGCGGAACGGGTGGTGCGCGGGGAAGGCCATGGTCTAACTGGGTCTTGGTAGGGGACGCGGCTCGTTGCTAGCTCCGCGGCCGGTGGTAGGGCGGCACCCCCGCGAGCGCCAGCCGCGACACGCCATCGAGCGGCCGCGAGGCGAGCCCGCCCGACGCCGCCGTGCGATCATGGAGCGCCCCGTCACGGCTCGCAGCGTCGCCCGTCGCGGGCGTCGTCGCAAGCCTCCGGCACCTCCACGGCTCGTCCACCATGTTCCTCGCCATCGCCGGCCTCGGTTTCTTTCTCCCCGGGCTCATCCTCACGTTGCTCTTCGGTGCGCTCCTGCGCGTGCGCCGCGGCGAGGTGCGCACCCACGAGCGCATCCTGCGGACGCCGACGACCCCGATCGCGCGCATCTCCGGCGCTGGCGTCTTCGAGATCGTCGGCCGCGCCCTGCCGAGCGAGCAGGGGACCGTGCGCTCGCCCCTCAGTGGGCGCGAGGCCTTCATCCACAACCTCACGGTCTCGCGCACCTACCGACACGAGGTGCGCGTCCTGCATCAAGAGGTCGACAGGCGTGCCTTCCTGGTAGATGACGGCTCCGGCGAGCGGGCGCGCGTCCTGCCCCTGGGCGGCGCGCTCATCGCCCGCACCCGCCGCTACGGAGAGGGGGGCGTACACGCCGCGGTCGTCATCGGCGACCTGCCGAGCGAGCCGGCAGCGCTCACGGCGGAGGGGGTCGCGTGGCTCGCGGCGCGCACGGGCTGTTCGCCGCGCGAGGTGCAGATCGACGAGCGCACCATCCAGGCGGGCGACATGGTCTACGTGCTCGGCCCGGCGGAGCGAGGCCCGCGCGACGCGAGCGGTCGGAGCGAGGTCGTCTTCCGCCACGTCGACGAGGAGGGCGGCAAGCTCCTCGTCTCGAACTGCACGGAGGGCGAGCTCGCCGCCGTGCTCGGCGTGCGGCGCACGGCGCGGAGGATCCTCTTCCGCGTGGCGCTCGGCGTGATGTTGTTCGGCCTGGCGCTCGGCGCGGTCGGACTCGCACGGCTCCTCGGCTAGCTCGCCAGGCGCTCGTTCCGAATCGTCGAGCTCACCGCGCTGGCTTCGCGCGGCGTGGGGCAGGCCCGGCACGCGGGCGAGCGAGCACCTTCGCGAGCGCGTCCCGCCGCGCGGCCACCTCGGCCTCGATCTGGGGCCAGCGGGTCCGGTGCAGGGCCGTAGTGGTCCGAAAGCTCTCGAGCGGGACCGCCTCGAGTGGGTCGATGCCATACCGCAGGCAGACGCGCACCGCAGCGATGTCGGCTGCGATCTCGACGACCCGCTCGAGCAGCTTGAGGGCGCTGCGCTCCCCGCGGGCGGCGACCTCCCGCCGGAGGTAGGCGCGCACCATGCCGAGCGCGAGCCGCGCCTGCGCGACGCCGGCCGGGTTGCGCTTCTCGGGCAAGAGGTGGAGGTTCTGGATGCGGCTGTCGAGCACGTCGACGGGGTGCATGACGCGCAACGGGCCGATGCCCGGCACGTCCATCTCGACCGCGCGCCGCACGATGTCCTTGGTCGTCAGACCGGCGACGCCGGACAGGAAGTCGACCTCTTTCACGCCGCTCGCGACCCGATGGGTCACCTTGCCGGTCTGGGGTGTCGCGTCGTCGAGGCTCGGCACCCAGGTGGCCCAGCCGAGGCGCTTGCCGAGCTCGCGCGCGAGCGCCGAGTCGCCGACGAAGTCCGCGTCGGCCGTGATGCCCGTCGCGAGCTCGGCGGGCGGAGCGACCTCGAGGTGATCGGACCAGAAGGCGAGCGCCTGGCCGCCGACGAGCAGCCCCCGCGCGGCGCAGATGGCGAGGATGGTGGTCACCTCCGCGGCGCTGAGCGGCACCTGCCGCTCGCGCTCACGGCCCATCGAGGCCTGCCGCTCGCGCTCACGGCTCATCGAAGCCTGCCGGCGCGCGCACCATCCGTGCGGCCCGGGCCGCCTCGGGTGGGATGAGATGGCGAGCCGCCTCGTCCGGGTCGGTCGCGGCGGGCAGAGAGAGCGCTGCCTCGACGAGGCGCGGCGCCAGCACGACCGCGACGAGCCGGCCGTGCTTCACGATGTCCACCCGACCGAGCTCGGCGACCTGCGCGAGCAGACCCCCGAAGTTGTTCTTCGCGTCGCTGGCCGAGACACGCAGTGCCATATGGCCATTTTAGCCAAAGCTTGAAGCCTGTCGAACTGCGGCCGAACCCGGCGCGCGGCACGGGTGCTCTGCCGCAGACCGCCCTCTCTGGTACGCTGCCCGCC
>JADLAB010000610.1 GCA_020848455.1 Polyangiaceae bacterium
CCATCCGCGCCGAACGCGGCCCGAGCGGCTGGCTCCGGAGCCGCCCGACGCCGCTCCGCGTCGCGCTCGCGGTCGCGCTCGCAACCGGGCTCGTCGGAGCCTACGCGCTCTTCGCGGGGCGCGAGGACCTCGGGCGGCTCGACGCCGTCGAGCTCGGCGTGGTGCTCGGGGGCGCCGGCATCACCTTGTTCGCCGCGTGCCTGCGCCTGCTGCGTCCGCTCTACGCGCCGCCGGCGGCGGGGTGGACGGGCGCCGCCCTCGGCGCCGCGGGTCTCGCCGTGCCGACGCTCCTTGCGCTCGTGACCTCCCGCGCCGGGGCGCCCGACGACGGCCGGCCGGTCGCTGCCGTGCTCGGTGCGGCGGCCGAGTGCCTCGCGTTCGGCCTCCTCGGCGCGGCGCCGGTCGTCGCGCTCACGATCGCGCTCCGGCGCGCGCGCTCGGACGGGCGGGCCGTCGCGGCGCTCACGGGTGTCGCGGCCGGGCTGACCGGGTACCTGTGCCTGCACGTCCACTGCGGCGCGACCGACCGCGCGCACCTGCTGCTCGGGCACGTCGCGGTGGTCGCCCTCGCGATGGGTCTCGGGCTCCTCGGCGACGCGCTGACGCGCCCGCGCGCCCGGGGCTGACGGGCGGGCGCCGCGCGCCGTCACGTTCGAGACGCCCCGCGCCGTTACCGCCGTAACACGGAGGCGCGGCATCGCCGGCAATCCCATGAAATGACAGACGAATCTATCGGGCACCAGTCTTGCTACTGGCCGTCTGCCGCGATCCGCGTTGTTGGCGGTCGGGGTTCGGTGTAAGGGCGGTGTCCCACGCTCGGCGGCGCAGCCGCCGCGAGGCCGTGGGCGGCGAAGGTGGACGGATGAAACGGCGAAGTCGGCAGATCGGCTGGGCACGGTGGGCACTCGGCCTGGGCATCGCGCTCGTTCCTGGCATTCCGAACGCGTGGGCCGGCGAGCCCGAGGCTCCGGCGTCGCCGGCGTCGGACGGCTCCGCGGACGAGGCCGCCGGGGCCAAGGCCGTCGGCGAGGTGGCGCAGGCACCGACCCCGGGTGCGACCCCGGGCACGGCGGCGCCGGGCGCCCAGCCCCCCGCGACCAGCTTCGCCGCACCCGCGAGTGGTGACGCGGAGGAGGAGGAGCCGGTCAAGGGCTCGGCCGTGCCGCCCCACGTCCCCTGGCGCGGCACCTCGCTCCGGTGGAGCCACGCGGGGACCACGAGCGGCATGGGCGTCGGCGCCGACTTCCAGTCGGCCTCGCACCAGGAGTACACGCAGACCTTCGCGCTCACGCTCAACTACTTCTTCGTCGACCTCGACGACTGGACGTTCCGCGTCTCGACGACCCCGAGCTTCACGACCGAGATCACGGACAGCGCCGACACGACGACGAAGCACGAGCCCTGGTTCGACGACCTGCCGCTGCTCGGCACCTTCGCCTTCAAGCTCTACGCGCACGACGAGCTGCCCGTGTCGACCCGCGCCAGCGTGGCCGGGGGCTTCATCTTCCCGACCTCGCCGGCGAGCTACGGCGGCGGCACCTACGTGACGACCACGACGCGCGTCGGCCTGAGCCAGGAGATCCCGCTCGCCGGCAACGACTCGCCGGTCTTCAAGTCGTTCGTGGTCGGGCTGAGCGGCCGCTGGGATCACCGCTTCGGCGCCGCCTCGACCCCGGTGAACGGCGATCTGCAGTACCCGCGGCAGACCTCGACGGGCGAGACCTTCCTCTCCGATCAGCTCGACGTCGGGGGCCTCGCGCACGACACGCTGCGCGAGTCGATCAGCATCAGCTTCAGCGAGGAGTTCGCCGGGCAGAGCCTCGAGATCTCGCCCGCCTTCGGCTTCGTGCACTCGTTCAAGAACGAGTGGAACACCGAGGCCTGCGTGCAGACCCTGACGGGCTGCGCGACGGCCATGGAGAACCCGGACACGCGGACCTCGTTCAACCGCCTCGGCTTCTCGCTGTCCGTCGGCTACTACCCCGTGCCCGAGGTCGGGGTCGAGCTCGGCTACGCCAACCTCGCCGGCCAGCTCGGCGCGAACGGCCAGCGGCGCAACATCTTCTACAGCCCGGCGGCCCAGTTCACGGCGGATCTCGTCGTCTCCTTCGACGCCATCTACGAGCGCATCGCCCGACCGGCGCGCAACTCGCCGTACGTCGTGCGCCACAAGCAGCGCCAGCCGCTCTACGCGGGCACCACCACCGGCTCCGAGGGCGGTTCGCCGTCGCTCCTGTCGTTCTGAGGGCATTCCGATGCGCATGCGGCTTCGACACCTCGCCCCCCTCGTCCTCGCCCTACCCCTCGCCGTGGCGGCCACCGGCTGCGTGAGCGGCAACAAGGCCAAGCCCCGCGCGGCCTCGCGCAGCGGCTGCGAGACCAAGAACATCTCGGTCGTGAAGCAAGACGGCCACGATCTCGTGCTCGACGTGTGCGGCACCCACGAGAAGTGGGGGTGGTACGCGCTCGGCGGCTGGATGTACGACGGCCCCGCGGGCGTCCAGCCCGCCGCGGCGCCGAAGGACGACGACGGCGACGGCATCACGAACGAGCTCGACGCCTGCCCGGCCAAGGCGGGCCCGGCGAACGCCGCCGACCCGCGCAAGCACGGCTGCCCGCCGGCGACCGACAGCGACGGCGACGGCGTGCCCGACGAGGGCGACGCCTGCCCGAACGCCAAGGGCGCGCCGAGCACCGACCTCACGACCACCGGCTGCCCGGACAAGGACGGCGACGGCATCGTCGACAAGCTCGACGCGTGCGTCGAGGTCGCGGGCATCGCCTCGACCGACCCGACGAAGAACGGCTGCCCGCCGCCGGCGCCGGAGGTGCCGAAGGACGGCGACGGCGACACGATCCTCGACACGGAGGACGCCTGCCCGACCGACCCCGGCAAGGCCGATCCGGATCCGGCGAAGAACGGCTGCCCGCTCGTGGTCGTCCGCGGCACCGAGATCGTCATCATGGAGCAGGTCCAGTTCGCCCTCGGCCTGGCCACGATCCGCAAGGAGTCGGACGGCCTGCTCGACAACGTGGCCGCGGTGATGACCGCGCACCCGGAGATCCTGAAGATCGAGGTGCAGGGCCACACCGACAGCCAGGGCTCCCCCGCGCGCAACAAGATCCTCTCGCAGGCCCGCGCCGAGGCCGTCCGCGTCGCGCTCGTGAAGCGCAAGATCGACGCGGCGCGCCTCACGGCGAAGGGCTACGGGCAGGATCAGCCCATCGCCGACAACACGACGCCCGAGGGGCAGCAGAAGAACCGCCGCGTGCAGTTCCTCATCGTCGAGAAGAAGCCCGCCGAGCCGACGCCGTAGGCTCGCCGGCTGCGTCCGCGGCTCCTCAGGGCGCGCTCGTGGCAGCGGGCGGCGCGCTCGCGGCGCCCGAGGCGGCCGGCGCGTCCGCCACGCCTCCGGCCGGGAAGACGAGCACGTACGACCCCGGCGAGGGGTTGAAGAGCGTCGTCTTGCCGGGGTGCTTCGTGCGGTCGTAGTGCCGGTACCAGGGCAGCTCGCGCCAGCTCGGCGTGTCCTTCACGAGCTCGGGCACGATGATGTCGAGCTCGACGTAGTGCCCGTCGCTCGCCTTCTGCAGCGCCGCGCCGAAGCTCCACTCGGCGCGCTCCTTCGGCGGCACGAGGTCGTTGTGCATGGCGCCGCCGTAGGTGACGATCATCTTGCCGACGCCGGCGTCCGCGTTGCGCTTGTGGAGCCGCTGCGCCTTTTCGGACGTGAGCGTCGTCAGCATGTCGAGCATCGCGGCGACGGAGTCCTCGGGCTTCTGTGCCTTCACGATGGCGTCGTACTGGGCGCAGCTCGGCGTGAGCGTGTGCGGCACCACGCCGAGGGATTTGGCCTTGTTGCCGAGCGCGACGAACTCGTTCTGGTTGCCGGCGGACTGGCTCTTCGTGACCTCCTTCTGCTGCTCGGCCACCTTCTCGACCGCCTTCTGACCCTGCGCGGTCTTGCGGCAGCTCGGATCGACCACCCAGAGCTCGAGCACGAGGTCGCTCGCGAGCGGCGCGAGCCGCGACAAGAGCTCGTCGCGGAAGTGGCTCGTCGCGGAGCGCACCCCTTCGCTGCCCTTCTGCATGTGCGACTCCCCGACCCCGAGGATGAGCGGGCGCTCGGCGATGACGCGCGCCAGGGCCTGCTGCGGCGTGTCGAACACGCGGCAGCCGAGCTCCCCGCAGCTCTCGCCCTCTGCGGACTCCGGCGGCGCCTCGCCCGTCGGGGCGCCGGACCCGCTCGGGCTCGCGGCGGGTGCGCTCGGGCCGCCCGCCGGCGCGGGACTCGTGCTGCCGGGGCCGCCCGAGTGACTCTCGGCGGTGGGCTGGACGTCTCTCGCACCGCAACCGGCGAGGCACGCGAGCGCGCCGCCGAGCGCGACCCACCGCCCGCCCCGTCCGTACCTTCGCCGGCCCGCGTCGCCGCTCGAGCTCTGCATCCTGCCTCCGGGCGCCAGGCGCGCCGGAGTCCAGTCTAGCCGAGCGCTCCGGCGCCGCAGCAGCGATTCTTGAGCCGCGGGCCCGCCCGCGTGACACTGTCGTACATGAGCGGCCGAACGAGCCCCGTACCGAGCGCGCGTCCGCGCACGCCGAGCGGCGGGGTCGTGCAGGCGCTGCCGCTCGACCTCGGGGACGACGCCGCGCTCGCGCGGGCCGCGGCCGCACGCCATCCGGCCGCCGCACGCGTGATCTGGGAGCGCTTCGCGGGGCTCGTGCGCGGGCTGATGCGCCGCATCATGGGTCCGGCGGGCGACGTCGACGACCTCGTGCAGGAGACCTTCCTCCAGTTCTTCTCGCACGTGCATCGGCTGCGCGACCCGAGCCGCCTGTCGAGCTTCGTCGTGGGCATCGCGATGCGGGTCGCCCGCTCCGAGCTCCGCCGACGCCGTGTGCGCCGCTGGCTCCACCTGACCGACACCGGTGTGGCGCCCGACAGCGCGGCGCCGGGACCGACGGACCACGCCGCGCGCCAGGCGCTCGAGCGGCTCTACGCCGTCCTCGATCGGGTGGACGACCGGGCGCGCCTCGCGTTCGTCTTGCGGCACGTCGAGGGGCTCGAGCTCGTCGAGGTGGCCGAGGCGCTCGGCTGCTCGCTCGCGACCGCCAAGCGTCGCCTCGGGCGCTGCGACCGCCGGGTGCTGGCGATGGCCAGGAGCGAGGCTGCCCTGCGCCCCTACCTCGGGGAGCCCTGCGATGAGTGACGAGCGCGCCATCGATGGGCTCGGGCGCCTCGCGCGCACGCAGGCGACCGAGCTCGACCCCCGGGCGCACGCGCTCGGACGCAGCCGGCTCGTCGAGGCGGTGGCCGCCAAGCGCGGCCGCAAGGCCGGAGGCCACCGCCGCCTGGCCGTCGGCGCGCTCGCGGCCGCGGCGGCGCTCGCGCTCGCGGTGGTGGTCCTCTACAAGGCGTGGCCGGCCCGGCCGCTCCGCTACAGCGTCGCGGGCGCGACCGAGGCCGAGGGCGGCTACGTGCGCGCCGTCGAGCCGGCGACCGTGGCGTTCTCGGACGGGAGCCGCGCCGAGCTCCGCCGGGGCACGGCGCTGCGCGTCCTCGCGCTCGAGGTCGAGGGCGCCCAGCTGCTCGTCGAGGGCGGCCACGCGGACTTCGAGGTGGTGCACGCGCCGGGGCGCGTGGCGCGGTGGAGCGTCGTGGCCGGGCCGTTCACGGTCGCCGTGACGGGGACGCGCTTCTCGGTCGACTGGGACGGGAGCGCGCAGCGCCTCGTGGTCGCGGTGCAGGAAGGCGCGGTCGTGGTCCGGGGGCCGCTCGTCGAGGACGGGGTGACCGTGCGGGCGCACCAGGCCCTGCGCGCGGTGCCCGCCGAGGGCGAGCTCCACGTCGAGACGGTGGGCGCCGGCTCCGCGCCGGGCGCGCAGCTCGGCACGGCTCGCCAGCCCGTCGCGGCAGGCAGCGCGCCCGACGCCCCGGCCGCACCGCCAGGCCCCGAGCCCACGTCGTCCGCGCTCGCCGCGGGCGAGGCGAGCGCCGCTCCGGGCGCAGAGCCCGCGGGGAGCGCGGTCGCGCTCGCGGCACGCCCGCCGAGCTGGTCGCAGCTCGTGGCCCGGGGCGAGTTTGACGCCGTGCTGCAGCAGGCCGACGAGCTCGGCTTCGAGGCCGCCCTCGGGGCGCGCCCGCTCGACGACGTGCTCGCGCTCGGCGACGCCGCGCGCTACCGCGGTCAGGCCGGGCTCGCGCAGCGCGCCCTCGTGCGCGTCCGCGAGCGCTTTCCCGGCAGCGACGCCGCCGCGAGCGCTGCGTTCCTGCTCGGCCGCATGGCCGAGGGCGGCTCGGCGCCGGCGGCACTCGGGTGGTACGACCGCTACCTCGCCGAGGCGCCGCGCGGCGCGTTCGCGAGCGAAGCGCTGGGCCGCAAGATGGCCGCGGTGTACCGTGGCAGCGGCAAGGATGCGGCTCGCGCCCTCGCGGAACAGTACCTGCGCCACTACCCCCAAGGCGCCCACGCGGGCGTGGCGCGGCAGATCGTCGGGCCCTGAGCTCCGCGCCGTCGGCGCGCGCCTGCGGCGGCTCGGCGTCGCGGCACTCGCGGCCCTCGCCATCGGCTTGGCCGCGGCGAGCGCCCGGGCCGAGGCGTCGCGGGTCGTGCTCCTGCGCCCCGCCGCACGGACGCCCGTCGCCGAGGAGACGCTCACGCGCGCCCGCGCCGAGCTCGAGCTCGCGGGCTTCGAGGTCGTGGTCGTCGATCAAGCGGGCGGAGCGGCCACGGTGCGGGTCGAGCTCGAGCGCGCGGCGACCGAGGCGGGCGCCATCGCCGCCATCGCGGTCGAGGGCGACAGCGCAGCGGCGGACGTGTGGGTGACCGACCGGCTCACCGGCAAGACGCTGGTGCGACGCCTCGACGGTTCCGGCGGGCGCGGCGCGCGCGGTCCCGCCACGCTGGCGATCCGGGCGGTCGAGCTCCTGCGGGCGAGCCTCGGCGAGGCGGGCGGGCCGGACGCGGGCGACGAGCTGCCGGGCGACGTCGCGAGCTGGATGCGAAGCGACGCGCTCGCGGCCCACGCCGTCCTGTCCGGCTTCGGCGCGTCGCTCGGCGTCGGCCTCGTGCAGAGCTTCGACGGCCTCGGGCCGGCGTTCGGACCGGTGGTGCGCCTCTCCTGCGCCGCACCCATGGGCCTCGGCGGCCGCCTCGCGCTCGTCGGCCCCGGCGGCGGGCCGAGCTTCGACGGGCCGCTCGGCCGGGCGAGCGCGCTCCAGACGCTCATCGTCGCCGAGGCCGTCTACGCGCCCGTGCTCGGCGGCTCGCGCTTCGTGCCGCTCGCGTCCGCCGGCGTCGGGGCCTATTACCTGCACGCCTCGGGCGAGCTCGACGACCCGAGCCTCGCAACGAGCGGCGGCAGCTGGGCCGCGGCCTTCGTCCTCGGGGGCGGGCTCGCGGCACGGCCGACCCCGAACGTGGCCGTGACCCTCGACCTCGACCTGCTCTTCACGGCGCCGCGCGTGGTCGTGGCGATGGCCGGCGAGCCGGTCGGCAGCGCGGGTCGCCCGTCGCTCGTGGCAGCCCTCGGCGTCGTGGCGACGAGCGATTGAGAAGCTGTCAGTCGTCAGTCGTCAGTCGGCAGTTTCGGACTCGGCTGCGACTGACGCCTGACAACTGCCAACTGCCAACTGCCAACTGCCAACTGCCAACTGCCAACTGACAACTGACGACGGACGCCTGACGGCTGAGCTCGTCAGCCCGAGGCCGCTGCAAGCTCGGCCCACGCGAGCACGTCGCCGAAGGGCCGCGCCTCGCACGCGCCCGCGAGCCGATGGCGGCCGAGACGCGCCTTGGCGAGCGCCGGGCTCGAGAGCCCGCAGAGAAAGCGCGCCAGCTGCCGTGGCTCCGAGAGCGCGGCCGGATGCGCGGCGCGTAGCGCGGCGAGCGCGCCGACGTCGAGGTCGGCGGGGAGCGGCGGCAGCCCGGCCGCCGGCGGGAGCTCGAGGGCGCGGCCGCTCCTGCAGAAGGCGCAGTGGCCACAGGGCATCGGGCGCTCCTCGCCGAAGTGGGCGGCGCGGGCGTTCGCCTGGCAGCCCGCGAGCGTGCCGAGCTCGAGCACCTGGCCGAGGCGCAGGAGCTCCTGCGCCTCGCGGCGCAGAAAGCGGCGCGCGAGCTCCGCCGTGAGCTCGGCGATCGGCGGCTCTGCCAGCCGGGTGTAGCGCTGGCGCACGTCGGACGCGACGAGCACGACATGGCCCCGCTCCTCGAGCACCTCGAGCGCCCGCACGACCCGCGCGCGCGGCTCCCGGAGCGCGGCGGCGACGGCCTCGATGTCGACGGTGAGCCACACGCGCCCGCGCTTGGCGTGCCGGAACAGGGCGGCGACGAAGCGCGCGGGCTCGCCCGTGAAGGCCGCGGCGATGGCCTCGGGCTCGCGCAGCGGGCGCAGCTTGTAGCCCGCGTAGTAGGGCGTCCCCTGTCGCAGCACGCCGAGGAGCTCGAGGTACGTGAGCGCCGTCCGGAGCACGAGCGGGCGCACGTCGTGCCGCTCGGAGAGCGCGTACAGGCTCACGTCGAGCTCCGGCTCGCCCGCGAGGAGCTCGGCGACGAGGCCACCGAGGGCGCGCTCGGTCGGCGTGTCGCCGTAGGCGAAGTTCTCGAGCGTGGGAACGTCGTCGCGGCAGGCCAGGAGCTCCACCACCGACGGCGCGCCGTCGCGCCCCGCGCGCCCGATCTCCTGGCTGTAGCTCTCGAGGCTCTTCGGCAGGTTGTAGTGGTAGACGTAGCGCACGCTCGCCTTGTCGATGCCCATCCCGAACGCGATGGTCGCGACCACGATGCCGCGGTCGGACTGCATCCAGCGCTCCTGCACGCGCGTCCGGTCCTCGCTCTCCATGCCCGCGTGGTAGGCCTCGGCCGGGTGCCCGGCCGCTGCGAGCCGCGCCGCCACGCGCTCCGCCGTCTTCTGCAGGGTCACGTACACGATGGTCGGACCGGGCGGCCGTGCGGCGAGGCGCGCGAGCAGGAGCGCGTCGCGCTCGGCGAAGGCGACGGGCGTCAGCGCGAGCTCGAGGTTCGCGCGGTAGAAGCCGGTGACGATGGCCGCCTCCGGGGGCACCGCGAAGGCGGCGCAGATGTCGCGCACGACCGAGGGCGTCGCCGTGGCGGTGAGGGCGAGGATGCGCTCGGCCTCGACGTCGCGGGCGATCGCGGCGAGCTTCAGGTAGTCGGGGCGGAAGTTGTGCCCCCACTCGGAGATGCAGTGCGCCTCGTCGATGGCGAAGAGGGCGATCTTCGTGCGCCCGAGGAGGGCGAGGAAGCGCTCGTTCGCGAAGCGCTCGGGCGCGACGTAGAGCAGCTTCAGCGTGCCCGCGGCGAGACCCGCGTGGACGGCGCGCGTCTCGGCCGCGTCGAGCGACGAGTCGAGGCGCGCCGCCTCGATGCCGCGCCCGCGGAGAAAATCGATCTGGTCCTTCATGAGCGCGATGAGCGGCGACACGACGAGCGTGAGCCCGTCGAGCATCAGGGCCGGCAGCTCGTAACAGATCGATTTGCCGCCGCCGGTCGGGAACACGGCGAGCGCGCGCCCGCCGCCGAGGAGCGCCGCCACGACCTCGCGCTGGCCCGGCTTCCAGTCCGCGAAGCCGAAGCGCTCGCGCAAGACGTCGCGTGGGTCCATGGCTGGCTCCGATAGCACGGGCCGCGCCTCCGAGGTCCCCGCACGGCATCCCGCGCTTCGAGGCCCCTTTTTCGTGAGCCGCAGGGCCCGAGGCGCGCTACGGCCCAGCGTGGCGGTACCGGCGACCCTCGCGCCGACCGCCCGGAGGCCCCCATGCAGCATCGGTCGCGCTCGCTCCTTCTCGCAGTCGCTTGCCTCTTGCCCGTGGCGGCGAGCTGCGGCGACGACGACGGCCGTTCGGGCGGCTCGACGCCCTGCAACCCGGCCGCGCACACGGGTTGCGACGCGGGGCAGGTCTGCGAGGAGGTGCAGGGCGGGCAGCCGGGCTGCTTCGCGCCCCTGCTCTTCCGCGGCCGGGTGTTCGATCTGCTCGACGACCAGGGCATCGCGGGCGCACGCGTGCTCGCGCGGGACGAGAGCGAGGCGGCGCTGTCGACCGTGGTCGTCACCGACGCGACCGGCGGCTACGAGCTCGCCGTCCCGGCCATGCGCAGCGCGGCCGGCGTCCCGATCCACGCCAACGTGACCCTGCGCGTCGACGCCTTCGGCTACGCACCCTTCCCCAAGGCCCCGCGCGTGGCCCTGCCCATCGACCTCGGCACGGCCACGAGCGAGCCCTTCATCGTCGAGAACCCGACGACCGACGTGGGCCTCGCCCCCCTGCCGAGCACGACCGGGCTCGGCTCGCTCAGCGGGCACATCGAGGCGGACTTCGCGGCCGGTGCGCTCGTCGACGCGGGCGGCGTCACGGGCATCGCCGACTTCGCGGGCGACTTCGCCGTGTACAACGTGCCGGCCGGCAGCGTCGAGGTGACGGCCTACGGCGCGTTCCTGTCCGTCGCCCCGGAGACCGTGACGGTGACCGCGGGTGCCGAGACGGCCGACGTGCTGCTCGCGGGCAGCGGCCTGCCGACCGCGACCATCTCCGGCAACGTCCAGATCGTCAACGCGCCGGGCGGGAGCACGACCTCCGTGCTGCTCGCGGTCGAGGACACCTTCGACGAGGCCCTGCGCCGGGGCGAGGCGCCGATCGGGCTCCGGGCCGAGAACGTCTCGGGCGCCTTCGCCATCGAGGGCGTGCCGGCCGGCAACTACGTCGTGCTCGCGAGCTTCGACAACGACGGCCTCGTGCAAGATCCGGACACGTCGATCGGCGGCACCGAGATCGTGCACATCGTGGTCGACGGACAGGATCAGGCGCTCGCGGAGAGCTTCAAGGTCACGGGCGCGCTCGCCGTCATCGCGCCGGCGGAGCTCGAGGTCGTGGCCGGCCTGCCGACGCTCGCGTGGGAGGACGACTCGAGCGAGGACGAGTACCTCGTGCGCGTGTACGACGCGCTCGGCACTCTCGTGTGGGAGACGCAGGGCGTCTTCGACCCGGGTGGCAGCTCGCCCGCCACGGTCGCGTACGCCGGGCCGCTGCTCGAGTCCGGCATGATCTACCAGTTCCGCGCCGTGGCGCTGAAGGGCGGCGTCGCCATCTCGGCCACCGAGGACCTGAAGGGGCTGTTCGTGGCGCAGTGACGAGCACCGTCCGCATCGCCGTCGCCCTGCTCGGGGTCACCGCGGGCCTCGCGCTCGGATCTGCCTGCAGCGACGCCGTCGTGGACGTCGCGGCGGGCGCGACGGGCGGCGGCCTCGCGCCCGCGAGCGCCACCGTCGCGTGCGAGAAGAAGTACTACGCGTGCGGCGACGGGCTCGACAACGACGACGACGGGCTCGTCGACGCCGCCGACCCGGACTGCCTCGGCGCGTGCGACGACAGCGAGGACGCGCTCTCGCCGAATCTTCCGGGCGAACCCGGCTCGCCCTGCAAGCTCGACTGCTTCTGGGACGGGGGCAACG
>JADLAB010000611.1 GCA_020848455.1 Polyangiaceae bacterium
CGGCATCCCGCCCGCAGGCCGAGCAGGGGCATCCCCGAAATTCTCCCAACAAGCGGGAGAGAATTGGGGATGAGTGGGGTCATCCCCGAAAGTCTCCCGGTTTTGGGGAGAAATCAGGAGATGACCCGCTCCCGCTCCCGCACCCACTCCCGCTCCCGCCCCCGCTCTCGCTCGCTCCCCCGCCCCCGCTCGCTCACCCGCTCCCGCTCCCGCTCCCGCCCCCGCCCCCGCTCGCTCACCCGCCCCCGCTCGCTCACCCGCTCCCGCTTTCGCTCCCGCCCCCTCTCCCGCCCCCGCGCCCTCGCCACTTCCCACCCACCTCATGAGCCCGGGCCGAGGGGCCTGCGGCTCGGCGGCTCGGCGCGGGCTGGGAGGGCCCCGACGTCGAGCGCGAGGATCGAGTCCGCCTCAGCGCCTCAGCGCTCACCGTCCACCTCTCCACTCCCTCCACTCCCTCCCATAGCTCCCCTAGCCAAGCTCCCTCTCCGACCCAGCGCGCGATGGCGCGGCGGAGCATGTCACGCGTCTCCACTCCCTCCCCGAGCCGAGCTCACGACTCCCAGTCGTCCATGCGCGTTGGGCGGACTGCGCGTGTTCCTCTCCGACCCAAACCAAGGAGCCCGAGGGCGGGGTCGCGCGCCGCAGCGCGGCCTGGGAGGGCCCCGATGTCGAGCGCGAGGACGCGGGCGCACGAGCTCGCACTCCGCGCCGAGCCTAGTGCCCGCGCCGCAGTGCGAGTTGGGGTTGGGGCCCAGGCCGCGCTGCGGCGCGCGACCCCGCCCTCGGGCGACGCCCGACCCGCCGCAGCCACCACGCGAGCGCGAGCCCGCCCGCCAGCAGAGCAACCGACCCGTCGCCGTGGCGGCCGGGCACGCGACAGCCGCAGCCGCTCTCCTCGTCGGGCGCTGCCGGACCGGGCCCCGCCGCGCCGCTGCCGCCACCGCCCTGCCCGCCCGCTCCGCCGCCGCCACCCGACTCGTCGTGGTAGGCGCCGCACGCCGGATCTGGACCGAGTGCCCGCGCCGCGTGCGCCAGGATGTAGGCGCCGGCTCCGAAGCCGATCATCGGGGCGTTGAACTTGTAGGTGCCCGTGCCCTCGTCGAAGGTCTCGGCGAACTCGAGGTAGTTGCCGAGGGCCTGGTCGCGCACCCAGTTGGTGAGCCGGTCGCTGCGCACTGCGTCGCCGGCGAGGAAGAAGGCGACGGACCCACGGAGGTCGGTGATGACCCACTCGGCGCTGTCGTACTCGCTGCCCCAGGGGCTCAGATCCGCGGCGCCGCCGTGGTCGGTGCGGTCGTCGTTGCGCGACCAGCCCGCCCCGGCGGGCGCGGCGAGGTGCGCGTCGAGGCCGCCGAGCGTCGCCTGGGCGATGCGCCCGGCCGGGTCGAAGAGGCCCATGGCGACGCCCTCGATGACGGCCGCGTCCCAGTAGCCGCTGCCGGCCGCGAGCTCCTCGGCGTTGGAGGCGAGCGCGCCGTCGGCGTCGGTGAGCCGCTCCGCGACGGCCGTGCGCAGAGCGAGCGCCGCCGTCCGGTAGCTCGCGGCCCGCGCCGTGTCGCCCACGCGCTCCGCCAGGGCCGCCGCGTCGCAGAGGCCGCGGACCGCGGTGATGTCCGTGTACGTGTAGCTCCGCTGCCGGCCGTTCCAGTGCGTCTCCCAGATGGACGAGTCGGGGCGCACGAGGCCGGTCGCCGGGTCGACGACGGCGACGAGCGGGTCGGCGACCTCGGCCGCGATGCGGCTCCAGGCCTGATCGACGAGCGTGGTGTCGCCGCTCGCGCGCTCGTAGTTGCGCAGGGCCCAGAGATAGAGCCCGAAGCCGTCGAGCTCGAGGTTCGGGCCGAAGGCGTTGAAGTCGGTCTCTTCCACGCCGAAGCCGTAGTAGCGCGTGAGGCTCACGAGGTACTTCGGCAGGCCGTAGCCCGCGAGCTCGCTCCAGCCCTGGAAGCGTCCGCTCTCGGCGCCGAGGTAGAACTCGAGGGCGGCGCGCGCCTCGGGGTACAGGCCCGCGGCGGCCATCGCCGAGGCCGCGTACGCGCCGTCGCGACTCCACGCGACGGACCACTCGCCGGGCGGCAGGCTCGCGACGACGGCGCCGCGTCCGCGGTGCGCCACGGTGGCGGGCAGCGTGGCCGGCGGTCCGCCGAGGGTGGTGCCGAAGCGGGTGTAGCGCGGCTCGCCGTCCTGGCGCAGCCACTCGCGCAGGTAGGCGTGGTCCTCCGCGACCTGCGCCATCGCGAGCATCACGGCCGCGTGCCGGAAGGCGACCCCGCTGCCGGCATCGAGACCGGGCGGCACCGTCAGCCCCGCCTGCAGGGCCTGCCACGACGCGAGCTCGCCCGCGAGCAGGGCCTGGGCGTCGCCGCCCCCGACGTACGCGTCGAGCGCCGCCTGCACCGTCGAGGCCGCGAGCGGATCGGCGTGGTGCGCGAACACGACGCCCACGGTCCGCTCCGCGCCGGGCGCGAGATCGCCGAGATCGAACTGAAAGCCGCTCACCGAGTCGTCGTGCACGGGCGCCTCGCCCGAGAGGTCCGGCAGGTCCGCGCTGCCGCCGGCGTCGACGAGCTGAAAGAGGTTCTCGGCGCCGGGCGCACTGCCGTAGGAGCCGGCGTGGTGCGCCACCGTCCCGAGTGGTCGCCCGACCACGACCCCCGCGAAGCCGCGCTCGGCGAGATCGCCCGTGCCCGCGTCCCAGGTCACGGTCTCGCCCTCGGCCCCGGTCTCGCCGAGCGCTCCGGGCCGCCCGAAGCCGAGGTGGAAATTGTGGAGCGAGAACACGCTCACGCCGGTGGCGGTGCTCGCACCGCCGTTGCGGACGGTGAGCAGGAACACGAAGCCCGCGCGCGCGAGCGCCCGCGGCATGAACACGGTCTGGTCGAGGGTGAGCGCGCCGCGCGTCTGGCGCATCCGCACGACGCCGCTCCCGCCGCGCCCTTCTGCGAGGCCCGTGTCGTGGGACAGGTAGCCGCTCGCGGCCGGGTCGACGGGGTCGCCCGTGAGCCAGGCCTGGCTGCCGCCGACGCGCAGCCCGAAGTACGCGTCGAACAGGAGATCGCGCGTGGCCACGAGCTCGGGGCTGCCGTTCGACCACACCTCCTGGCCGGCGCCGTCGAGGCGCGGCTCCTCGGCGGCGAAAAGGTGCTCGCGGAAGTGCGTCAGCCGCCGCTCCGCGAGATCGAGCAGCACGGCGCCGAAGCCGTTCGAGGTCGGCAGGCGCGAGACGGTCGTCACCACCGGGACCTCGGCCCTTGCGGGCCGCGAGACCGCGACGAGCGCGGACGCCAGCCCGAGCGCGAGCGCGAGGCACGACCTGTTCGCCATGCCCGAGCATAATGCCGAACGGGCGGGCGCTACGACCTCGTTCGCGCCGCTCGCGGCGGCGACCGGCGGGAGGCGCGGGGGCCTAAAAGGATGCCCGTTTCACGGGGCCATGCTAGGGGCAACTCGCAAGCGGCCGGCCCCTTGGGCGAGAGCTGCGTCGATGGAGGAGCCATGGAACGATACGCGCCCTGGATGCTCTCGGCGGCCCTGTTCGCCGCGGCGGCCTGCAACTCCGACCCGGCGATGCAGCCGAAGGCGCCCGTCCCGCTGACGACCGGCGTCGCGACGACGACGGCCGCCCCGGCGACGACGAGCGCGGCGGGCGGCGTCGACAGCCTGAAGGAGACGGCCCCCGTCAACATCGACGAGAAGGTGCGCAAGCTGTGCGATCTGCCGGACGCGCACTTCGGGTTCAACTCGGCGTCCGTCGGCGCGCAGGCGGCACAGGTGCTCGACAAGCTCGCGACCTGCTTCGTGTCGGGGCCCGCCAAGGGCAAGAGCCTCAACATCGTCGGCCACGCCGACCCGCGCGGCGACGCCGACTACAACATCAAGCTCGGCCACAAGCGCGCCGGCTCCGTCGCCGAGTACCTGCAGAAGAAGGGCGTCGAGGACGGCCGCCTGGCGACCTCGTCCAAGGGCGCCACCGAGGCGACGGGCACCGACGAGTCGGGCTGGGCGAAAGACCGCAAGGTCCAGATCTTCCTGGCTGACGACTGATGTCCCTCGGCCCCGACGATCCGAGCCCGATCGACCTCAACCTGGTCGATCTCATCGCCAACGCCTCGCTGCCGGTCCAGATCGTCGTCGGCATCCTGGTGGCGGCAGCCCTCTTCGTGTGGATCATCGCCACGCTGAAGCTCCTGCAGCTCGGCCGCGCGTCGCGCGCGGAGGCGCGCTTCGAGCACGACGTCTCGCTCGCCCAGAGCGCCGACGAGATGTTCGACATCGCGGCGGCGCACGAGGCGGCGCCGGGCGCGCGCGTCGTGCTCGCCCTCGCCAGGCGCCGCAGCCAGCCGAAGGCGCTGCCCGGCGTGGCCAAGCGCGCCATCGTGTCCGAGCAGGTGCGCGCCTCGCTGCTCATGCCGACGCTGTCGTCGATCGCCGCGGCCTCGCCCTTCGTCGGCCTGTTCGGGACGGTCTGGGGCATCATGGACGCGTTCCTGCGCATCGGTCGCGAGAAGAGCGCTTCCCTGCCGGTCGTGGCGCCGGCCATCGGCGAGGCGCTGTTCGCGACGCTCATCGGGCTCGTGGCCGCCATCCCGGCGGTCGTGACCTACAACGCCATCAACAAGCGCGTCGACGACCTGCTGAGCGGCGTCGAGGCATCGGCCGAGGGCTGGGTGGCGATCGCGGGCACGGGGCTCGACGCCCGCGCCACCCACGCGCTGCCCCTGTCGCGGCGCCCCGAGAAGGGCACGCCGAGTCGCCCCACGAACGCGGGCTGACGGAGCGAGCGCACCATGGCGATCACGCTCGGCGGCGGGCGGCGCAAGGGCCGCGGGTTCGACGCCATCAACGTCACCCCGCTGCTCGACGTCCTGCTCGTGCTGCTCGTGGTCTTCATGGTGACCGCGCCCCTGCTCACGACCGGGCTGCGCGTCGAGCTGCCGCGGGTCGAGGCCGTGGCCACGCCCGTCAAGGACACGAAGCTCGTCGTGACCGTGACGAAGGAGGAGCGCATCCTCTTCGGCGAGACGGACGTCACCGCGAACCTCGAGGACGCCCTCGTCGCGAGCGAGCGCATCCAGGTCGAGAAGGAGCTCTACATCCGCGCCGACAAGGAGGCGCGCTACGGCCCCATCGCCCGCGTGGTCGCCGCCGCGCGCGCCGCAGGCGTCGAGGGCCTGACCCTCCTCGTCGAGCCCGAGGTGGTCGAGGAAGAGAAGGAGAAGGGCGCGGCCGCTGCCGCGAGCGCGCCGGCGACCCCCGGAGAGCCGCCGCCATGAGCGCCGCCGCACGGCGCGCGCCGGGGGCCTCCCGCGCGTTCGAGGCATCCGAGATCCTCGCGGCGGTGGCCTTCGCCATCGGCGTGCAGGTCGCGACCTTCGGGATGCTGTCGGTCGTGCGCCTCGAGCGGCAGGCGAACGCCCCGGCCATCTCGCCCGTCGACGCCCTGCCGGTCAAGGTGCGGCCGGTGCTCGATCTCGACACCCCGCTCCTGAAGCTCGGCGGCGGGCAGAAGTACAAGATGCCCGAGCAGTGGAAGCTCCCCACGCCCGCGCAGATCGCCGAGCGCCGCGCCTTCGTGTCGACGAAGGCCGCGGACAAGGTCGAGGCCATCCCGCCGAAGGACGTGAAGCTCGCCGACGCCGGCACGAAGCCGCCGCCTCCCGACGCCGAGGTGGCCAAGGAGAGCGAGTCGCCCGAGACCGAGCCCACCGACGCGGGCAACGCGCCCGAGGGGCCCGGCAGTCAGTACGGCGTCGAGGGCGGCACCGAGACCGACCCCTTGAAGGCGCGCGCGGTGTCGCAGTACCGCGCGCGGCTCATCGGCTGGTTCGCCTCGCGCTTCCGCGTGAGCGGCACGGGCCTCGCGGCCGAGGAGCTCGCGAAGTTCCGCGCCTCGGCCACGGTCAACGTGGGCGGCGACCTCACGGTCACGAGCTTCTCGTTCTCGCCGAGCGGCAACGCCGCCATCGACGCCGCGGCCAAGTCGGTGCTCGACGGCTCGGTGGGCCAGCAGCTACCGCCCCCGCCGGAGAACTACCCGGACGCCGTCCAGGGCCAGATCAGCGTCGTCTTCGTGTGCACCCCGCAGCGGTGCAACTGAGGGACGGCGCCCCGCGCGCGGGCGCGCCGAGCGAATGAAATGGAAGCCTTGAACGTCTCTCCTCCGTCACCCATGCACGACCACCCCGCATTCGACCGTCCCCGCGCCGGCCGGCGGCCGCGCCGCGCCCCGATGCTGCTCGTCGCGCTGTGCCTGGGCGCCGCCGTGCCCGCGCTCGCGACCACGGCCGCAGCGCAGGACCCGCCCGCGAGCGGCGAGGACGTGCTCGGGACCCTCGTCGTCGCGCCCGGCCTGTCGGGCACCGGCGAGCGCATCTACCCGAAGATCGGCGTCGTGCCGTCGCTCGACGCGGCGCTCGAGGACGTGACCCTGCGCGCCGTCGTGCGGCGCGACCTCGATCTCTGCGGCGAGTTCGAGGTCATCGCGGACGATCAGGCGCCCGACGGCATGTACCTGTCCGACACGCCGGTCGACGTCGAGGCGTGGAAGAAGAAGGGCGCCGAGGCGGTCGTGAAGGTGCACGGTCGGCGCCTGCCGAGCGGCCAGGTCGAGCTCCGCAGCGTGGCCTTCTTCACCGACCAGGGCGACGCGCCCGTCTACGACCATGCGGTCACCGTGGAGGCCGCCGACCCGGCCGCGCTGCGCGCCGCCTCGCACCGCGCCGCCGACGAGCTCATCGGCGCGCTCACCGGAACGCCGGGCGGCTTCGCGAGCCAGATGACCTTCGTCTACGGCGGGGGCAAGGCGCGGCGCGCGTACGTGATGGACGCCGACGGCCACGAGCCGCGCGCCGTCACCGACTACGACCGCGTGGTGCTCGCACCGGCCTTCGGGCCGGCGCAGCAGCTGTACTACGCGGCGAGCATCGACAACGGCCGCTACAAGATCTACGGCGCGGGCTCGCCGGCGCCGATCCCGCTCTCGCAGCGCGGATCCGTGTACGGGCTCGCCTTCAGCGAGGCGCGCGACCAGGTGGCGGTGTCGATCGCCGTCGGCAGCGACATCAAGCTCTTCGCCGGGCCCGACCTCGCCAATCTCACCCCCGCGACCGACGTCTCGTACGCCCTGCACCCGGCCTTCACGCCGAGCGGCAAGCTCAGCTTCTCGGGCGAGGGGCCGGGCGGCGCGCAGCGCATCCACGTCGACGGCAAGCCCATCTCCCCGGTGGGGCTCAACGCGTCCGCGCCCGTGTGGTGCCGGCACCCGGACGGCGTCCGGGTCGTGTACGGCGTCGACTCGGGCGCCGGGCAGGATCTCGTCGCGTCGGCGGAGAACGGCTCGGGGCTCGTGCGCCTCACCGGCGGCCAGGGCAGCAACAACTACGCCGCCTGCAGCCCCGACGGCCGGCTCGTCGCCTTCTTCTCGACGCGCCGTGGCGGCGAGGGGCCAGGCCTCTACATCATGCGCATCGACGGCGGGCGCCCGAAGCGCGTCTCGACGCTGGTCGGCGACTCGCTGCGCTGGGCGCGCCTGCCGCAGGCAGCACCCGCGCCGGCGCCCGCGCCCGCGTCCGGGGAGCCGCTCTATCCGCCGTGAGACGGGCGGCCCGCGGGCTCACTCGGAGATGCGCATCTTCTTCTTGAGACGGGCGAGCTCGTCCTCGATCTCGGCGCTCTTGCCCGGCCCGCCGCGCCCCTCGAGGCGCGCGAACTTCGACTCGATCTCGGAGTCGCTCGGACCGTCGTGCAGGGCCGCGTCGACCTCGGAGTGAGCCTCGGCCTCGGCCTGCTTCTGCTCGAGCTTGTCCTCCATGCGCCGGAAGTCGGCGAAGGCGCCGCCGCCGGTGCCCTTCTGGCCGAGCCCCTCGGCACCGCCCCCGCCGCGCTTGGCGGCGTCGAGCTGCTGCGCGATGGTGCCCTTGCGAGCCTCGAGCTCGCCGAGCTTCGCCTCCATGCGCTCGAGCTCGCGCTTCATGTTGAGCACGACGCCGCGCTGCTCGCCGCGCAGTGCCTCGGCCCGGTCGCGGTCGCCGACCACGCGCTTCTTCTGCTTCAGGGCCTCGCGCGCCAGGTTCTCGTCGTCGGCCTTCAACGCGAGCTCGGCGCGCTTCTCCCATTTGGCGACCTCCGCGTCGGCCTCCTCGACCTTCTTGCCGAGAAGCTTCTCCGAGCCGATCGCCTCGACGATCTCCTTCTTGGCGGCGCGCACCTGGTCGCGCATCTCGCCCACGGTGAGGTCCAGGCTCTTCTTCGGGTCCTCCACCTTGTCGATGAGCGCGTTGATGTTGCTCGAGATGACCCGCCCCATGCGATCGAAGATGCCCATGGCCCAAGCGTGCACTCCCCCGCCGGCCCTGTAAAGCGGGCGGGCGGGGCGAAATGCGGCCGCTCTGGCGCCCGCGGTGACCACGCCGAGGACCGCTGTGCGATAATCCGCGCATGGATCGTCTCGGTCTGTCGCTCTGCATCTCGGGCGCGCTCCTCGTGGCGAACGCCTGCACCCTGTCGCGCAGCGGCACGGCGCCGGAGCCGGGCGCGGGCGGGACGACCGTGACCTCGTCGAGCACCACCTCGAGCACCACGAGCTCCACCACGGGGACGGGCGGCGGCGGCGCCGAGGACTGCTTGAACGGCATCGACGACGACCAGAACGGCACGACGGACTGCGCCGACCCGGCCTGCTCCCCGGCCGAGTACGACTGCGTCCCCGACGCCGGCTCGGTCGCCTACGTCTCGCCAGCGCTCGGCGGCTGCGACGCCGACCTCACGGAGCTCACCACCTACGACTGCTCGAGCTGCGGCTGCACGCCGATCCCCGGCAACTGCACGCTCGCCGTCACGCTGTTCGACAACCAGGCGAGCTGCAGCGGTAGCTCCGCCGGCCCGTACGACGGGACCACGACCTGCAACGACGTGACGGACTTCAACCTGGGCACGAGTGAGACCGTGCACTTCACCGCGTCGAAGACCCCCGTCGTCGACCCCGGATGCGCCCCGACCCCGCCGACCACCCCCGCGGCCTCGGTCGGCCTCTGCCAGACCACGCGCAAGGGGCTCGGCTGCGCACCGAGCAGCGGCCAGAACCAGATCTGCGTGCCGGCTCGCCCCGAGTGGTGCGTGCTCGTCGA
>JADLAB010000612.1 GCA_020848455.1 Polyangiaceae bacterium
AGCGCCGCGTCGCCGCCGGTCGCCGCGGTCACGAGCTTCGTCATGAGCGAGCCGTAGGCCGGCGGCATCCAGCCGAAGCCGCCCTGCAGCAGCACGCGCCCCGGCAGCTCGACCGTCGCGTCGGCCCCGATGGCGAGCGGGGCGTAGGTCCCGAGCGCGACGTCGAAGAAGGGCGGGCTCGGCGACTCGTCCTCGGGCGCGTCGGGAGCCGGGACGTCGGCGGACGCCGCCGCCCGCACGCCGAGCGCCGGCGCTGCGCCGGTGCCCGCGCCGGTGCCGGTCGCGAAGGTCGGATCGACGCGCGCCACGTTGCGCCCGGTCGTCGACCACGCGCTCCCGTCCCAGTTGCCGGCGGCCGGAGCCACCGGCGCGGTCGGCGCCACAGGCGGTGCCGTGGCCCCACGCGCGGGCATGCGCCACGCACCCGCGCTCGCCGGTGCCGCGTGGGTCGGTTCTTGCGCCGGTGCCGGCGCGGCGAGCGTGGCGACGGCCACGCACACACCTGCTGCTGCGCACCATCGCGTCGATACGTGCGGCCGAGAGGGCTCGCGGCTCGGCGCGGTGCGCGCGCTCGAGTGGGTCATGCAGGGTCCGTTGCGCAGCCGCGACGCGCCGTTCACCTCGGGCCCCACCGACGGCCGCGACCCGGGCGCCCCGCCGCGGCGGCGGTTCGCCTTCGGAGCCGCTCCGACCTCGACCTGGCGCTCAGCGCGAGGCCGCGTCGAGCAGCCGCGCGGCCGCGCGGGCGACCGTGGCGTCCGGGTCGCGCACGAGCGCGCGCAAGGCCTCGAGCCCGGCCGCGCGCGCGCGGTCGAGCCGCCCGAGGGCGCGGACGGCCTCGAGCCGCACGAACGGCTCGGGGTCCGACAGCAGGGCGGCGACCGGCTCGAAGGCCTGCCCCCACGCGCCGATGCCGAGGCTGCGTGCCGCGGCCGCGCGCACGGGCGCGTCGCGGTCGCCGAGCAAGGCGACGAGCCGCGTCGCGAGCTGCGCCGAGAGCGGAGCGAGCGAGCCCGCCGAGAGCGCGGCCTCGGCGCGCACGCTCGCAGCGCCGTCGTCGACACCCGCCAGGACGAGCTCGTCGCCCTGCCCCGCGGGCGCCCGCGGCGCGAGGGCGACCATCGCCCGGCGCACGCCGGCGTCGGGCTCGCGCGCCAGGCGCTGCCGCACGGCCTCGAGCCACGTGCCCCCGGTCGCCGGCAGGGCGCGCACGAGCGCGGCGCGCACCTCGGCGTCGTGCTCGCGCTCGAGCCGGCGCAGGATCTCGGCGGCCGCCGCGGGGTTGTCGTGCACGACCTCGTCGGCGTAGCGCAGGCTGCCGTCGCGCGCGCGCCGCGCCCGCCCGAGCTCGTCACCCGCGCCCGCGCTGCCCTGCGGCGCGGCCGTGCCCGCCGAGGTGGGTGCCGGGACCTCCGCCGGCGCCGGCTCGCCGCGACAGCCCGCGCCGAGCGTGAGCGCGAGCCCGAGCGCCGCGCCGCGACGACGCAGCGCCCTCACGGTGCTCCTCCGAGCAGCTCCGCGCTCTCGACCCACGCCTCCGGGGTCGGCGTGCGCATCACGTTCGTGCCGCAGTGCACCTCGCCCATGGCGACGTGATAGGTCCACCAGTCGTCGACGAAGTAGAGCTCGTGGCTCGGCGGCAACAGGGCGCGCACCGCCTGCACGAGCGGGTCGTCGGCCTGCGCCGCGCCGCTCGGCCGCAGGAAGGGATCGGGCAGGAACACGCGCGACGGCTCGCCGTCGACGGCGACCACCGTGTAGTTCACGACCGCGGGCAGCAGGGCCGCCACCTCCAGAAAGGCGCTCGAGTAGGCGCAGCCGGGGATGCGCTCGAAGAGCGCGGGCACGCGCACGACGTCGGCCTCACCGAGCTCGAGCTCGCTCATGAGGCCGGCGAGGATCGGGTCGAGGTAGTCGGCCTGCAGGTCCTCGTTCAGCGCCGTCAGGGCGGCGTCCGCGAGGATGGCGCCCACGGTCGCGTAGCCGTGGGTGCTCGCGTAGCGCGGCAGCGACGTCGCGGGGTCGAGGCCGAGCAGCAGCTCGTAGGCGGCAGGCACGTCGGCGAACACGAGCTTCCAGCCCTTCGGCGCGGCCGGGTCGGCGAGGAACGACATGAACTCGTCCACGTGGCCGACGCACAGCCAGCTCGTGTCGACGCGCAGCGGCGCCTGCACGAGCTGTTCGTCGAGCATCGCCTTCAGGGCCGCGTGCGGACCGACGACGCCGTTGTCGCCGTAGTACACGCGCCCGAACGGGTAGCTCACGCCGTGCGCCTGGTGCGGAGGCGTCGTCTCGAGGTTGCCGAACTTGTCCTCGGTCGTCGCCGCGGCGTGCTCGCCCCACGTCATGGGCACGACGTCCGGCGCGGCGAGGCTCTTGACGTAGCCGTCGAGCTCGCGGTCGCGGATCGAGTCGATCGCCACGTCGGTGCGCGCCCCCGGCGCGGTCGCGGTCGCCCACTCGAGCTCGTCCTGGATCCACACGTCCGGATTGTGCACGAGCACGAAGCGGTCGCCGTAGAGCGCCTGCAGGAGCTGCACCATCGCGCCGTTGCCCGGATCCGCCACCGCCCACAGCCGCTCGGCCGGCTGCAGGTGGTGATTGAGCACGAGCGGCGCCCCCCACAGGGGCACGTCGCCAGCGCCGATCTCCACCGCCGCCGCGTCGAGGTGCCGCAGGTGCAAGGTCGCGTGCCGCTGGAAGGTTCCGAAGCGCACGCGCCAGGCGCCGAGCGCCGCCGCGCCGGTCACCGCGGCCTCGAGCACCGGCGCCGCGACGCCCACCCGCCCGAGCAGGGGCACGCCGTCGAGCGTCACCTCCACGTCGGCCACGTCACCGGCGAGCGTCAGCGCGAGCGTGTGCTCGGCCTCGAGGCCGGCGAGCACCG
>JADLAB010000613.1 GCA_020848455.1 Polyangiaceae bacterium
AGGGCGCACCCGGCGTGGCGCGAACGCGGAGCCCGTCCGCCACCAGCTCCTCGACGAAGCGCGACGCAGGGTGCTGCGCGAGCTCTTCCCAGGTGCCCGTCTGGGTGATCGTGCCGGCCTCGAGGACGGCGATGCGGTGACCGAGCTCCCGCGCGTCCACCGCATCGTGCGTGACGACGATCGTGGGCAGGGCGAGCCGCTCGAGGTAGCCGGCGAGAAAGTCGCGGACCTCGCGCCGCGCGTGGACGTCGAGCGCCGCGAGCGGCTCGTCGAGCAGAAGGGCGCGAGGGCGAACCGAGAGCGCCCGAGCGAGCGCCACGCGCTGCCGCTCGCCGCCGGAAAGGGTCCGCGGGCGCCGGTCGGCGTACGCCTCGAGCCCGAGCTCGCCGAGGGCGACGTCCACGCGCCGCACCCGCGCCGCGCGGTCGAGCTCCGAGGGCGCGCTCCCGAGCGCGAACGCGACGTTCTGGCGCACGGTCAGGTGGGGGAACAGGCCGTAGTCCTGCGGCACGTAGCCGAGCCGCCGGTGCTCGAGCGGTACGTCGACGCGCGCCGCGTCGTCGAAGAGCACCGTGTCGCCCACCGCCACGCGACCCTCGTCGGGGCGCAGCACGCCGAGCACGAGCGAGAGCAGGCTCGTCTTGCCCGCGCCGTTCGGGCCGCAAAGCACGAGCGTCCCGGGTGCCGTGTCGAGCGCGACGTCGACGACCATGCGCCCCACCCGCGCCGTGACGCGCG
The DNA here is from genome assembly GCA_020848455.1 of Polyangiaceae bacterium. Lineage (GTDB taxonomy): Bacteria > Myxococcota_A > Polyangia > Polyangiales > Polyangiaceae > JACRDA01. The sequence goes on from JADLAB010000613.1 coordinate 739, forward strand.
CCCGAAGGCTCGCGGCGGCGCTCACGAGCGGGCTCCCGGCTCCGTCGAGCGCCCGAGCACGCCGCGCACGAACAAGAGGAGCGCGAAGGCCACGACCACGAGGACGATCGACAGGGCCCGAGCCGCACGCATGTCCGACTCGAGCGCGGTGTAGATGGCCAGGGGAAGGGTCTGGGTTCGTCCCTCGAGGTTGCCTGCGAACATCAAGGTCGCGCCGAACTCGCCGAGCGACCGCGCCCAGCTCATCGCGGCGCCGGCGACGAGCCCCGGCGCCGCGAGCGGCAGCGCGATGCGGAGCAGCACCCGGAGCGGCGACGCGCCGAAGGAGCGGGCCACCACGAGCAGCGACCCGTCGATCCGGCGAAACGCGCTCGTCGCGGCCTGCACGAAGAACGGCGCCGACACGAACACCTCGGCCATCACGACGGCGGCGGTCGTGAAGGAGAAGCTCGTGCCCTCCGGGTAGAGCCACCCGGCGCCGAGGCCGCGCCGGCCGAAGGCGAGCAGCAGCGCCACACCGGCGACCGCCGGAGGAACGACGATGGGCAGCTGGACGGCCGTCTCGACCGCCCGCGCGAGCCGCCCCTTCGCCCGCGCCAGCGACCAGGCGAGCGGCGTTCCGAGCAGCACCACGACGACGAGGCTCGCCGAGGTGGTCAAGAGGCTCAGGCGCAGCGCCGGCCAGACGAGGGGATGTCGCAGTCCGATCCCGAAGTCCTCGGCGCCGAGGCCGAGGAACAGGGACAAGAGCGGCAGCCCCAGGAACGCGACGAGCACCCCGCCGACGGCCGAGAGCACGCCCCGCTCCGCGCGCAGCCGCAGGCCACTCATGGCTCGGAACCGCGCCCTGCGGGCCCGAGGAATCCAGCGCGCTCGAGCGCCCGCGCGCCGTCGGCCGAGAGCACGAGATCGACCCAGGCGCGGGCCAGCACGGGATGGGCCGCGCCCGTCACGACCGCGATGGGATACTCGGCGACGACGTCGAGCTCCGCCGGGATCGTCACGAGGCTCACCCGGTCCTCGGCCGCGCGCACGTCGCTGCGGTAGACGAAGCCCGCCTCCGCCTCGCCGAGGCTCACCTTCGCGAGGACCTGGCGCACGTTGAGCTCGCGCGAGACGATCCGCGCCTCGACGCGCGCCCGGTAGTCGGCGCCGAAGCGCGCCGCGGCGCGCTCGAGGATCTGCTGCGTGTAGCGACCGATCGGAACCTCGGGGCTGCCGACGACGAGGCGCGCCGCGGACGGCAGGTCGGCGAGCCCGTGGATGCGGCCCGCCGCCTCGAGGGCCACGACGAGCACGGGCTCGTTGCGCGCGAACACGACGGGCTCGGAGGCGCGCGACGCCGCGACGAGCTCGTCCATGTGCCGCTGGTCGGCGGAGGCGAACACGTCGGCGGCGGCGCCGTGCTCGAGCTGCGTGCGGAGCTCCTGCGTGCCGGCGAACTGGAAGGTGACCGTCACGCCGGGGTGCGCGCGCTCGAAGTCGGCCCCGATGGCGGTGAACGCGTCGCGAAGCGAGGCCGCGGCGAAGACGACGAGCCCGTCCTCGTGCGGCGCCGGCGTCGCCTGGCCGCGCTCGCAGCCGGCGGGGACCGAGAGCGCCGCGAGGCAGAGGACCAGGGCCTGCAAGGCCCGCCGGCGACCCCTCGTCATCGTCGCTTCGCCTCCGCCCGACGCCCCGCGCGGCCAGACGTGGTAGCCATGACGCCGTGGCGCACGAACCGAGCCCCCCGCCGCAGCCCGGAGGCGAGCTCCTGAAGAGCGCCGAGGTCGCGCGCCTCCTGCGCGTCCACCCGAAGCAGATCTACCGCCTGCTCGCCCAGGGCCTGCCGGGCCTGCGCGTCGGATCGGAGTGGCGCTTTCTCCGCGACGAGGTGCTCGCCTGGTCCGAGCGCCGCGAGAGCGGCGCCACGGCGCAGGCGCTCGGGTCGCCCGTCGTCACGAGCGCGCCGGCCCCACCGCCGCTGCTCGCCGCCAACGGCGACGTCGTCGTCGAGATCCTCCTCGACTGCCTCGCGCGGCAGCACGCGCACCTGGTCGGCTTCGTGCAGGCCGACCGCGGCGCGGCGTTCGAGCACCTGGCCGCCGGCGCGGTCCTCTTCGCGGGCTTCCACGGCGAGCCGCCGCCCTCGCACGTCGCGACCGTGCGGCTCGCGCGCGTGCACCTCGTGGAGCGCGACGTCGGCCTCGCGCACCCCGCGACCGTGCGCCTGCGGAGCGTCACCGACCTCGCCCGCAAGCGCCTCGCCGCGCGCGAGCCGAGCGCGGGCGTGCGGGCCCACCTCGACCGCGCGCTCCTCGAGGCGGGCACGCGCCTGACGACGCTCCGCACCAGGGTCGCGGTGTACGAGAGTCACCGCGACGCCGCCTGCGCGCTCGTGCGGGGCGAGGTGGACGCGGCCCTCACGACGGCCGCCTGGGCCGAACGCGTCGGCATGACGTTCCTCCGGCTCGCGACCGAGTCGTACGATCTCGTGCTGCGCGCCGAGAACCTCGGCCGGCCCGAGTGCGTCGCGGTCTGCGAGGTCGCCCAGTCGCTCGCCTTCCGGCAGGCCCTCGGGCGTGTCGCCGGCTACGACCCCGCCACGTCGGGCGCGATCCGGTACGACGGCGCGGCGCCCTGAATGCGGCGCGCGCGCCGCGCGGCGACGGCGACGAGACGTGAGGCGTCGAGGGGACCCGGTGATCACTTGGGTTGCCAGTTGCTACTCGTTGCACCCTCATGTTACCGGCTGTCACGGGAAGATGCACATCCTTCCCACGCCCTTCGCGACGCCGAAGACGAGCGCCGCGGCGGCTCGAGCTCACGGCGACTCCGCCTCGGCCACGACCCGATTCCGCCCCGCCGCCTTCGCCCGGTACATGAGCTCGTCGGCGCGGGCGATCAGGGTCGCCGGCGTGTCGTCCGCCCGCGCGAGCGCCGCGCCGATGGAGACGGTGACCGAGAGCGAGCCCGTCGGCGTCCTCGTCACCGAGCGCTCGACGAGCGCCCGGAAGCGGTCGCCGATCGGCTGCAAGGTCCCCGCGGGGGCGTGGGCGGCGATCACGACCAGCTCCTCGCCGCCCCAGCGACCGACGAAATCGTTCACGCGGGCGGCGTGCCGGAGCGTGGAAGCGACGAGGCGCAGGACGGCGTCCCCGACCTCGTGGCCGTGGCGATCGTTGACGTCCTTGAAGCGGTCGACGTCGACGAACAGCAGGCCGAACGGGATGCCGTGCCGCCGGCGCTCGGCGAGGCGCGTGGCGAGCTCGGCCTCCGCGTACCGGCGGTTCCCGACGCCGGTCAAGGCGTCGAGGTAGGCGAGCTCCCGCAGGGCCTCCAAGCGCTGGGCCGTCTCCGCGAGCTCGGAGTCGTCCTGGAACGTCTCGACGGCGCCGAGGATGGCGCCGGCCTCGTCGCGGATCGCCGACGCCCGCACCTTCACGGGGACGCGATGACCCTCCTTGTGCAACAGCGCGACCGCCGCCGCTCGGTCGGCGCCGTCGCACAGCGTCGCCGTGAGCGGGCAGCCGTCGTGGCAGAGCTCCCGGCCAGTCGCGTCCACGTGGCGGAGCAGGTTGTCCCAGCAGCGCGAGCCGAGGACCTCCGCGGCGCGGTAGCCCGTGATCACCTCGGCGCCGTGGTTCCAGTACGTGATCCGCCGGTCGCGATCGACGAAGTAGACCCCATCGGTGAGGCCATCGAGGAGATCTCGGTAGAAGCGCTCGGGGATCTTCACGATGGATCCTTCCCGGTGCCGCGCAGGTGGGCGCGCATCGCCCCACGGCCACACGCCAGGTTAGGGCGCCGCGCGGCACGGCTCAAGCGCGCGCTGCCGCGGCCGGGCGCGAGGGCAAGCGGGCTTCACCGCGGGCGGTCCCGCTCGAGCCACCCGAAGGCCTGGTCGAACACGCGCTCGCCCTCGGCGACGTTGCCGTGCGTGCAGCCCGGCATCTCGAGGTAGATCGCCGGGACGGACAGCGCGGCGAGGCGCCGCACCGCGAGCTTCATGCGCGAGGTCACATCGAGCGAGCACGCCATCGAGACGACCCCGCGCGCCGTCCGGAGGCGGTAGGGCTCGGGATCGACCGGCGGCGCGATGAGCACGAGGCGCGGAAAGAGGTCGGGCCACTCTGCGTGCATGAGCTCGGCGATCGAGGCGCCCGAGGAGTAGCCGGCGAGCGTGAGCCCGTCGTCGGGAACCGGCACGTGCGCGGCCTCGAGCGCCGCGAGCACGCGCTTCTTCTGGAGCGCGGGATTCCAGCTGAAGGACCGGAAGCCCGAGTCGGCCGCCCCGCAAGGCGCGTCGCCGTCGAGCGCGACGACCCCGCCGTGCAGGCGCGCCGTCTCCGGGAACGAGTAGAGGTAGCCGTACGCGTTCGAGCAGAGCCCGGGCATGAACACGGTGTGCATCTCGGCACCCGGGCGGCCGCGCACCACGAGCGCGCGCACGTCGCCCGGGACGGCGAGCTCCTCGATGCTCGCCGGCACCTCGAGCGCCTCCGGGGCCTCCGGCGCCGCAGTCGCGACGGGCGCGGCGCTCGGCTCGGCCGCCGCGCTCGCCCGCGGCTCCGCGCTCGCCGGCAGTTCCGCGCTCACCCGCGGCGTGTGGCGCGCCTCCGCGTCGCGACAGGCCACGAGCGCGAGCATCAGCCAGAGACCATGGGCTCGCATGCCCATCTCGTCGCGCGACGCCGCTCGAGTGTGACCTACTCCCGCACCGGCGGCGCGGGATCGCGCGCTCGCGGTCGAGGACGGGCGGTGGTCGTGCGTGGCGAGTGACGAGGAGCAGCGCCTTGCCGCGAGCTGCGTGGTAGACCGGCAGCATGGCGCGCCGCCACGCACCCCATGCCGCCCTCGTCTCGCTCTGCCGGCTCGGGGCGCCCGCCTGCGGCGGCTCCGGGGCCGCCTACGCCGCGGCCCCGCCCGGGGTCCCGTCGGTCTGCCCCTTGATGCGCAGTGCGTGATGCACCACGGACGTGCCTCCCACGCGTGGCTCGGGGCGATGGTCGCGCTCCTCGGAGCGTCGCGCGGCTCCGCCGCCGAGCCGGGCGCGGGGGCGAGCGCCGAGCCGCTCGAGGTGACCGTCGAGGGCGAGCCCAACGCCCCGGACACCGGCGCCTCGGGCCGGGCCGTCACGCACGTCTCCGCCGAGCGAATCCTCGACGTCACTGCCGGGAGCCTCGCGGACGCGCTGCGCGGGCACACCGGAGTATCGGTGCAGCAGACCTCGCCCGGTCAGGGCACCGTGTACGTGCGCGGCCTGTCGAGCCGCGAGGTGCTGCACCTCGTCGACGGCGTGCCGCTCGACGCGACGATCTTCCGCGCCGGCAACAACCCGTACCTCGGGCTCGTCGATCCGTACGCGCTCCACACGGTGGACGTCGTCCGGGGCGCGGCCTCGGTGGTCCACGGCAGCGACGCGCTCGGCGGCGTCGTGGCGCTCGCGACGCGGCTCCCCGACTACTCCCTCGTCGAGGGCGGGGTCACGAGCGCGCGCGCCTACCAGGCCTTCACCGTGGCGCCCTTCGGATCGACCTCGCGCGTGGCGCTCGAGCACGGGGCCGAGCGCTGGGCCGTGCACGTCGGGCTCTCGTACTTCCAGAGCGGCGACATCCGGCCCGGGGGCGGCCTGCCGAGCCCGGTCGAAGGCGCCTTCATCGGCCTCGAGCGCGCGCCCGGCGGCGCGTACCTGCCGGAGCTGTCCGGCACCGAGCAGGGCACGGCCTTCCAGACCTACGCGGGCGACGCCTCGTTCCGCGCGCGCCTCGCTCCCGGCACCGAGCTCGTGCTGCGCGCGCAGCTCGCGCTGCGCCCCGAGCTCCGCCGCTACGACGAGCTCGTGCCGCTCTTCAAGAGCGCGCGCCCCGCCCGGGCGGAGTCCTCGCTCGAGCCCCTCTACCGCACGATGACCTCCGCCACGCTGCGCCACCGCGCCACCCTGGCGAGCTCGGCGTACCGCGGCGCGAGCGTGCTCGTCGGCTGGCAGCGCCTGCACGAGCACATCCGGCGCCGGAGCCTGTCCGAGCTGTGCGTCGTCGACGGCTCGACCGTGGCGGCGGACGCGTGCCCCGGTCTCTTGCGCCTCGTGCCGCGCGACACGCGCGACCTCGAGTCGAACGGCTCCGACGCCGCGAGCGTGCGCGCCGAGACGGAGCTCGGCGGTCGGGCGTGGAAGCTCCGCGCCGGCGCCGACGCGACCCACGACCGCGTCACGAGCGACGCCGCGACGCTCGCGCTCGACACCGGCATCGAGACGCCCGCGCCCGAGCGCTTCCCGACGGGCTCGTCGCAGACCCAGGCGGGCCTCTTCGCGACCGCCGAGATCGAGCCCGTCCGGGGCCTCGTGCTCCACGCCGGCCTGCGCGGCGCGCTCTTTCACCTCGACATCCGCGAGCGCTCGGTCGGCGACCCCGGCTCGAGCCCACCCTTCGCACGCACGGTGCTCGACGTCGCGCTCGAGACCGGCGCCCGGCTCGAGCTCGCGCCCGGGCTCAGCCTGGTGGCGAACGCCGGGCGCGGCGTGCGCGCGCCCAACGTGCAGGACTTCTCCGGGCTCGGGGCCCGCGCCAAGGGCCGCTTCCAGCTGCCGAATCCCGACGTGCGCCCCGAGCACACCCTGTCGCTCGACGCCGGGCTGCGCGTCGCGGTCGGCCGCACGCGCGCGGAGGCGTACCTGTTCCATCTGCGCTATCTCGACGCCGTCGCGCTCGCGCCGACCACGCTCGACGGCGCGCGCCACAGCGCCGCCGGAGAGCGCTACGAGCACAGCGTCAACGCCGCGCGCGTGGATTACGTGGGCCTCGAGAGCGCGCTCGACGCGGCCCTCGCGCCCCCCGTGGGCGTCGAGGCGCGACTGCTCGCGATGATCGGGACGCAGTACAACGACCCACGGCTCGAGCTGCCCGCCGTCACGCCCGCCGACCGCGTGCCGCCCGTCTCGGGGTCGCTCGCGCTGTGGGTCGAGCCCGCCCGCGAGCTCCGCCTCGAGCTCGGCGCCCACGCACGCCTGCCGCAGCGCCGGCTCAACGACCCCGTGAACCTCGAGGACAATCGCATCCCCGCGGGCGGCACCCCCGGCTTCGTGTCGCTGCGCGCGGCGGGCCGCTACGACCCCGTCGCCGGCCTCACGGTTCGCCTCGCCCTCGACAACCTCACCGACGCCGTGATCCTCGAGCACGGCAGCGGCTTCTACCGGCCCGGTCTCAACGGCAGCGCGAGCGTCGCGGCGAGCTACTGATCGACGGCCGCCTACGGCTTGCCGCCCTTCCACTTCCTGAGTTGCGCGACCTCGTCCGAGAGCTGGCCCCACACGCGCTCGGCCTGCCGGCGCCGGTGCTCGTCGTGGCGCAGCTCGTTCGCCTGGGCCTCGCGCTCGAGCTTGCGGAAGTGCAGGTAGCGCTCGGCCTCGAGCCCGCCCGCCTCGACCGCCTCCCTCACCGCGCAGCCGGGCTCGGTCTCGTGGCGGCAGTCGCGGAAGCGACAGGCGCCGGCGAGCTCCGCCACGTCGCCGAAGACGGCGTCGATGCCCTCCTCGTCGAGGAGCTCGAGCTCGCGCATGCCGGGCGTGTCGAGCAAGAGGCCGCCGCCCGGGAGCAGGACGAGCTGTCGATGGGTCGTGACGTGGCAGCCCCGCCCGTCGCTCGCGCGGACCTCGCCCGTGCGCAGCCGCGGCTCGCCGAGCAGGGCGTTCACCAGGGTCGATTTACCCGCCCCCGACGAGCCGACGAGCGCGGCGGTCATGCCGTCGCGGATGCACGCCCGCACCGGCTCGAGGCCCTCCTCGCGGAGCGCGCTCGTCACGTGGACCGGCACGGCGAGGCAGTGGCGCTCGACCTCGGCGACGCGGGCGGCGAGGTCGTCGCAGACGTCGGCCTTGTTGAGCAGCACCCTGGGCTCGGCGCCGCTCGCCCAGATGCGGGCGAGGTAGCGCTCGATGCGGCGCAGGTTGAAGTCGGCGTCGAGGCCGCACACGGCGAACACGAGATCGACGTTGGCCGCGACCACCTGCGCGCGGGCCTCGCGTCCGGCGGCGCCGCGCAGGAAGACGGTGCGCCGCGCGAGCACGCGCTCGATGATCGTCGTGTGCTCCGGACCGGGCGCGTCCCTGACGACGACCCAGTCGCCGACGCCGGGCGCCCCGGCGTCCGCGAGCTCGAGGCGCAGGCGTCCGGCCAGGCGCGCGCGCCCCGCGCCGGTCGCCGCCCACACCTCGTAGGCGCCGCGGTGCTCGGCCGCGACGCGGGCCACGATGAGCTCGTCGCCGCCCGCCGGCTCGAGCTGTCGTTCGAAGAAGGGGCCGAAGCCCAGGCGAGATAGCTCGTACACGATGACGTCCTCCATGTGCGCGGCCCCGGGGGCACGCGCGGCGAGCCACGTACGCGCGCGCCCCAGCATGGGCACGCGGCCTCGGGCTCAGCGGCTGGCCGGTGCGCCGCGGGGCTCGAAGCCCGCGGCGCGCATGCGCTTCACGCAAGATCCGACGGGAGAACGATGGCGGCAGTCATGCAACCTCGGAACGGGCCAGGCGGCCCGCCGACGACCCCAAGATAGCACGAGGGGTGCGGCGTGCCCGGCGCACGCGTGCGCGGCGTTCCTCCGCTCGCCGATCCGCGCTCACGCCCTCAGCCCGCGACCCAGCCGGGCAGCGCGGCCGCCTGCTTCACCCAGGTCGCGAGCTCGGCCTCGTCGAGCGCGCCCTCGCGGAGATCGACCCAGCGCGCCTCCTTGCCCGTGCCGCCGGGCGGAGCGGGTCGCAGCGAGGTGCCGCGGAAGAAGGTCACCTTGACGTAGGCGCTGAAGACGTGGAACGACAGGAACCAGCCCTGGCCCTCGACGCCGTAGAACGGCGAGTTCCACTTCACGGCCTTGCGCACGCCGGGCACGCAGCGCACGACGAGCGCGTCGAGGCGCTCGCCGAGCTCGCGCTTCCAGCCCGGCAGCGCGGCGATGTACGCCTGCACCGGGGCGTCGCCGTCGGCCTTGGCGATCTGCGGGTTGCCGCCCGAGAGCAGGACGACGCCGTCCCTCGCCCCTCGGCCGGCCTTGGCCTTGGCCTTGGCGCCCGCCGGCGGGGCCTTGGCCTTCGAGCGCTTCACCGTGGCCATCTGCGAAGGCTACCGCAGGCGGAGCCACGGCGCCCGCGGCCTCGTGGCGCGCCTCCGCCACCGAGGCCGTCACGACGAGGCGGGGAGCGCGTGACCTACTCCCGCGCCGGCAGCAGCGCGGGCGCGTGCGCCGCGAGCCCGACGACCGCGCGGTAGATGGCCTCGGCCCGGGCCGCGAGGATGGCGCCGTCGAGCCGGTCGGGCGTGTCCGTCGGCTTGTGGTAGTCGTCGCTCTCGCCCGAGCTGAAGAACACGGACGGGATGCCCATGCGCTCGAAGCTCGCGTTGTCGCCCCGGCCCTTGGCCACGCGGTTGAGGGCGTCGCGGATGAAGGCGGGAAAGTCCTCGGGCGCGACCGGCCGGATGCCCGCGCTGCGACACGCCTCGTCGACGACGGCCCGGAGCGCGGGCCGCCCCTCGGTGCCGATGATGCCGACCGCCTCGTCCGGATCGATGCCGAACGGGACGAGCGCGAAGCTCACGCCGGCCTGGTCGGCGAGCGGCCGGCCGATCATGTCGACGTTGACCATGACGGTGGTCTCGGCGAGCGGGACGGGCGGCTCCCGCACGTAGGCCAGGCTCCCGAGCATGCCGATCTCCTCGGCGCCGAACAGCGCGACGACGACGCTCTGCTCGAGCTCCGCCGCGTGGGCCTGGAGCGCCCTTCCGACCTCGAGGACCACGGCCACGCCGGAGGCGTTGTCCTCGGCGCCCGGGTAGAGCACGCCGTCGACGAGCCCCAGGTGATCGAGGTGCGCACCGAGCACGACGTACGCGTCCTTGCGCCGCCCGCGCACGAGGCCGTAGACGTTGCCGCTCGTGCCCGGCACGACCTCCCAGCCCCCGACCGGCACGAGCTTGAAGGTGCGGCCGCCCGGCGGCGCCGCGATGCCGGCCCGCTCGAGCTCGGCGGCGACGTAGGCGCGCGCCTGCGCCTCGCCGGCGCTGCCGGCCTTGCGCCCCGCGAGCTCCGGGCCCGCGAGCCGCCGCACGTGCGCGAGGATCGCCTCGACCGAGAACGCGCGCGCACCGGCGTCCGCGCGCGCGGCCGACCCGGAGCCGGTCGGTGCGGGCGCCACCGCGCTCGCGCTCGCGTTCGCGCTCGTCGCGAGCGTCGTCGGAGCGGTCGGGGTCGCGCTCCGCTCGGAGCCACACCCGAGCGCAGCAGCGCCGAGCGCGAGGGTCGCGAGCGCGACGCCGCCCCGCGACGACCCGCCCGCGCGCCGAGGCTCCACCATGGCGCTCGAGCCTAGAGCAAGTTCGACCGCCCCACCGCAAATGTTGTCCCACCCCCGGCCCGTCGCTAGATGGACGCCATGACGCGCTCGCCACGAACCGCGCTCCGCCGCACGCTCGGCCTGTCTCTCGCAGGGCTCACGCTCACGCTCCTCGCCGCGGCCTGCGCCTCGAAGACAGGCGGCCCGACGACGCCCACGGCGGCGCCGACGGCCGGCCCGAGCGCGGCGCCCGCGACCTCCGGCGCGGCCTCCGTCACGACCGCCGCGGAGCCGGCGCCTGCGCCCGCCCCGACGGCGGCAGCTCCGGGCGCGGTGTGCAGCACGGACGGCTTCTGCTGGCAGAGCCCGAAGCCGCAGGGCAACAAGCTCCTCGGGCTCTGGGCGGCGAGCGCGACGGACGTCTTCGCCGTCGGCGAGCGGGGCACCGTCCTTCACTTCGACGGGACCGGCCATGTGCTCCAGCCGACGGGCAGCGAGCAAGATCTGCGCGGCGTCTGGGGCGCCGGGCCCGACGACGTCTTCGCCGTCGGCACCGAGGGCGCTGCCTTCCACTACGACGGCAAGAGCTGGCAGGCGCTCGCCACGGGCACGACGGACAAGCTCGACGCCGTGTGGGGCTCGGGGCCGCGGGACGTGTGGGCCGTGGGAAAGTCGGCCGCGAAGGCGAAGAAGGCGACGGTGCTCCACTACGACGGCACGAGCTGGAAGAGCGAGGCCGCGCCCGCCGCCGAGGAGCTCTTCGCGCTCTGGGGCGACGGGCCGGCGAACGTCTTCGCCGTCGGGCACGAGACCGTGCTCCGCTACGACGGCAAGAGCTGGACGAAGCACGAGAGCCTGCCCAACGTCACGCTCTACGCCGTGTGGGGCCGCGGCCCGAAGGACGTCTACGCCGCGGGCCTGCACCGCGAGGAGCGCGGGCACGTCGTGCTGCACTACGACGGCGGCGGCTGGAAGACCGAGACGCTCGGCAAGAACAAGATGCGCGCGATCTACGCCCTGCGCGGCGGGGCGAGCGACGTCGTCGCCGTGGGCCTGCGCCTCGCCCTGCGGCGCGAGGGCACGAGCTGGGCGCCCTTCGGCGAGGTGAAGGACGATCTCTACGCGCTCGCCGGCGAGCCCGACGCGCTCTGGGCGGCCGGCTCGAACGGCGCGCTCTTCCGCCGCGCCGGCGCGGGCCTCGAGCGCACCTCGGTCGGCCTGACGCAGCCGCTCTTCGGTGCGTGGGTGGCGCCGAGCGGCGAGGCCTTCGCGGTGGGCAGCAACGGCGCGCTGCTGCACCGCAAGGGCGCCTCGGGCGACTGGGTCGAGGAGCGTTCCGAGAGCGACGACTGGCTCCGCGCCGTGTGGGGCTCGTCGGCGACGGACGTCTTCGTGGTCGGGCGCGGCGGCTTCGTGCTCCGCTGGGACGGCCAGCGCGTGACGAAGGTCCCCGCAGGGGCCGACCGGACGCTCACCGGGATCGCGGGCTCTGGGCCGACGCTTGCCTTCGCCGTCGGCGACAAGGGCACGATCGTGCGCTGGGACGGCAGCGCCTGGTCGGCCCAGCCGAGCGTCACCGAGGACAACCTGCGCGGCGTGTGGCTCGCGAACGCCGACACGGGCTTCGCCGTCGGCGAGAAGGGCGCGCTCCTGCGCTGGGACGGCAAGGCCTGGGCCACGCAGAAGGCGCCGAGCGACAAGTGGCTGACCGCCGTGTGGGGCAGCGGCCCGAGCGACGTCTTCGCCGTGGGCCAGCTCGGCACCATCCACCACTACGACGGCACGGGCTGGAAGACGCTGTCGAGCGGCACCGACCTCGACCTCGAGTCCGTCTGGGGCAGCGGGCCGAGCGACGTGTACGCCGTGGGCAAGCGCGGCGCCGTGCTGCACTACGACGGCACGGGCTGGAGGATGCGGCAGAGCGGCGCCGCCGTGGTGCTGCACGGCATCGCCGGCACCGGCACGAGCCCCGTGCTCGTCGGCGACAGCGGGGCCGTGCTCGGCCGACCCTGACGGACTCGTCAGACGTCGACGCGGCGAGGATCGCGAGGCGCGCGACGAGCGCGATCCAGCGAGAGGGCGGGAGGCGACAGGGATCCGCGCTCCGGCTTCTGGGCCTGAAGTCCGAAGCCCGAAGCCTGAAGTCACGTCACGCCGAAGCCGCGTCACGCCGGCGCGGAGTTTGCTGCTACAGCCGCTCGCCGAAGGGATCGTAGCCGGGGCGCGCGGTGGGCACGCCGCCGGGTGGACCCACGGCCGGCCCCGGAGGCGCGACGTACGCCGGCGCCAGCGCCTCGATCGGGCCGTCGAGCGTCCACGAGCAGACTCCGAGGCTCGGCTCGCAGCTCTCGAGGTAGAACGCGCGGCGACCGCAGCCCATCACGCCCTTGGCGCGCTCGTCGATGGGCACCATCGCCATCCAGCCCTGCGGGCAGCCGAGGTCGAAGCCCGCGCGCAGCTGCAGCTGTCGCAGCGTCGCGCGCGCCACGATGGGCGCGCAGCCGCTCGCACCGAGCGCCGCGAGCACGCCGAGGACCCGTACCGTACCGACGAAGGTGCGCATGTCGCTCTCCTCGAGCGCGCCGCGTCTCCCGCTCCCGTGACCCAGCCTCGTCACGATAGCGGGCCGACCGCGCCGGGGACAAGCTCAGCTCGGCCGCTCGGCCGGCGGCCGCGCGCGCGCGCCGCTCGCCGGCCCGACCGCGTAGTCGGCCGCGTGCTCGGCGCGCACCGCGCCGGTCTCGGGGTCGAGCAGCCACGGCGGCACGAGGCGCGGGTGCAGGCGCACCACCTGCGGCGGCGCGACCGAGGTGCCGAGCAGCGTGTCCCAGAAGGGCACGGTCACGCCGTGATCGACCTTCGGCGAGAGGTGGTGAAAGAGGTGATTGCGGTAGACCCAGCGCAGGTAGCGCCCGCGCGGGGGCCGCACGTGGATGCGCCGGTGCATCACCTCGTAGCCGACGTAGGCCGAGGCAAAACCGAGCGCGAAGGACAGGCCCCGACGCCGCCCGACCGCGAGCGCCGCCACCGAGCCGACCACCGGCACGACGGCCACGGCGACGAGCGCCTTCTTCCAGCTCGGCGCGAAGTAGCTCGGGTTCTGGTGGTGCGCGACGTGCTCGGTGTGGAAGGCGCGCGCGATCTCGAGCGGCGACAGCCGCCCGAGCCCGCGGCCGGGCTTGCGGTGGGGCCCGTGGCCGGCGAAGCGGTGGATGCAGTACTCGGCGAGCGTCCAGGAGGCGGCGCCGAGCGCGAAGGAGGGCAACGACACGGGGAGCATGATCTACCTCGGGGCGGGGGGCGGGTGGGGGAGGGTCAGGTCGCGGCCGGCTCGACCGGCACGAAGCCATCGAGCGCCGCGAGGGCGCGCGCGAGCGCCGCCGGGCGAGCGCCGAAGCCGCGCAAGAGCGCCGCCTGTGCCGCGCGGCCGATGGCGCGCACGTCGATGCGCGCGGGCTCGAAGCGCGCGAGCTTCTCGAGCGAGAGCGCGCCCTGCAGGGCCGCCCAGAGCACGAGCACGCGCAGCGTGGCCTCGCCGGGCTCGAGCGCGCCGCGCTCCGCAGCCTCGGCCACGATGCGGCCGAGATCGGCGAAGAGCGCCGCGACGAGCGGGGCCGTGCGCGCCGCGTCCGCGTCGCCGACGAGCCGGCGCGGGTCGGCGAGCAGGGCCTGCACGAGGCGAAACGCCTCGGGCATGGCGGCGTGGGCGTCGAAGAAGAAGCGCCCGAGCCCGAGCACCGCCGCGAGCGCGCGCTCGCGCGCCGTCAGGTCGAGCCCGGCGAGGTGCGCCCCGAGGCCCGCCTCGAAGGCCGTGAGCCGGGCATGGAGCGCGCTCACCGTGCGCCGCTGCATCGCGGCGACGAGGGCGTCCTTGCCGGGGTAGTAGCGGTAGAGCGCCGCGGGCACGCAGTCGAGGGCGCCCGCCACCCGCTGCAGCGTCAGGCCCTCGAGCCCCTCGTGCGCGAGCAGGCCGAGCGCCGCGTCGACGATGGCCTCCTCGCGCAGGGCGCGCCGCCGCTCCAGACGCTCAGCGTGAATCACGTTCATATTGTGAACGTCATTCACTTCTCTGTCAAGGCGCGCGTCCTGCGCGCGGCGCCGAACGGCTACTTGCCGAGCTCCGGCACCTGCACGAGCTCGGCGAGGTTCGGCTGCAGCACGATCTCGATGCGGCGGTTCTTGGCGCGCGCCTCGGGCGTGTCGTTCGGCGCCACGGGGTCGTACTCGCCCTTGCCGGCCGCCTCGAGCAGATCGCCCCGCACGCCCTTGTCGAGCAGGAAGCGCACGACCGCGACGCCGCGCGCGGTCGACAGCTCCCAGTTCGACGGGAAGCGCTCGGTCGCGATGGGCACGTTGTCGGTGTGGCCGACGACCTCGAGGCGCCGGTCCGTGAAGGTCGCGAGGATGCCGGCCACCTCCTCGAGCGCCTTCTTGCCCTCGTCCTTGAGGGCGACCTTGCCCGAGTCGAAGAGCACGTCGTTGCGGAGGCGCAGCACCATGCGCCCGTCGCGCAGCACCACGTCGAGCTCGCCCGAGTCGATGAGGCGCTTGAACTTGAGCAACAGCTCGCGCATCAGGTCGGCGCGCTTGTTCGCCGCCTCCTGGGCCTTGCGCAGCTCCTCGAGGCGCGCCTTCGTCTCCTCGAGCGACTTCGTGAGCGCGCCCCGCTCGGTGACGAGCTTGCCGACGTTCTTGCCGGCGCGCTCGAGCTCGGCCGCGAGCTGCTGGTGCAGGGCCGTGGCGTCGTCGAGCTTCCTCTGCAGGTCGGCCGCGGACACCTCGAGCGCGTCGATGCGCTGGTCGCGGGTCGCGAGCTCGCCCGCGAGCTTCTCCGCCTCGGCGAGGGCGTCGCCGAGCTTGCCGTAGAGCTCGAAGATGTGGCCGAGCGCGACCGCGACGTCCTTGCCGTGCGCCTCCTGCTCGGCCGACAGGCGCTGGAAGGCCTCGTTCATCCTGCGCTCGTGATCCTCCTTCCACATGCAGCCGCCGACGAGCGGCGGCAGGGCGAGCGCGAGGGCGAGCGCGCGGAGGTGGGGCAGCCTCGGAGTGGACATGGCGCCGGTCTTAGCACCGAGCGCGCGGTCCCCCAAGACAGCGGCAGACGGCGCACCGAGCGGCTTGCGAGCGGTCCGTGACGGGCGCGCGCCCCGCGGCCCTTGACCCTGGCGCCGAGCCTGGCGCGACCCGGCTCGCCATGAGAATATCGGCGCTCATGGGGGCCCGGGCGCCGCACTGGTCAGGTCGCAGCACCCTCGCCTGCTCGGCGCTGGTGCTCGGGGTGGTGGCGTGCGCGCTCCCCGCCGCGACGCTCGGCGACGGCGTCACGACGAGCGACGGCGCAGGCGGCTCCGGAGCCACCGGCGGCTCGGGCGGAGCCACCGGCGGCTCGGGCGGAGCCACCGGTGGCTCGGGGGGTGGGACGAGCTCGAAGCCCGGCTGCGAGCTCGACTGCGGGGTCTCCGTGGGCACCGCGGGCTGCTGCGACAGCCAGCTGGTTCCCGGCGGGTCGTTCCAGATGGGCCGGAGCACGAGCGGCAACGACGCCGAGCAGAGCGCGGACTCCGACCCGTACGGCTACGGGCCCGCGGAGAAGCCCGAGCACCCCATCGTGCTGAGCCCGTTCCGCCTCGACACGTTCGAGGTCACCGTGGGGCGGTTTCGCGATTTCGTCACCGCGGGCGGAGGGACGCAGTCGAGCCCGCCAGAGCCCGGAGCGGGAGCGGATCCGTCGGTCCCGAACAGCGGGTGGAACATCGCCTGGGTCGGCGCGCTCGTCGCCGACAAGACCTTGCTCACGCAGGCGCTCCAGTGCGGCGAGCCCGGCTTCCACACATGGACCGACGATCCGGCCACGAACGAGCAGAAGCCGCAGAACTGCGTCAGCTGGACGGAGGCGTTCGCGTTCTGCGCCTGGGACGGGGGCTGGTTGCCGACCGAGGCCGAGTGGGAGTTCGCGGCGGCTGGAGGCAGCGAGAACCGCTACTTCCCCTGGTCGAGCCCGGCGGCCAGCACGAGCGTCGACGCCAGCGAGGCGAGCTTCTTCGACGGCGCGAGCTGCGTGGGCGACGGCGCCTCCGGCTGCGCGCCCACGGATGTCGTGCGCGTCGGGTCCAAGCTGGGCGGCGCCGGGGCGTACGGCCACTACGATCTCGGCGGCAACGTCTGGGAGTGGGTCTTCGATTGGTATCGTTTCGATTGGTACACGAAGTCGACGTGCACGGCCGACTGCGCCAATACCGACGACCCGGACGTCGTGGCCGAGCCGGCCCCGAACCAGCGCGTCATTCGCGGCGGGGGTTATCACGACACGGCCCCGACGCTCCGGGCCGCGCATCGCTACTCCCTGTTGCCGAGCGCACGGCAACAGAACGTCGGGTTCCGCTGCGCGCGCGCTCCCTGACGGGCGAATGGTGGGCACGGGCGCCCGCGCGGCCGTGGTATCGTTCCGCGGCCGATGCGCCTCCGCACCCGTGTCCCGCTCGTCCTCGGCGCGGCGCTCGTCGCCGCGGCGCCGCTCGCCGGCTGCGACAAGGCCCTGCCGTCGCTCGCCGACCTCGAGAAGCTCAAGGCCGACGCCTGCGCCTGCCACGACGCCGACTGCAAGCCGCGGGTGCTGAAGCTGCACAAGAAGCTGCTCTCGGGGGCGCCGCTGCAGGACGCCGACGTGGACACCCGCCGCCTGGTGCGCGACATCGCCGAGTGCCTCCCCGACCGCGTCGACGAGTGACCGGCGAGCAGGGGCGCGCCGGCGCGCTATGATGCGCCGCCGCCCGGGGCACAGCGACCCCACGGCAGCGACGGGCGACCGCCCCCGGTCCGCCTCCGCACGCAGCTAGAAAGCACGGCAGACATGCAGATCCGGAGCGTCCTCGGTTGGCTCGGCCTCGCCCTCGCGGCGACCACCGCACCGCTCGCTTGCGGTCGAACGCCCCTCGGCGGCGCGCCGCGCGACCACGGGGCCGGAGGTGCGGGCGCTGCGGCCGGCCAGGCCCCGGGCGGCGACGCCCCGGGCGGCGAGGCTCCCGGAGGTGGTGGGGCCGGACCGATGTTCGAGGCCAACTGCGCCAACGGCCTCGACGACGACGGCGACGGGCCGATCGACTGCCTCGACGGCGATTGCGCCGCCGACCCCGCGTGCCAGCCCGCGGTCGAGACTGCCTGCGCCAACGGCCTCGACGACGACGACGACGGACCGATCGACTGCCTCGACGCCGATTGCGCCGCCGACCCCGCGTGCCAGCCCGCGGTCGAGACCGCCTGCGCCAACGGCCTCGACGACGACGCCGACGGCCACGTCGACTGCGCCGATCCGGATTGCGCGGGCGTCGGCGCCTGCGGCGCCTCGGGCTGGACCTGCGGGCAGATCCTCGGCTGCGCACAGGCCTGCGGGCCGGACTTCGCGTGCGTGTCGACCTGCCAGGCGGCGGGCTGCGCGAGCGGGCAGGCGGCCTTCGGGGCCCTGCAGCAGTGCCTCGTCGCGAGCTGCCTCGCCGAGTGCGCCGGCGACCCCGGCGGCGCCGCCTGTCAGAGCTGCATGTCGGCCGCGTGCGGCACGGTGGTGACCGCCTGCCTGGCCGACGCCTGCCAGGGTGCCGTGGAGCTCGCCTGCGAGGACGGCCAGGACAACGACGCCGACGGCGCCGTCGACTGCGCCGACCCGGACTGCGTGTTTCACCCGAGCTGCCAGGGCCTGGTGGAGACGGCGTGCACGAACGCGCAGGACGACGACGGCGACGGACCGGTCGACTGCGCCGACTCGGACTGCGTGGGCACGCCCTCGTGCGGCGGCTCGCTCTGGCGCTGCAGCCAGATCCTGGTCTGCACCCAGGCCTGCGCCGGGGACTTCGCGTGCATCGCGGCGTGCGAGGCGAACGGCTGCGCCACGGCGCAGGCGGCCTTCCAGGCCATGCAGAACTGCCTCATGCTGCACTGCCTGGCCGAGTGCGCCGCCACGCCCGGGAGCGCCGCCTGCCAGACCTGCATGCAGACCGCGTGCGGCCCCGAGACGTCCGCCTGCCTCGCCAACACCTGCCAGGGCGGAGGCACCGAGAGCGACTGCGCCAACGGCTGGGACGACGACGCCGACGGCGCCGTCGACTGTGCCGACTCCGACTGCGTCGCCGCCCCGAGCTGCCAGGGGCTCGTCGAGACGAACTGCATCGACGGGCTCGACGACGACGGCGACGGCCCCGTCGACTGCGCCGATCCCGACTGCGCGGCCGACCAGGCCTGCGTCGGAGTCGGCGCGACGTGCAGCGAGGTGATGAGCTGCGCATCGGGCTGCGGCGGCGATCTCGCCTGCACGATGGCGTGCCAGGCCGCCGGCTGTCCCACGGCCCAGGTGCTCTACGACGCGGTCGAGAGTTGCCTCGCGAACCAGTGCCTGGTCGCGTGCGCGAGCGATCCGGGCGGGGCGGCGTGCCAGTCGTGCATGGTCGCGAACTGTGCGGCCGAGCTCGCGGCCTGCGTGGCGGACGACTGCCAGGGCGTCGGCAGCGAGGTGAGCTGCGCCGACGGCGTGGACAACGACGCGGACGGCGCCACCGACTGCGCCGACCCCGACTGCTTCGCGAGCCCGGACTGCGCCGGCCAGGTCGAGCTCGACTGCGCCAACGGCCTCGACGACGACGGCGACGGCCCCGCCGACTGCGCCGACCCGGACTGCGCCGCCGACCCGAGCTGCGGGCCGGGCACGACGTGCGGGGAGGTCCTCGTGTGCGCCCAGGGCTGCGGCCTCGGACTCGGCTGCCTGTGGAACTGCCGCAGCGACGCCTGCCCGAGCGGGCAGTCGGCCTGGGACGACGTGCAGCTCTGCCTGCTCGGCAGCTGCCTCCTCGACTGCCTGCAGGGACCCGGCAGCCCCGACTGCCAGAGCTGCATGCTGGCGAGCTGCCCGGCCGAGCTCGCGACCTGCATCACGGACGACTGCGGCTGAGGGGCCTCCCGCGCGCCGCCGCCACCGCACGCGCGAGCGCCGGACCGCGCTCGGGCGGGCGGGCGACGCGGGGGCGCCGGCGCGCTAGCATGCCCGTGCGATGACAAAGGATCTCCGCGTCCGGCACACCCGGAGCGCCGACGGCACCGACCTCACCTATTACGTGCTCGGCTCGGGCCCGCACACCTGGCTCATGCCCCCCGCGATGGGCGCGCCCCTCGTGGCGATGCGGCGCGTGCTCGAGCCGCTCTCGGACCTGTGCACCATCGTCACCTGGGACATGCGCGGCTTCCACCGCTCGGGCGCACCGGCCGACCCGCACGCCTACGGCGTCGAGCACAACGTCGAGGACCTCGAGGCCGTGGTGCAAGCCGAGCGCCTCGAGCGCTTCGTGCTCGGCGGCTGGTCGATGGCGGTGCCCGTGAGCCTCGAGTACCTCGGCCGCGACCCGGACACGGACATCCAGGCGCTCGTGCTCATCAACGGGCCCTTCGAGGCGCTGCTCTACCACGCGCTGCCCGTCCCGGGCGCAGCGTGGGCCGTGACCCGCGCGCTCGAGCTCGCCGCGCACCCGCTCGGGCGGCTGTTCAATCCGCTCAGCGTGCGCATCCTCGGCCGGCCCGGGATGGGGCGGCTGCTCGTGCGCATCGGCCTCCTGGCGCGCGACCCGGCCTTCTTCGAGCAGATCCTCGACGAGTTCCGGCACGTGGACTGGTCGCGCTACCTCACGGTCATGCGCCTCCTGTCGACCTACAGCGCCGCACGCCACCTCGACAAGGTGCGCGTGCCGACGCTCATCACCGCCGGCACGCGCGACGCGATGACCCCGCTCGCCTCGGTGGAGCGCCTGCACCGGCGCATCCCGGGCTCGGAGCTCTGCGTCGTCGAGGGCGGCACCCACTACACGCCGGCCGAGTACCCCGAGGTGCTGGTCGCGCGCATCCGCCGCTTCTTCGCGCGCCACGTCCCGACCGGGGAGGCGGCGTGACCGGCGAGCC